>NZ_AVCC01000018.1 GCF_000622895.1 Herminiimonas sp. CN
AGAAATTGATTTCACCATCGAACTCATGAAATCGAAAGTGGCAAAATTGCGTGAATTGTCGCCGCTGTGGGACATGCATAAGGAAGGGATCGACATCAGTTCGATCAAATGGGCATCCCATTGAGCCGGATTGTCGTATTCAGAATCTGAAGCGCATCAACGTATCGTTTTAAGGAGCATCAAAATGGCTTACTCAGAGAAAGTTCTCGATCACTACGAAAATCCGCGCAATGTCGGCGCGTTCGACAAGGGCGACGATTCGGTTGGCACCGGTATGGTCGGTGCGCCGGCGTGCGGCGACGTGATGAAGCTGCAAATCAAGGTCGGTGCGGATGGCGTGATTGAGGATGCCAAGTTCAAAACGTACGGCTGCGGTTCCGCCATCGCATCCTCGTCGCTGGTGACCGAATGGGTCAAGGGCAAGACGCTGGATCAGGCGCTGGATATCAAGAATACCCAAATTGCCGAAGAACTTGCATTACCGCCAGTGAAAATTCACTGCTCGATTCTGGCCGAAGATGCGATCAAGGCCGCGGTGCTGGACTATAAAACCAAGCACGGCACGGAATCGCCGGCAGCGTAAGTTTTTGGTGCAAAACAGCATTCTTTCTTCCCGCCGGAAGAACGTCACGGAGAAAATCATGGCAATTACTCTCACTGAAAAAGCGGCGAAACACATCAGCCGGTACATCGACCGGCGCGGCAATGGCATCGGTCTGCGTTTCGGGGTCCGTACCACCGGCTGTTCCGGCTTGGCCTACAAGCTCGAATACGTTGACCAGATGGAAGCGGAAGACATCGTGTTCGAATCGCATGGCGTCAAGGTATTCGTCGATCCGAAGAGCCTGTCTTACATTGATGGCACCGAACTGGATTTCGCGCGCGAAGGCTTGAACGAAGGCTTCAAGTTCCATAATCCGAACGTCAAGGATGAATGCGGTTGCGGCGAATCTTTTACGATTTAATCCGGTGCGTGTTCATGCAGTGGAAAAACAATGTCCACGAAAACATGAAAAAAGTGATGATTAATAACGTTAAAATAGAGCTGTCCGCTGTGGCGAGAGTTTTACGCACCCGTTTATTGTAAAGAGTATATTTTTTACCCGCAGTATTTGTATGCGGGAAAATCCATAAAAATGGCTATACTCCCTATGTTTTAGCGAGGCATCGGATTCTGAATTTCATTCGCGCCTTTCGTAGGCAACAGGAAACATCGGTTACGATCTGCTGGATTGGCGGATGTCGCGTTCCGATTTTCGCTGTAAATGATGAGCATCCTGCCCGAAAATGAGCCTGTTGATGTCCGGACAGGCTTTTGTTTTAATTCTTGCGCAAATGTAAATGCAAAATCACTTCGATTTATTCCAGCTGCCGCAGCAGTTCACGCTCGATGCCAAGGCGCTTGATGCCGCGTATCACGAAGTTCAGAATCGTGTCCATCCTGACAAGTTCGTTACTGCCAGCGACGCCGAAAAACGGGTGGCAATGCAATGGGCGACGCGTGCCAACGAGGCGTACCGGACCTTGAAGGATGCTCTCAAGCGCGCGGCTTACCTGTGCGAACTGCACGGCATCGATCTGCAGACGGAATCGAATACCGCGATGCCGACGGCTTTTCTGATGCAGCAGATGGAATGGCGCGAGGCCCTCGACGATGCCCGCGCAGCCCGCGATGTGGCGGCGCTGGACAAGATCGATGCCGAATTGCGCGCGCTGCGCAAGGACCAGGTGGCACAGATCGGCGCTGCGCTGGATGCGGCAGACTTCACCCAGGCGGCATTGGGCGTGCGGCAATTGATGTTTCTGGAGAAATTCGGCCACGAGATCGGCGCTGCATTCGCCGCCCACGAAGCTGCTTGATCGACGCATGTATGAAGGTGAAAACTGATGCCTGATATCTGGTTATTCCTGGTCGCGGCGGCGACCGCGACGCTGGCTCCCGGTCCGGACAATCTTTATGTGCTGACGCGCGGCATCACGCAGGGCAAAAAGGCCGGCCTGGTGGCGGCGCTGGGCTTTAGTTCCGGGCTGATTTTCCATACCCTGCTGGCAGTGCTCGGTTTTGCGGCAATGATCCAGGCTGCGCCGCTGGCTTATGACGTGATCCGTTACGCAGGCGCGGCCTATTTGATTTACCTTGGCGTGCGCACTTTGCGCGCGGGAGCCATCGTCAACACGGATGCCTTGGCGACCATGGTGGCGCCGCGCAAAATTTATTGGCAGAGCGTGGTTGCCAATATCCTCAATCCCAAGGTGACGCTCTTTTTCATCGCTTTCCTGCCGCAATTCGTCAATCTGCAGGCGGGGCATGTCGCCGCCCAGATGCTGCTGCTGGCCGGCCTGTTCATTCTGGTGACGCTGTCCATCTTCGGCAGCATCGCTTTTTTTTCCGGAATCGTCGGTGCATATCTGCAGCGTAATGCCGCCGCTTCCCTTTATTTGAATCGTCTGGCAGGGTGTGCCTTTATCGGCCTCGGTATTCGCATCGCCTTGCCGGCTTCACGGTAATATCGCATGGCACTCTTACAAATCGCAGAACCCGGCATGTCCACCGCGCCGCACCAGCACCGGCTGGCGGTCGGAATCGATCTGGGCACCACCAATTCGCTGGTCGCCACCGTACGCAACAGCATTCCCGAAATCCTGATGGATGCGGAGGGGCGCTGCCTGCTGCCGTCCATTGTGCGCTATCTGCCCGGCGGCCAGGTGCATATCGGCTACAAGGCGCAGGCGACGCAGACCATAGACCCGAAAAATACCATCGTGTCGGTCAAACGCTTCATGGGGCGCGGCCTGAAGGATGTCCCATATGTCGAGAACCTGCCCTACGATTTCCAGGATGCGCCCGGCATGGTGCAGATCAATACCGTCGCCGGCGTCAAGAGCCCGGTCGAAATTTCCGCGCAAATCCTGGCCACCCTGCGCCAGCAGGCGGAAGACGCGTTGGGCGACGATCTGGTCGGCGCGGTGATTACGGTCCCGGCGTACTTCGACGATGCGCAGCGCCAGGCCACCAAGGATGCGGCCCGTCTGGCCGGCATCAACGTGTTGCGCCTGCTCAACGAACCGACTGCCGCGGCGATCGCCTATGGATTGGACAACGGCTCCGAAGGGATTTATGCGGTGTACGATCTGGGCGGCGGCACCTTCGATATTTCGATCCTGAAACTGACCAAGGGCGTGTTCGAAGTCTTGTCCACCGGCGGCGATTCCGCTCTGGGCGGCGACGATTTCGACCACCGGCTGTTTTGCTGGATCATCGAGCAGGCCAAGCTAGCGCCGCTGTCGGATCAGGATACCCGGCTGCTGATGGTCAAGGCGCGCGAAGCCAAAGAGCTGCTGTCATCCAAATCCGAAACCCGCATCGATGCGACGCTGAATTCGGGCGAAAGCGTGAGTCTGGTCGTAAGTGCGGCCCAATTCGTTGAAATTACCCAGCATTTGGTCGCCAAAACATTATTACCCTGCCGCAAGGCGCTGCGCGATGCCGGCTTGTCGGCCGACGATGTCGACGGCGTGGTGCTGGTCGGCGGTGCGACCCGGATGCCGCATGCGCGCAAGGCAGTCGGAGAGTTCTTCCAGACTACGCCGCTGGCGAACATCGACCCGGATCAGGTAGTCGCGCTGGGCGCGGCGATTCAGGCCAATCTGCTGGCCGGCAACCGCACTGCCGGCGACGACTGGCTGCTGCTGGACGTGATTCCGCTCTCGCTCGGGATCGAAACCATGGGGGGGCTGGCGGAAAAAGTCATTCCGCGCAATGCCACCATCCCGTGCGCCCGGGCGCAGGAGTTCACCACTTTCAAGGATGGCCAGACCGCGCTGGCGGTGCATGTGGTGCAGGGCGACCGTGAGCTGGTCAGCGATTGCCGCTCGCTGGCCCGCTTCGAATTGCGCGGCATCCCGCCGATGGCGGCCGGCGCCGCGCGGATTCGCATCACCTACCAGGTCGATGCGGACGGCCTGCTGTCGGTGTCGGCGCGGGAATTGCGTTCCGGGGTGGAAGCCTCGATCGTGGTCAAGCCATCGTACGGCCTGGGCGATGACGAAGTCGCGCGCATGCTGCAGGATTCCTTCGCTTCGGCGGATATCGACATGCAGTCGCGCGCGTTGCGCGAAGAGCAGGTCGAGGCCGAACGGATCATGCTGGCAACCCGGTCGGCACTGGATGACGATGGCAATTTGCTGTCCATTGATGAGCGCGCTGCCATCGATGCCTTGCTGCAAGGTGTGCGCGAGCAAGTCCAGGGCACCGATCATGTTGCAATTCGCGCTGCGGTGAGCGCACTGGCGCACGGCACCGAGGATTTCGCCGCCCGCCGCATGGATCGCAGTGTGCGCTCCGCTCTGGCCGGCAAGAAGCTCGATGAAATCGCCTGACGCAAGAATATTTTTCGCATCGTTCAATGCCGTTCGCGGCAGCCCATCCCATTTTCGAGGTAAATAGAGTGCCCCAAATCGTCATACTTCCCCACCCGCAACTGTGCCCGGACGGTGCGGTGATCGATGCGCCGACCGGAAAATCGCTGTGCGATGTGCTGCTCGACAGCGAGATCGAGATCGAACATGCATGCGAAAAATCCTGCGCCTGCACCACCTGCCACGTCATCATCCGCGAAGGCTTCGCCTCGCTGGAGGACGCCACCGAAGCGGAAGAAGACTTGCTCGACAAGGCCTGGGGCCTGGAGCCGGTTTCGCGCCTGTCCTGCCAGGCGCTGGTGGGCGAAGAGGATCTGGTGGTTGAAATTCCGAAGTACACGATCAACCACGCACGCGAAAATCATTGATCCGCAGGACGGACAGGAGAACAGCATGAAATGGACCGATAGCCAGCGTATTGCGGAAGAACTTTTCGACAAATTCCCGCAAATTGATCCGTTGACGGTGCGCTTTACCGATTTGCACCGCTGGGTCTGCGAACTGGATGGCTTCGATGACCAGCCCGACCATTCGGGCGAAAAAATTCTCGAATCGATCCAGATGGCATGGATTGCCGAGGCAGAATAAATACGGCATCAAATGGCACGAAAAAGCGCACTCGCGAGTGTTCGCAAGGCGCTTTTCATGCCTTTTGCGCGGCTTTATATACCCAATTATGTATTTTTAAATGCCGCAATAAAGCCGTGGGTAAAATGCAGGTATTTTAGCTATACCCCAAGTATTTTGTAAATTTTGCAGGATTTTTCCTGCTCCTTTGCGTTCAGAATGGATCTTGTGCAATGTCAGATGTAAAGCCCGTAGCCCAGATGCACGAAATCCGGCCCGGCCAGTCGATAGAGCTGCTCAAGGAATTGCATATCCTCACGCGCGACGGCAAGCTGAACCAGGATAGCCGCCGCAAGCTCAAGCAGGTGTACCACCTGTACCAATTCATCGAACCCTTGCTGCAACAAGTGCTGCAGCAGCGCGGCGAAATTCGCCTGGTCGATCATGGCGCCGGCAAGTCGTATCTGGGCTTCATCCTGTACGACCTGTTCTTCAAGTCGCTGGCCGGCGCTTCGCACATTTACGGCATCGAGACCCGGGATGAACTGGTCCAAAAGTCCGAGGCGCTGGCGGCGCGGCTGGATTTCCCCGGCATGTCGTTCCTGAACCTGTCGGTGGCCGAAGCGACCCTGTCCGACCGGCTGCCGGCCGAGGTCGATATCGTCACCGCTCTGCACGCCTGCAATACCGCGACCGACGATGCGATCCGTTTCGCCTTGAAAAAGAACGCGCGCTTCATGGTGCTGGTGCCATGCTGCCAGGCCGAGGTGGCATCGGTGCTGAAGCGCAACAAGGGCAAGGCGCTGGCGAAAAGCGCGCTGACTGAAATCTGGCGCCATCCGCTGCATACGCGCGAATTCGGCAGCCAGGTCACCAATGTGCTGCGCTGCCTGCAACTGGAAGCGCATGGCTACCAGGTCAACGTGACCGAACTGGTCGGCTGGGAACATTCGATGAAGAACGAATTGATCATCGCCACCTACCAGGACCTGCCGCGCAAGCGGCCGTCGGAGCGGCTGCAGGAAGTGTTGGCGACGCTGGGGCTGGAGGAAATGGCGGAGCGCTTTTTTACCGCATGAAGGTAGCGCCCGGCACGCGTTAAAAAAACCCGCGCATCGCTGGACGATGCGCGGGTTTTTGTTGGCCGGACAGATTCCGGCTGCGGCGCCTGGTTACAGGCGTTCGACGATCGCTGCAATCCCCTGGCCGCCGCCGATGCACATGGTGATCAGGCCGTAGCGCTGGTTGGTGCGAATCAGTTCGTACACGCATTTCACGGTCAGGATCGAGCCGGTTGCGCCCAGCGGGTGGCCCAGCGCAATCGCGCCGCCGTTCGGGTTGGTGCGGGCCGGGTCGAGTTCCAGACCGCGGCAGACGCCCAGCGACTGCGCTGCGAAAGCTTCGTTCGATTCGATCACGGCCATGTCGTCGAGCTTCAGGCCGGCGCGTTTCAGCGCCAGTTGCACCGCAGGAATCGGGCCGGTGCCCATGATCGCATTATCGACACCGCAGACCGCGTACGATACCAGACGCGCCAGCGGCGACAGGCCGGCACGTTCCGCTGCGCCGGCTTCCATCAGCACGCAAGCGGCGGCGCCATCGTTCAGGCCGGAGGCATTGCCGGCAGTTACGGTGCCGCCATCCTTCTTGAATGCCGGCTTGAGCTTGGCCAGGCTTTCCAGCGTGGCATCGGCTTTCGGATGCTCGTCGGTATCGAAGGCGACTATGCCTTTGCGCGTCTTGATTTCGACCGGTGCGATTTGCGATTTGAAGTGACCGGCAGCGATTGCGGCAAGCGCTTTCTTTTGGCTATCGATTGCAAAAGCGTCCTGCTCTTCGCGCGAGATTTTGTATTTTTCCGCAACGTTCTCGGCCGTGATGCCCATGTGGCCGACGCCGAACGGATCCGTGACTGCGCCGACCAGCATGTCGACCATCTTGGTGTCGCCCAGGCGCGCGCCCCAGCGGGCCGACGGTACCGAGAACGCGGCGCGGCTCATGGTTTCAACGCCGGCGCCAACCGCAATGTCGGTGTCGCCCAGTTGAATCGCATTGGCTGCGGTAACGATCGCTTGCAGGCCGGAGCCGCACAGGCGGTTCAGGGTCAGCGCCACCGATTCGTGTGCCATGCCGGAATTGACGCCGACCACGCGCGAGACGTACATGTCGCGCGTTTCAGTGTGGATCACGTTGCCGAGCACGATCTGGCCGGCACTGGCCGGATCGACCTTGGCGCGGGCAAAGGCTTCCTTGACTGCAACCACGCCGAGTTCGCAGGCCGGGGTGTCCTTCAGGGCGCCACCGTAAGTCCCAATAGCGGTGCGTGCTGCGCCGACGATCACTACTTGTCTTGCGTTTGCCATGTCATTTCCTTTTGATTAATTTATCCGTATGTGAATGAATGATGCGAAATTCGAAGAGATGCCAAGCGCGCAAAATGCATCTTGTTTGATTATAGCGCGCAATAATCCCCAATTTTATTGACATAAGCCCGAAACAGGCAAACATGTGACGGATAATGTGCGCTGCGTCAATTCATCGACTCGTTGCATTTCTCAGTGGATGCATCAGAAAAGGAAATCCAGCATGGCGCCTGCAACCATCGACCTGCGTAGCGATACCGCCACCCAGCCGTGCGCCGCCATGCGCCAAGCTGGCATCATGGCATCGGCCGGCATCCACGCGCTGGAGCATAACGTGCCGCGCTTGGCCGAGGATCACGCGAATGCACTGTATCTGGCGCAAGGTTTGGCGCAGATTCCCGGTTTGGCGGTGCGGATGCCGCAAACCAATATCGTGTATGTGGATGTGCCGCCGCAATGCTGCCTGGAACTGGCTGCGGCGCTGCAGGAAAACGGCATCGTTGCCAGCGTCAGCGCCCACATGCGGCTGGTGACGCACAGGGATGTGACGCATCCGGATGTCGCGCAGGTAATCGGGGTATTTGCGCGCAGCCTGGCGGCGGATTGAGCGCTTCGGCAGGGTGGGAGTCGAATGTATTGGCTTTTATCTCTTATGTTGCGCCGCACAAAAAATGCTGGACATTTTTCTGTGTCTTGTGTAAAGTGCATTTGTGCAGCGCACCATTACGTGGTTCGATTAGCAATACTCAACAAAAAGGAGAGTGTCATGTCTACAATTCAAGAGCAGTTTCTGGCAGCAAGCAAGTCCCACTTTGAAGCGCAATTGGCAATGATCAATTCCCTGACCGCCAAGGTATTTGGCGAAGCGGAAAAAATCATCAACCTGAACGTCAATGTTGCCAAAGCCACACTTGAGGATTCGGCAGCGGCAGGCCAGCAGCTGCTGGCGGCGAAAGACATGCAGGATTTTCTGAAAATTAGCGCTTCCCAGACGCAACCGAGCGCGGAAAAGGCGCTTGCATACAGCCGTGAGCTGGCCGGCATCACTGCCGCCAGCCAGAAGGAACTGGCCAAGGCCGCAGAGGCGCAGCTCGCTGAAACCAGCGAAAATCTGAGCAAGATGATCGCAGAGTTAACCAAGAATGCGCCTCCTGGTTCCGAAGGCGTGGTCGAGATGCTCAAGTCGGTGGTTGCCAACGCCAATGCCGGCTACGATCAGATGCTGCAAACCACCAAGAAAGCAGCGGAAGCATTGGAAGAAAATGTTACCAAGGCGACCCAAAGTTTTGCAGCGGCCGCGCAGAAGTCAGCTGCCAAGACGGGCAAGAAGTAATTCAGCAACGAGAACGTAAAAACGGGCCGCATTGCGGCCCGTTTTACGTTTACCGGCGATTCTGCCTGGTGCTTGCGCGCAGCTCCGGAAATGTGTGCATCAAATTTATGATGTCAATCGATGCCCTGCGATTTTCGCATCAGCCCGGGAGTGCTGATAATTGCCGCAGTTCAGAGTTGCTGGGCACCGAAGGTATTGCAGTTGTTCAGCTGGCCGCTATCGATGCCGCGCTTGAACCAGCGTACCCGTTGCGCCGAGGTGCCGTGGGTGAAGGAATCCGGCACCACATGGCCTTGCGCCTGCTGTTGCAGCGTGTCGTCGCCGATCGCGGTGGCCGCTTTCAATGCGCTTTCCACATCGCCGGTCTCGAGGATGCTGCGCGCCTGATTGGCGTGAAAGGCCCAGACGCCGGCGAAGCAGTCAGCTTGCAATTCCAGCTTGACCGACAGTGCGTTAGCTTGTTTTTCCGAGCCGTTGCGGCGCACCTTGTCGGCCTTGTCCATGATGCCGGAGATGTGTTGTACGTGATGGCCGACCTCGTGCGCGATCACATACGCCTGCGCAAAATCACTTGAAACCTGAAAACGCTCGCGCATGGTCTGGAAGAACGCCAGATCGATATACACTTTCTGGTCGCCCGGGCAATAAAATGGGCCGGACGCAGTGTCTCCGGTGCCGCAGGCGGTCGGGGTGGAGCCGGCAAACAGCACCAGTTTCGGCTGTACGTAGCTGGAGCCGCTCTGGCGGAAAATCGGCCCCCAGGTATCCTCGGTGTCGGCCAGTACGGTGGCAACGAATTTCACCATCGGGTCATTGCGTGCAGCCGGTTGCGCCGGCGCCGACCGGGTGCTGCCGATCTGGCCGGAGCCGCCCGACAGCAGGCTGATCACGGTCATCGGGCTGACGCCGAAGAAATACGAGGCCACCAGCGCAATCGCAATCGTCCCCAGACCGATCGAGCGTCCGCCGAAGCCGCCGCCATCACCGCCGCCGCGGCGGTCTTCCACGTTATCGCTTTCGCGATTGCCTTCCCATTTCATGTCGCCACTCCGGCAAATTCTTATGAACGAGAGTGTAACGGAAGCGCCGCCTTACAGCAGGCGCGATATCAAGGCTTTGTCGAAGCGGGCGTCGAGCGGGATGCGCACCTTGTGCGGGCTGCCCGGAGCGACGCTGATTTCGCTGCCGTCAAAGGCCTGCATCCGTTCCAGCGTCACGGTCTGGTTGCCGCTCGGGTGGATGATCTCGATTTGGTCGCCGACTGAAAAGCGGTTCTTCGCTTCCACCAGCGCCCAGCCGTCTGCCACCGACAGCACGTCGCCGACGTATTTGCTGCGATGCGTTTTCGATACGCCTTCCATGTAGTTCTGGTGATCCTGCGTATGGTGGCGCTGGTAGAAGCCGTCGGTATAGCCGCGGTTGGCCAGCCCTTGCAGTTCGCCCAGCAGGTTGAGGTCGAACGGACGCCCGGCGACTGCGTCGTCGATCGCGCGTCGGTACACCTGCGCGGTGCGCGCCACGTAGTACAGCGACTTGGTGCGGCCCTCGATCTTCAGCGAATTGACGCCGATCTTGACCAGTCGCTCGATGTGCTCGACCGCGCGCAGATCCTTGGAGTTCATGATGTAGGTGCCGTGCTCGTCTTCCAGGATCGGCATCAGTTCGCCCGGGCGGCCGGCTTCCTCGATCAGGTAGGGCTGGTTGGCCAGCGGGTGGCGCTGCATGTTGCCCAGCGCGGAAAAGGCCTGATTCGCTTCTTCCATCGCCGCTTGATAGTTGAGCTTGATGGTTTCGACCGGAATCCGCGCCAGATCGCCGGTGGCGTCCTCGTCGGCTTGCTCGACCTTGTAATCCCAGCGGCAGGAATTGGTGCAGGTACCCTGGTTCGGGTCGCGATGGTTGAAGTAGCCGGACAGCAGGCAGCGGCCGGAATACGCGATGCACAGCGCGCCGTGCACAAACACTTCGATTTCCATCTCAGGGCAGCGCTGGCGGATTTCCTCGACTTCGTCCAGCGACAGTTCGCGCGACAGGATCACTCGTGTCAGGCCCATCTTGTGCCAGAACTTGACGTCGGCCCAGTTCACCGCATTGGCCTGGACCGACAGATGCACCGGTACTTCCGGCCATTTTTCGCGCACCATCATGATCAGGCCGGGGTCGGCCATGATCAGCGCGTCCGGTTTCATCGCGATCACCGGCGCCATGTCGTTGATGTAGGTCTTCAGCTTGGCGTTGTGGGCGAAGATGTTGCTGGCGACGAAGAACAATTTGCCGCGCGCATGGGCGCCTTCGATGCCGGCCTGCAGCGCTTCCAGCGTCGCGAATTCGTTGTTGCGGGCGCGCAGGCTGTAGCGCGGCTGGCCCGCATAGACGGCATCGGCGCCATAGTCGAAGGCGGCGTGCATTTTGGCCAGCGAGCCGGCGGGGAGCAGTAGTTCAGGGGAGTCGGACATGGCGGCGATGGCATTCTGAATGGAAAAGCAGGGGGTGATTATACTGGACGGGTCTGAGAAGCGCCTGGTATGCCTCAGGTCGGCCGCAATGGAACCCCTGAATTATCCGCAGCCATGGTCGATAAACAGGGGTATGCTAATAAAAGCATTATTTTCAGCTTTATTTGTCTATTAATTAAAAAATACACACATCTGTATTGTGGTATGCATAAAAAAACCAGCCGGCAGGCTGGTTTTTCTGGTTTCAGGTCGATTCCCGCTGCCGCAAGGCCGGCACTGGGCTGACTTCATGCGGTGCCGCCGCGACCGCCGCCGGGGTCGGGTTGTGCAATTCCCGCTGCAGCGCTTCCTGATCGAGCTCGTTTTCCCATTTCGATACCACGATGGTTGCGACGCCGTTGCCGATGAAGTTGGTCAGTGCGCGGCATTCGCTCATGAAGCGGTCGATCCCAAGGATCAGCGCCATGCCGGCGACCGGGATGGTCGGCACCACGGCCAGCGTCGCCGCCAGCGTGATGAAGCCGGCGCCGGTGATGCCGGACGCGCCCTTGGAGGTCAGCATCGCCACGCCGAGGATGGTCAATTCCTGGGTCAGCGTCAAATCGGTATTGGTCGCCTGTGCCACGAACAGCGCCGCCATCGTCATGTAGATATTGGTGCCGTCGAGGTTGAACGAGTAGCCGGTCGGCACCACCAGGCCGACCACGGATTTGGCGCAGCCGAGTTTTTGCAGTTTTTGCATCAGCGATGGCAGCGCGCTTTCGGAGGAGCTGGTGCCCAGCACGATCAGCAATTCTTCCTTGATGTATTTGAGGAAGCGCCAGATCGAGAAGCCGGTCATTCTGGCGATGGTGCCCAGCACGATGAAGATGAACAGGCCGCAGGTCAGGTAGAACGAACCCATCAGCTTGGCCAGCGGCAGTAACGACGCGATGCCGTACTTCCCGATCGTGAAGGCGATCGCGCCGAATGCGCCAATGGGGGCGGCTTTCATGATGATGGCGACCACGCCGAACACGGCAGTCGAGATTTCTTCGATCAGGTGCGTGACGACTCGGCTTTTTTCACCCAGCAGCGAGAGCGAGAAACCGAACAGGATCGCGATCAGCAGCACCTGCAGGATGTCGCCCTTGGCAAACGCATCGACGAAGGTGGTCGGGATGATGTTGAGCAGGAAATCGACGCTGCTTTGGGCATGGGCCTTCGCCGTGTATTGCGCGATCGCGCTGGAGTCCAGCGTGGCCGGGTCGACGTTGAAGCCGGCGCCCGGTTTCAGCACATTGGCGACCACCAGGCCGATCATCAGTGCGAAGGTGGAGACGATCTCGAAGTACAACAGCGCCTTGCCGCCGACGCGGCCGACTTTCTTCATGTCCTGCATGCCGGCGATGCCGGTCACGACGGTGCAGAAGATTACCGGCGCGATGATCATCTTGATCAGTTTCACGAAACCGTCGCCCAGAGGCTTCATGTCGATCCCGAGCTTGGGCTCGAACACGCCCAGCAACACGCCGCATACGATGGCGAATATCACTTGAACGTACAGTACTTTGTAAATTGGCTTTTTCATCATGTCTCCAAAGAAGCGATGTCTGCCGCGCATTGTCCATAAAGCGGGCCATTACTTCTATTGTGGAAAACCACATTATGAAAAAATATTTTGCGATGCGCCCCGGAAACACTGTGTCCGATGCGGTGGTTGCGGCGGGTTTCGCAACCGGCAGCAAAGGAACGATTTGTCGCCAGGGAAGATGTGAGCGGGGCGCTTACGGCGCCGCTTGCGTGATGGCTTCGATGCGCTCCAGCAGGACTGCGGTTTTTGTATAGCCGGAACAGATCAGGTGCAGCGTTGCATCATGCTCCAGTACCAGCGCCGGGAAGCCCTGGATGCCCCAGCGCTGGGCTTGCGCGAAATCCTGCCGGGTTTCGGCGCTGGTCGAGGCGGCGCTCAGCGTGTCCAGGAAATCGGCGCTGTCGAGCGGCGCAGCCGCTTGCCCGGCCAAGCCGTTGCCCCGGCCGCGGATCTCCGTCAGCGCCGCCGCGCCAATCTCCGCCAGCACCTGCAGGTCGGTCACATCCCGGCCTTGCGCGTAAAAAGCGTGCTGGATCGCATGCAACACATCCAGCATCGAACGCGAAGGCAAATCCTGGCCCAGGATGCGGGCTGCAACCAGCGCCCGGCAGGCCGGTTCGGTGTCATACACGAAGTCCGGGCGCGCCATGCCCGAGGTCGAAAACGGCAGTCCGCTGGCGGCTTCCACATGCTTCCAGTGGCCCAGAATGCTGGCTTTTTTGGCTTCGTCCATCACTTCGGTGTGGTAGGCGCGCAGCCCGCCCACGACGATATCGAGTTGCGCGTCAGGCAGCGCATCGAGCAGTGCATCAAGCTGCGGGCCGAAACCATAGCACCATGAACACATGGGGTCGGCGATATAGATCAGGTGAGTCATGCGATTCCTTGCTGCTGATGGTGGCGATGCGGCAATGGTACCAATTTAGCGCGGACGGCGTTGCCGGCCCGGATGCTCGCTGAGCGCGGCCGCCGCGCAAAAAATTGCCGCCGACCCGGTTCGGGTGCGGATTTATGCCACAATTTCAGCTGGCATAATGGATTGACCAACAGCAAAGGGCTGAAAATGGCAAAAGTGGCATTTATTGGATTGGGTGTCATGGGGTTTCCGATGGCCGGACATCTGGCAGCACGCGGTCATGCGGTGACGGTGTTCAATCGCACTCCGGCACGCTCGCAAGCGTGGCTGGAAACGCATCCGGGGCGCAGTGCCGAAACGCCGGCAGCGGCGGCGGCAGATGCCGACTTCGTGTTTACCTGCGTCGGCAACGACGACGATCTGTACCAGGTGACGCTGGGGCCGGATGGCGCCCTGTCGCGCATGCGCGCCGGCAGCATCTTGATCGACAACACTACCGCCTCTGCCGATGCAGCGCGCAAGCTGCATCTGGAGGCTGGCAAATTGGGCATACCTTTTCTGGATGCTCCGGTTTCCGGTGGCCAGGCTGGCGCCGAAAATGGCAAGTTGACCGTGATGGTGGGCGGTGATGCAGAGGCATTCGCTCAGGCCGAGACGGTCATCGCGTCCTATGCGCGCGCGGTGGTGCACATGGGCGTTGCCGGGGCAGGGCAACTGACCAAGATGGTGAACCAGATTTGCATTGCCGGGCTGGTACAGGCGCTGGCCGAAGGCCTGGCATTCGCCAAGAATGCCGGGCTGGACGGGGAACGCGTGATCGATGCCATCTCCAAAGGCGCGGCGCAATCCTGGCAGATGGAAAACCGGGGAAAGACCATGTTGGCATCGCAATTCGATTTCGGCTTTGCGGTCGATCTGATGCGCAAGGATCTGGGCATCTGCCTGGAAGAAGCGCGGCGTAACGGCAGCTTGCTGCCGGTTACGCGTGTGGTCGATGCCTATTATGCGGAAATACAAAAACGCGGTGGCGGCAAACTGGATACCTCCAGCTTGATGATGCTGGTGGATCGCGACCACTGAAAACTGTTGCCGCGATGATGATTTATAGGCAATTAACGCCGCATCTCCCGGTTCTGACGGGATCGGAAAGCGCATTGGGGCAAGTGACATTGCAGCAAGTGAGAATAAGGGCGATATGAAAGTCATAGTATTGGGCGCTGGTATTGTCGGCACTGCTTCGTCCTGGTTTTTAAGCCAGGACGGGCACGAGGTGACCGTGATTGAACGCCAAAACGGTGCTGCCCTGGAAACCAGTTTTGCCAATGGTTGCCAGATTTCGGTGTCGCATGCGGAACCGTGGGCCAATCCCGCCACGTTGCTGAAGGTGTTGAAGTGGCTCGGCAAGGAAGATGCGCCGCTGCTGTTCCGGTTGCGGCCGGAATGGCTGCAGTGGAAATGGTGCGCGCACTTTCTGCGGGAATCGACGCCGGCCCGGGTTGCCGATAATATTCGCCAGATTGTCGCGATTGCCGAATACAGTCGCCAGACCCTGCAGGCATTGCGTGCGGAAACCGGGATCGAATACGACTGCCTGACACGCGGCATCCTGCATTTCTATACCGATGGCAAGGAGTTCGAAAAGTCGCTGGCAGCCGCGCGGCTGATGCGCGAGTTGGGTTGCCCGCGCAACTCGATTGCCGCAGACGAGGTGATCCGGCTGGAGCCGGCGCTGGCCGGCAGCCGCGACCGGATCGTCGGCGGCGATTTCACCGCAAGCGACGAATCGGGCGATGTCTACAAGTTCACCACCGGCCTGGCTGCCAGGGCGGCCGGAGCAGGCGTCGACTTCCGCTTCGGCACCAGCATTACCCGCCTGCTTTCCGAAGGCACCGGCCCGGCCGCCAAAATCGTCGGGGTCGAGGTCATCGGGCCGGATGGCCGGCATCAGGTATTGCGCGCCGATGCCTTCGTGGTGGCGCTGGGAAGCTTCTCGGCGCCGCTGCTGAAACCGCTGGGGATTGATCTGCTGATTTATCCCGGAAAAGGATATTCGGCCACCTACCGGATCACCAATGCGCAAGCGGCGCCGACCGTTTCGCTGACCGACGACGGCTACAAGCTGGTGTTGTCGCGGCTGGGCGACCGGTTGCGGGTGGCCGGCACCTGCGAATTGAACGGTTATTCGCGCGAACTCAATAGCATCCGCTGCGACGCCATCACGCGCCGCACCCGTGCATTATTCCCGGACGCGTGCGACTACGACAATCCGGCTTATTGGACCGGCCTGCGGCCGCTGACGCCCTCCAACGTGCCGTATATCGGGAGAACCGGATTCAGTAATCTGTTCCTGAATACCGGACACGGCACGCTCGGTTGGACCATGGGCTGCGGCTCCGGGCGCGCGATTGCCGATATCGTGTCGGGCCGGCAACCGGAGCTGGATTTTTCCTTTGCCGGCATGCCGCGACGTGCCCGATCCGCATTGGCCAGACCGGTCTTGCCCAGACCCGGCCAGTCGCAGCACGGCTGATTGCCGCCCGCTGGCCGGGATTGCCAATGTCGGCAATTCACCGCAGGATTGTTAGTGCGAATATGCAGTCAAGTTGGTGGAGACTGAAGGATTGCCTATCAAGGATGCCGCGCGGCGGCTGTTCCTGCCGGCAGGCAGTCTGAAAATTGGCTACCCGCGTGCGTTGATAACAGCCACGACCAGTGCTTCGAATGGCGCTTGCTCGCCCCTGCTCAATCCAGTGACTTACGAAAGCGCAGCACAGCGAGCGCAAACAAACCAAGTCCCAGCGCTGCCAGCGCCGCCATCTGCGGCCAGAGAACGTCGATGCCGACGCCCTTGAGATAAGTGCCACGGATGATGATGAGAAAATAACGTAGCGGATCGAGGTAAGTGACCCACTGCAATGCATCGGGCATGCTGGATATTGGGAAGCTGAACCCCGAAAGAATGAACATCGGGTTGAGTACAAAGAAGTTCGATGCAAAGGCCTGTTGTTGTGTCTTGCACAAGGTCGAAATCAAGAGGCCGATCGCGAGCACGCTCAGCAGGAAGAGGCAGGTGCCGAGAAGCAACACCAGCGGATTGCCCTTGAACGGAACTTGAAACCACACCATGCCGACCGCCGCCACGATCGACACTTCCAGCAGGCCAATGAAGAAAAACGGCAGCGTCTTGCCTATGATGAACTCGATCGGCCGGATCGGCGTGACCAGAATCTGCTCGAGCGTCCCCACCTCGCGCTCGCGCACGATCGCAAAGGCGGTCAGGTTGACGATGGTAATCAAGGTCAGCGTGCCGATCACGCCGGGAACAAAGAACCAGCGGCTGTTGAGATTGGGGTTGTACCAGTAGCGCTCCTGCAGATTAACGCTCACCAGCGGCCGGCCGAGCGCACGGCCGGTGCGCTCGGCCAAGTTCTGCGCGTAAGTCTGGCCGAAGGCGCCGGAAATCTGACCGGCGTAACCGAGCGCGATCAGGGCGGTGTTGGAGTTGGTGCCATCGACCAGAACTTGCAACGGCGCGCTCTGGCCTTTGCGCAGCAATTCGGCAAACCCCGGCGGCACAACGATGCCGAGTTGCGCTGCACTGCTTTCGACCGCGTCCTGCACTTGCCGGCGCCCGGCGGCGATGGCGACGAGCTTAAAGCGGCTGCTGTGGACGAAATCGGCCACCAGCGCGCGGCTCTCCTGCGTCTGGTCCTGATCGAGGATAACCGTCGCTACATTGAACACTTCGAAAGTCGCAGCGTAGCCAAACAGGATCATCTGCACCACCGGCGGCACCAACAAACGGAAGCGCGCCGACTTGTCGCGTTTCAGTTCGAGGAACTCCTTCAGAAGTAGGTGGAAGATGCGTCCGATCATGGCGGCCCTAATCGAGCGTCTTGCGGAAGGCGCGTGCCGCGAGCACCACCATCACCAGCGCATACAGCGCCAGGCAAAATATCGGCAACACCAGTTCGCCCCAAGGTGCGCCCTTGAGAAACAGCGCCTTGAGGATGGTCACGTAATAGCGGCCGCTGACCAGATAGGTGACTGCCTGCACCGCCGCCGGCATCTGATCGATGGGGAAGGAGAAACCCGAGAGCAGCGTCGTCGGCAACATCGTCAGCAACAGCGCCACCTGGCTCGCCCCGACCTGGCTGCGAATCGATACCGAGACGTAATAGCCGATGCACAGCACCACCGTGAGGAACAGGCCGGTGGTGGTGAAGAGTGCGACAAGCGTGCCGCGAAATGGGACTGCGAACCAGAACACCGCTAGTGCCAGACAGATGCATGCGTCGACCATGCCGATGACAAAATACGGCAGCAACTTGCCGAGCATTAACTCCAGCGGCTCGATCGGCGTCGACACCAGCAGCTCCATCGTCCCTCGCTCCCACTCGCGGGCTATGGTGAGCGAGGACAGTTGCGAGCCGACGATGGCCATGACCAGGGCAACGACCCCCGGTATTATGAAGTTCCGGCTCACCAGATCCTCGTTGAACCAGACCCGCGCCCGCACCTCGACCGGCGTCAGTGTCTGCACGCTGCCGCCTCTTTGCCGAATGAAATCGAGCTGGACATCGGCGGAATAGCCGGCGACGACAGCACGCGCATAATTGGCAGCAAGGTTCGCCGTGTTCGTGTCGGTCGCATCAAGCAGCGCCTGAACCACGCCCTCGCCGGCATCGGCAAGCCCTTTGGAAAATCCGGAGGGAACCACGATGGCCAGGCGGCAACGACCGCTGTCGAGGTCGTGCCTGAGCTCGGCGTAGCTGCTGGCAATCCCCTGCAACGCAAAATACGGCGAGGCTACGAAACGGCGCATCAAGTCCTGCGACGCCTGGCTACCCTCGCGGTCGTAGACGCACAGCGGAATATGCTTGACGTCGAGGTTGATGCCATAGCCGAGCATGAACATCTGCAGCAGCGGAATCAGCAGCGCGATCATCAGGCTGCGCGGATCGCGCACGATCTGCAGGCTCTCCTTGACGACGATCGCCTTGACCCGCCGCCATTTCACGGCGCACCGCCTGCCTGCAGTGCGCTGGCGCCGACGAGGTGCACAAAACTGTCTTC
Source organism: Herminiimonas sp. CN (assembly GCF_000622895.1). GTDB lineage: Bacteria > Pseudomonadota > Gammaproteobacteria > Burkholderiales > Burkholderiaceae_D > AVCC01. Next base: position 18,644 of record NZ_AVCC01000018.1, read on the forward strand.
CAGCGACGGTTCGATCCGCCGCACGCGCACATTAGCCATCCCCACCGAAGCGAGGCGCGCCAGAAGCTCGGGGGAACGTGCCGCGGCCTCGTCCACCAGCACATGCAGCGCATTGCCGAACATCGCCACATCCTGTACGCCGGGCGATTTCTCTAGTTGAGCGATGGCATCGCCAATGCGATCGCCCTCCAGCGCCAGCAATTCCCCGCCGAGCGAATGCTGCTTCAATGCCTGCGGCGTGCCGAGCGCAATCAGGCGGCCACGATTGATCAGCGCGATGCGGTGGCAATACTCGGCTTCGTCCATGTAGTGCGTACTCACCAGCACACTGACCCCCTCTTCACCGAGGGAGTGGATCAGATCCCAGAAGCGCCGGCGTGAACCGGGATCGACGCCCGAGGTCGGCTCGTCGAGAAAGAGGATAGACGGCCGATGCAGGATTGCGGCGCCGAGCGCCAGACGCTGTTTCCATCCGCCGGCCAAGGTCGCGACCAGCGCATCCTCACGCCCGGCCAGACCGGCCATATCAACGGCAAAACGCAGTCGCGCGGCGAAGTCGGCGCGCGGGACGCCGTAAATACCGCCGAAGAAACGCAGGTTCTCGACCACGCTCATGTCGTTGTAGAGCGAGAATTTCTGCGACATGTAACCGATGCGTCGGCGCACCGCTTCCGGGTCCTGCGCGACGTCGATGCCGGCGACCAGCGCGCGACCGGCACTGGGGCGCAGCAGGCCGCAGAGGATGCGGATCAGGGTCGATTTGCCGGCGCCATTGGGGCCGATGAAGCCCATGATCTCGCCGCGTCCCACAGCGAAGCTGACATGGTCGACGGCGACGAAAACGCCGAAGCGCTTAACCAGTCCTTCTACGATGATCTGCGCTTGGAGATCGCTTGTCATTGCGCATGCTCCTTCCCGTTTTCGTGCTTTAGCAGGGCGACGAACAAATCCTCGATGCTTGGCGCAACTTCCTCGATAGCTGTTACGGCAAGGCCCGCTGTTGCCAGCGCGGCAGCAATCTGCGACAGACGCTCGGCACCATCGACGTGAACATGGACGCCAATGCCGACCAGCAGCACATCCTGTACCCCCGGCAGCGCGCGTATTGCATCGCGCACCCGCCGCGGATCAGCGGCGACAATTTCGAGCATCGCCCCCGGCATGCGTGTCTTCAGCCCGGCCGGGGTGTCGCAGTACATCATCGTGCCCGCATGCAGCAAGGCGAGACGGTCGCAACGCTCGGCCTCGTCGAGATAGGCGGTGGAAATAAGCATCGCCACGCCCTCGCTGCGCAGCGAATAGAGGATCTGCCAGAACTCGCGCCGCGACAATGGATCAACGCCAGTGGTCGGCTCATCGAGCAGCAGAACCCGCGGCGTATGCACCAGCGAACAGATAAGCCCGAGCTTTTGTTTCATGCCGCCCGAGAGCTGACCAGCCAGTCGCTTGCGGAACGGCCTCATATCAGCGGCCACGAGCATGGCGTCGGCGCGCGCCTGCCAGACCATGCGCGGTACCTCGAACAGGTCGGCGTAGAAGCGGATGTTCTCCTCCACCGTCAGATCTTCATAGAGGCCGAAGCGCTGTGGCATGTAGCTGACATGGCGTTTGGCCAGTTCCGGAAGCGCCAGCACGTCGATGCCATCGATGGTGATACTTCCGGCATCGGGCCGCATAACGCTCGCCAGCATGCGCATGGTGGTCGTCTTGCCGGCACCATCCGGTCCCACTAAGCCGAAGATTTCGCCCTGCTGCACTGCGAAGCTTAAGCCTCCAACTGCCGTCAACGCCCCGAAACGCTTCTCCAGTTCGCTGACTTCGATCATTGCCGTAACCGGTGCGTTCATCACGACCCCGCGACGTGCAGTTCGATTCTCGCATCGGCAGGCATTCCGGGTACCAGTTCGTGATTTGAATTAGCGATGTCGATCTTGATCCGATAAACCAAGCTCACGCGCTCGGCGTGCGTTTCGACGCTCTTCGGCGTGAATTCCGCCTTATCGGCAATGAAAGCAATGCGCCCCTGATAGCGCTTGTTGGGGTAACTATCGCTGCTGACGGTCACGGCCTGCCCTAGCCGCACTCGGCCGAGGTCGGCTTCGTTGAGGTAGGCACGCAGCCAGATATGGTCGAGATCGGCCAAGGTCAGAACCGGCGTGCCGGGCACCACCACCTCGCCGAGTTCTGCCTGGCGCACGCTGACGACCCCGTCGAAGGGTGCCGTCAGCGTCGTGTAACCAACGACAATGCGCGCCATCGCAACTGTTTCTTCGCCATTATGCACACTGGCTTTCGCAACCTCTATATTGCGCGCCGCTGCCGTCTGCAGCGATTGATCGCGTTCAAGCACGGCGGCGGCCTGTTTCAAGGCCGTTTCGGTCTGGTCGAGCGCCGCAGTGGAAACAAAGCCTTTTTGCTGCAGGTCAAGCGCCCGTTTCCGGTCGAGTTGACGTTGCTTCAGATCCGCCTGATCGACCAGCAGTGTGCGGCCAGCCGTATACAGGTTTTGGCGCGCAGATTCGAGTTGCCGCTGCTGCACGACAAGATTAGCTTCGGCAATCGTCATCTGCTGTCGATAGTCGGATGCATCGACAACGGCGAGCACTTCTTCCTTATGCACCCACTGGCCCTCGTTGAATGGAAGGGCTACGATGCGCGACTGCACGGTCTTGAAGCTAAGGACGCTTTCGTGTGCCTCGATGTTGCCGGAAAGGAGCAATATATTAGTGTCATCTGTAGCATGCCAGAATGTCAGCATCGGGGTTCGGAATACTGTCATTAACAGTAGTGCCAACACCGCCAGCACGGCTACGGCCGTCAGGATGATCCGGTGCCTTGAGGTCATAGCTGCATGAATGACGTCGTCTAACGCCAAGCCAAAACTTGCGGCTCGTTGCGCGCACTGGCCAGCGCTTCCCCGCGCGGTTTGCCAACAATGATCGGAGCTACGGCGGTTGTCGCGGGGGGAATGCCGAGTTCGAGCTTCACGTCGGGCAGGTTGAGCGCTGATGCGGCCGAACCGATGACGCAAGTCCCCAGGCCCATCCCGTGCGCCGCCAGCATCAGGTTCTGCGCTGCCAACCAGCAGTCGGCCAGAGCGAAGTGCCCCGTATTCTTGGCGCAAATGACAACCAAGGTTCCTGCGTCGTAAAAGACATTAAAGCTTGGTTGGGTAAAAACAGCGAGGCTGTGTTGATCCGGGTGCAGGTGCGCTGCCTCGGCGGAGAAAAGTTCCTTGGCGCGATCTGACAACCGTTTGAGCAATTCAGCATCTTGAACGATAGCAAATTGCCAAGGCTCGCCGTGCATCGCAGTCGGTGCACGCACCGCAGCCGCCAATAGGGTGTGTAAGGTCGGTTGGTCAATCCGTTCTGACGTGTAGGAGCGCACCGAACAGCGCCCATAGATGGCGTCCCTAATGGTCATCGTATCGATAGATTGGGACATGGACATTCCTTCACTGTAACAATCTGTCGCTGCAGCAGACGATCAGGAGAGAAGCCAAAAACAGGCTTCCAATTGACCTAATATAAACACGTGCGGACATGGACAGTTGACCCAGCACAAGAAAAATACGAGTCTCGGCCAACCATTATCAAGGCCGTCTGTCCATCGGATCATTGACACTGCCAAAGCAGTACCCACTGGAGTGGGGGCCACTTTAAACACAAGCATAAAGACAGGCGGCCGGAAGGGGCGGCGCAATTACAACGTTGATTTCAAGAAGCGGCTGGCGAGCGCCGCCTGTGAGCAATACACCACAAGCAGTCGGCATATGACTAATCTTACGTTCAATTGTTTTGAACGATGTCATCAAACGGCGCGGCGCATCAATGACATGGCCGAGGCCATAATTGATCTCATCAACCAGGAGATCAATTCATGCTTACTCTTCGCAAATCACAAGATCGGGGCTATGCCGACCACGGATGGCTCAAGAGCCATCACTCATTCTCATTCGCAGGCTATTACGATCCAGACCATATGGGCTGGGGAAACCTGCGCGTCATCAACGAAGACCGCATTGCGTCTGGTACCGGTTTTGGCAAGCACAGTCACCGCGACATGGAAATCGTCAGCTATGTGCTGTCGGGAGAACTGGCACACGAGGACAGCATGGGTAACGTCAAGGGCATTCCGCCGGGCGATGTGCAGCGCATGAGCGCAGGTACTGGCGTGATGCACAGTGAGTTCAACCATGCCAAAGACCAGACCACCCACTTCCTGCAGATATGGATTGAGCCGAATGTGACCGGCATTGCGCCGAGTTACGATCAGAAAACGATTCCCGCTGCACAGAAGCGCGGCGCTCTGCGCTTGGTAGCGTCACCCGACGGAGCACAAGACTCGGTCACCATCCACGCTGATGCGGCGCTCTATTCGGGCCTGTTCGATGGCGACGAGCGCGCGGAACTGGCGCTTAACCCAAACCGCAAAGCCTATGTGCATCTGGTGCGCGGCGTTCTTGAAGTGAATGGCCAGCCCATCAATGCGGGTGATGCAATTATGCTGGAAGGCGAAAATAGAATCTCCTTGGCTAACGGTAGCAATGCCGAGGTATTGGTGTTCGATCTAGCGGCTTAATTTTTTTGTTTTCTAACTTGAAATAATAGGATTCCTATGTTTAACAAACTTCAAAATCCCCTGAGCCTGGCTGGTCGCCTGCTTCTTTCCGTGTTGTTTCTGCCTGCGGGCATCGGCAAAATCACCGGCTTTGCAGGCACCGTTGGTTACATCACGTCCGTGGGCCTGCCTATGCCCACGCTGGCTGCGATCATTGCCTTAACGGTCGAAATCCTCGGTGGCGTGGCCCTGATAGCGGGGTTCGGCACCCGCATCGCGGCTTCGGCACTTGCGCTGTTTACCTTGGTCGCATCGTTCTTTTTCCATGCCTATTGGGCCGTGCCAGCGGACCAACAATTAGTCACGCAACTGCTGTTCTTCAAAAACATCGCTGTAGTCGGTGGTCTGCTTACACTGGCTGCCTGGGGTGCCGGTGCCTGGAGCGTTGACGCCCGCAGCAAAGCGTAAGCTCGGTTTGGTCGATGGACGCCGATGTTTGCCTGGAATCGACCAACGGCACAGTTTTCTCAAATTCATTTCACAACGTAGGTCTCTCAAGGAAAAAAAATGGCAAAAGTAGTCGTGGTTTATCATTCTGGTTATGGTCACACCAAGCGTATGGCTGAGTCCGTTGCAGAAGGCGCTCGCGCCCAACTGATCGCAATCGATGCCGATGGCAATCTGCCAGAAGGCGGCTGGGAAGCACTGAATGCTGCCGACGCCATCATCATGGGCAGCCCGACCTACATGGGCAGCGTCTCTTGGCAGTTCAAGAAGTTTGCCGATGCGTCTTCCAAGCCCTGGTTCTCCCAGCAATGGAAAGACAAAGTGTTCGCCGGTTTCACCAACAGTGCCACTATGAACGGGGACAAGTTGTCGACGCTGCAATACCTGTGCACTCTGGCCATGCAGCAAAGCGGCATCTGGGTTGGTACCGGCATGATGCCGAGCAACGCGAAGGCCGCCCAGCGCAATGACGTCAATTATGTTGGCTCCTTTAGCGGCGCCATGGCGCAATCGCCATCAGACAGCAGCCCGGACGAAATGCTGCCCGGTGACCTTGAGACCGCCATGCTGTTCGGTAAGCGCGTAGCCGCGGTAACTGCAAAATTCAAGGGCTAAAATGGCCTGCCCCGGGCGGAGCGTGAAAGATTCTATCCGGGGTAACACAATTTTCAAGTGGCATTATGTTGTTACGGGCCACCGTCAAGATGATTTTTTGCGCACCCAGCATGGGTGCGCTCTTGTTTTTACAGCTAAAATTCCGTGAAGAACAGCTTGCTGAAGTAGCCCACTTTTTATCTTAAATCGTCCGCTCAATGCGCTATGCATCGGGTACTTGCTGGCGATGTGTAACAGATCCTCGCTGATAGCGACATCGAGTACATCATGGAAGTGAATTCGTCGATGCAAGCGGCACACGCGCCAACTGATTCTTCCCGATCAATTTCAACATGTGTCCCCGTAAAAACGGGTATCCAACAATCAAATGCCCGCGGCTTCCATTGGATGGCCGGCGTCCGCCCAGCCTTCAATGCCACCGTTCAGAACGCTGACAACGAGTCCGCGTTTGGTCAGAAGATACGCAGCCTTGAGCGCCGAAGCGTCATTCGGACAGGAGCAGTAGGTAATGATTTTGGCTTTCTGTGGCCATCCATCGATAGAGATGGTTTCAATGCTGGCTAGTTCGATATGGCGCGCCCCCGGGATGCGCTCGTCCAAGGATAGCTGGTTCAGAGAAGCTCGCACGTCCACGATAACCAGGTCTTCCCCCTTTGCAATCAGATCCGCCAGTTCATCGGGCTGAACCATGGGCAAGTTAGCGACTAATCGTGCCACTCGCCAACGCCTCCAGATACGTCCTGCAATATAGGCTCCGAGAAAGCCTGCGACAATCGCCACGGCTGTGCTGCCGAGATCGCTCAGGTTTTTCAGCAGGGACTCGATCTGATTGTGGAAAAACAGGCCTCCGGCGATGCCGCTGCCCGCCCACAATATGCTGCCAGCCAGATTGAAAACAGCGAAGGAGACGGTGCGCATGCCGAGTGCGCCGGCCAAGGGCGGCGCCAATGTCGACAAGCCGGGAACGAACTTGGCGACGACCAGGGTCGCGACCCCGCGCCGGGCAAAGCTCAGCTCGCTCTGGCGCACGCAGCTGTCCGGAGAGATCGAAATCCGGCAAAGCAGCGCCAGCACCCGGTGCCCGAAGCGCCGTCCGGCGAAGAACCAAAGCGAATCGGCGATCATGGAGGCTAGCGTCGCCACGGCCACGGCCTGCATTGCGAAGACGCCGTCGCTGGCAGCAGCGCCCCCGGCCAGCAACAGGAACGGCAGCGCTGGCACGGGCGCGCCCAGCTGTTCGACCAGGACGCAGACAAAGACGGCAAGCAGGCCGTACTGAGCGAACAGGGAGACAATATCTTCCATAGATGCCGCCGTTAATGCTGGCTGCCGCCGGCCTGGTCGGCGGCAGCGAGGAAATTGAGCCGTGGCCCCACTGGCACGATGCGCGACGGATTGATGTGGGGATGGCTGATGTAGTAGTGGCGCTTGATGTGGTCGATATTCACCGTCGATGCCACATCCGGTACCAGGTAGAGTTCCCGCATATAGCGCGACAGATGCGGAAAATCCTCGATACGGTTGCGGTTGCACTTGAAGTGTCCGAAATAGACCGCGTCGAAACGGACCAGGGTGGTAAATAGCCGCCAATCCGCCTCCGTGGCCGATCGCCCGACCAGATAAGGACTGCTGGCGAGCATCAACTCGATCCGGTCCAGGGCCTCAAACAGCCGGGCGAAAGCCTGCTCGTAAGCGGCCTGAGTGGAGGCGAAACCGCAGCGGTAGACGCCATTGTTGATGTTGTCGTAAACGAACTGGTTGATGCGGTCGATTTCATCGCGCAGCGGCGCCGGGTAAAGATCGACCCGCTCGTCCCCGAAGGCATTGAATGCCTGGTTCAGCATGCGCACGATCTCCGCCGATTCGTTACTGACAATGGTGCGGGTCTGGGTGTCCCACAGCACCGGCACCAAGACCCGCCCCGTATAGTTGGGCCGAGCCGCGGTGTAAAGCTGATGTAAATGGGAGAAACCGTTTGCCTTGTCAGGCAGGGTTGCGCTGAAGGCCCAGCCCTGGTCCGACATCGCCGGCTCCACGATCGATACCGGCACGGTCGCCTCGAGCTTTTTCAGAGCCCGTGCAATCAGGGTCCGGTGCGCCCAGGGACAGGCCAGCGAAACATAGAGGTGGTAACGGCCCGGTTCGGCCGGGTAGCCGCTGGACCCGTCCGCAGTGACCCAATCGCGAAAGCCCGACACGGTGCGTACGAACTCGCCATGGGTGGCTCGGGTGTCATACCAGCCGTCGTGCCATTGGCCGTTTTCCAGATAACCGCTCATTTTTGTACCCTATCCTAAAAAAAGCCGACGCCTCATTTCCTGGGCACCGCCATGTACTCGATCGCTTGGCGAACCTGCTCGCGGGAAAGCATGCTGGCGCCGCCCTTTGGGCGGCATGGCCGCGGAAACCATTGACGGCGTTGTCCGTGACCGCCTCCAGTCCCTTGGGCAAGCGCCGGCTCCATTCGGCAGTGTCGCCTGCTTTGGGCGAACTGACCATGGCATTCTCGGGTGCGCGACATGCGCCGCAAATCGACTGATAGATTGCGCGTCCCTCGTCATTGGCCAATGCGCCCTCCGTACAGATCAATAGTTGCAGGGAGGTTAAGGTGGCCTCGTCCGGCGTGACGTATTGGACGGGCTTACCAGTGACTTCGGTGCATACGCGGGCAAAATCCTCCCCGGAAAGCAGTTCTGGCCCGGTAAGTAAGGTCGGCTTTGTCATGCATGAGACTCAATTTATGGATGAAACAAACTGTGAGGTTCGGGGCGAGGTAAAACGGTGGGTAAGAGATTTGCAATCTCTCGCCCCTTGTTGCTTAGCCGCAGCCCTTGTCGATGCCGGAACCATTGTGGTCGCGGCCAACGCCTTGCTGATCCTGGCAATTTGATGGCATCATTCAAAATAATTGAATTAAGATGACTTTCATGCCCACACCGCGCGATGTATTGACCCCTAACTCCCTCGCCATGCTGCAAGTGATCGCCGATACTGGCAGTTTTGCGGCGGCGGCACGCGCCAGCAACATGGTGCCAAGTGCCCTGACTTACCGTGTGCGTCAGATGGAAGACGCCCTTGACGTATTGCTGTTTGACCGCAGCTCACGCCAGGCCCAACTGACAGAAGCGGGTGCGGAACTGCTGCGGGAGGGGGCCGGCTTGTTAGCGGAAATCGACGCGGTAGCCAATCGCGTCAAGCGCGTGGCAACGGGGTGGGAGCCGCAGTTCACCGTTGCGGTAGACAGCATCATCGATCATGTTACGGTGATGGAACTTTGCGCAACTTTTTTAAAGCTGAATCCGCCAACCAGGCTAAAGCTGCGTGCCGAAACGCTGTCTGGCACGCTGGAGGCCCTGACGTGCGGGCAGGCTGATCTTGCGCTAGGCGTGGTGATGGATGACAACACGAAGACTGGCCTGCGCCGGGAACCCCTTGGCACGGTGAGTTTTGTTTTTGCGGTGGCGCCGCATCATCCACTGGCACACGTAACTGAGCCGTTATCTGATAAGGTGATTCGCCAGCACCGGGCGGTAGCGATTGCCGACTCGGTCCAGCATGGTGCGAGCCTCTCGATTGGCCTGCTGACCGGACAGGATGTGCTCACCGTGGCGGATATGCCCACGAAACTGGATGCGCAGGTGAGAGGTTTGGGCGCCGGCTTCTTGCCTACCTGCCTCGCGCAACCCTATATCGACACCGGACGGCTGGTGGTCAAAAGCGTGGAACGGGCCAAACAGCAGATCCATTCCAGTTACGCTTGGCGCAAGGGCGGCAAGGCGGGTCAGGGGCGGGCGCTGCAGTGGTGGCTCGAGCAACTGCAAACTCCCGTGACGCGTTCGGCATTGCTGGGGGAGCGCTGTAGGGCTGGTTAGTTAGTGCACGATTGACGCATTCGCCTTACTGATCAGTGCGTTGCGCTATCACGGTTGATTCAGTGGGCTACTTCGTTTCGGGGAACGGTTGCCTCTGCTCCCGCCGATGAAGTGCCGTTTCCCGTTGCGCATGGTGGCCGCGCAACTCAAGCTGTCAGCGGGAAGTCGGAACGAGTACGGCCAGCGTGAACAGACACGATTAAGCAAAAAAAAGAGCCATTACATTAAAGCAATGGCTCTTGATGTTCATTGAACATTTGTTAAAACATATTCAATTTGTCACATTTTTAGACAGCGCTGACGACGCTTAGGCGAAATTCTTCGCGACGAAATCCCAGTTGGCCAGATTCCAGAAGCTTTCGACGTACTTGGCGCGAGCGTTGCGGTAGTCGATGTAGTACGCGTGTTCCCAGACGTCGCAAGTCAGCAGCGGCTTGTCGGCGCCGGTCAATGGGGTCGCAGCGTTGGAAGTGTTGACGAGGTCGACCGAGCCGTCGGCCTTTTTCACCAGCCAGGTCCAGCCGGAGCCGAAGTTGCCGATTGCGGATTTGGTGAATTCTTCCTTGAACTTGTCGAACGAGCTCCATTTGGCGTTGATCGCGGCAGCCAGCGCGCCGCTGGGTGCGCCGCCGCCGTTGGGCGACAGGCAATTCCAGTAAAAGGAGTGGTTCCAAACCTGGGCTGCGTTGTTGAACAGGCCGCCGGACGCCTTGCGTGTGATGTCTTCCAGCGTGGCGTTTTCAAACTCGGTGCCCTTGATCAGATTGTTCAGGTTGGTGACGTAGGTCTGATGGTGCTTGCCGTAATGGTATTCCAGGGTTTCCTTGGAGATGTGCGGTTGCAGTGCGTCCAATGCGTACGGCAGGGCTGGCAGGGTATGTTCCATGATGTGTCCTTTTGGTTGTTCGTTCAGGTAAAAATCGATTTTGCAGGATCGTCAATTGTATGACGGATGCGCATCGCTTGCAGGCGGCGCTTATTCGGGGGATCCCAGCGATTCCAGCACCGGCTGCACGCTGGCGATGCCGATCTGGGCGCTGCCGCCGGCCAGGCGCAGCGTGACGGTGTCGCGCGGGTGCAGTGCGTTGGGGCTGCGGATGACCTGGCCTTTAGCGTTGGTGGCGATGGCGTAGCCGCGTTCCAGCGTGCGTTGCGGGTTCAGCAGTTCCAGTTGCGCGGCCAGTGCCGCCAGCGCTTGCCGGTGCTGGGTTGCTGCGGATGCCAGTTGCGCAGCGAGGCGGCGCGCATGTTCGTGCAACAGATTGCGCCGGGCGGCGCTATCGGGCCGTTGTGCGCCGAGCCGGGTGCTGATCTGTGTCAGTGCAAAGCGCGCCGCGCTTTGCCGGGTGCGCTCGGCCAAGCGCAGGCGCTGGCCGAGCGCCTGCAGTTGCTGCCGTTCGCGGGCGATGGCCGCCTTCGGACTGAGCAAGCGGTGCGACAGCCAGTCCAGCGTTTGGCCGCGGTCCGACAGCTGCCGGCGGCTTGCGCGCAGCAGCGCATCGGCCTGTGACATGATGGTTGCCAGCCAGTCGGCGCGCGGCGTGGCTGCCATCTCGGCGGCGGCGGTCGGGGTCGGCGCGCGCAGGTCGGCGGCGAAGTCGGCGATGGTGAAGTCGGTTTCATGGCCGACGCCGGCAATCACCGGCATGTTGCAATCGACAATCGCACGCGCCACCGCTTCCTCATTGAACGACCACAAGTCTTCCATGCTGCCGCCGCCGCGGCACAGCAGCAACACATCGCAGTCGCCGCGGTTGGAGGCGAGACGGATGGCGTCGGCGATTTTGCCGCCAGCGCCTTCGCCCTGCACCGGGGTCGGGTACAGGATCACCTCGACATGCGGGGCGCGCCGCTGCAGCGTGCTCAGGATGTCGCGCAGGGCGGCGGCTTGCGGGCTGGTGACGATGCCGATGGTTCTGGCGAACAGCGGCAGCGGCCGTTTGCGCGCCGGGTCGAATAAGCCTTCGGCGCCGAGCTTTTCTTTCAGCCGCAGAAACGCCTCGAACAGGTTGCCGATGCCGGCGCGCCGGATCGCTTCCACATTCAGCTGGTAATCGCCGCGCGGCGCATACAGCGTGACCAGCGTGCGCAGTTCGACCCGGTCGCCATCCCTGGGGATGAAGTCGGCGTATTGGGCGCGGCCGCGGAACATCACCGCGCGCACTTGGGCGGTGCTGTCCTTGAGCGTGAAATACCAGTGGCCGGATGCGGCGCGGGTGAAGTTGGAAATTTCTCCCGCCACCCAGGTCAGCGGGAAGCCGCGCTCCAGCATCCTGGCTACCGCCTGATTGAGTGCCGAGACGCTCAGGATCGGCGTAGCGGGAAAAATATCCGGGGAGTCGTTTGGCGTAATCATCGATATGGCGCTGCATTCTTTATAGACGACAATGAAAAATCCTTACGGATCAAGTACTTCGGCCCCGGCTTCGGTACTTGCGCACAAAGTTATCCACAAAAAATGTGCAGAACCGGGATTGCCGGCGATTGTGCCATGCAATGCTGCCGGTTTGCGCTGTTTTATGCGCCGCTGCAGCGTTTTGTGGCGTTTGTGACAATGAAATTAATGCGATTCCGGCTGGAAATTGCCTCTGCCTTGATTTTAATCAAAACGTTAAATCAATTTGTAATCAACGGCTTATAACTTGTTCCTGAGCTTGCGCACACAGTTATCCACAAAATATGTGCACAACATTGGAGTGGATGGCGCGCACAACGTCTGCCTAATTTTCGTTCAGGTTTTATAAAGCCATAAGAATCAACCACTTAATCGTCTACCCATTACTTGCACACAAAGTTATCCACATAATTTGTGCAGAACTTGATGATTGGGGACAACGGGCGGGGCAGGCTGCGGGATCGTGTTTTTTTCGTGCGCTGGCAATGGATTCGTGCTTGCCGCCACGTTCCCAACACGTTACATTGCGGCTTCGCGCTATTCAATCCATCTTCAATACCAACCGGGAGTTTCCTTTGTTCGCCATTATTCAAGCAGCCGGGTGGCCGATCTGGCTGTTGCTCATTTCTTCAGTCATTGCACTGGCGCTGATTATCGAACGCAGCATCTATTTGCGGCGCAATCTGGTGCTGCCGCCGACTTTGCTCGACGAAGTGATCCGCGTCCATCGCAGCGGCAAGGTGAACGCCGAAGTGATCGACAAGCTGGAGCAGAATTCGCCGCTGGGCCGCGTGCTGGCCGCCGGCCTGCGCAGCGTCGACGCGCCGCGCGAGATCATGAAGGAGTCGATCGAGGAAGCCGGCAGCGGCGTCGCGCATGAACTCGAGCGGTTTTTGACCACGCTGGGGACGATTGCCTCGCTGGCGCCGCTGATGGGGCTGTTCGGCACCGTGGTCGGGATGATCGAGATTTTCGGCTCGCAGACCGCCACCGGAGCCAATCCGGCGCAGCTGGCGCACGGCATTTCGGTAGCGCTCTACAACACCGGTTTCGGCTTGCTGATTGCGATGCCGGCGCTGGTTTTTTACCGGCATTTCCGTGCGCTGGTCGATAGTTTCATCGTCGATATGGAGCAAAAAGCGGTGAAATTCGTTGACGTCGTGCATGGCACACGGCAGTCGTAAGCGAAAGGCGCAGCATGAAATTTCGTAAAATCAGCGCTCGCGAAGAACCTGAAATCAATCTGATCCCGTTCATCGATGTGCTGTTGGTGATCCTGATTTTCCTGATGGTCACGACCACCTACAGCAAGTTTTCCGAATTGCAAATTACGCTGCCGACTGCGGACGCCGAAAAGGTGCCGCAGCGGCCGTTCGAGATCAATGTCGGCGTTGGCACCGACAGCAGCCGTTACCTCATCAACGATACCGCAGTGGCCTACCACGATGTGCAGGAACTGGCCGAAAGCCTGAAAGCCGCAGCGACGCTCAATGGCGTGCCGCAAAAAGACCCGGTGGTGGTCATCAGCGCCGACGGCGCCGCGCCCCATCAGAGCGTGATCAACGTGCTGGAAGCGGCCCGCCTGGCGCAATTCGCCAAGGTGACATTTGCCACTCAGGTGAGCGGTAAAAAATAATTTCATGCGGGGGTATGCAAAAAAACATAGCATTTTCCGCAGTACCATATTGCGCATACTAAAAATGCTGCAGTAAGTATATAAAATTGCCCGCGCCCTCGGAAAAACGACCTTGGCTTCTGCCCGATCCACTCTCGAATCGACTCTGAACCGCGCCTGGCTGCGCCGCGGCCTCCTGGCGTGCGCGCTGTGGCCGCTGGCGCGGCTGTTCGGCGCCGTGCTGGCGCTGCGGCGGGCGCTGTACCGCCGCGGCTGGCTGGCATCGGTGCGGCTGCCGGTGCCGGTCATCATCGTCGGCAACGTATTCGTCGGCGGCACCGGCAAGACGCCGCTGACGATCTGGCTGGTCGAGGCGCTGCGCCGCGCCGGCCGCGTGCCGGGCGTGATTTCGCGCGGCTACGGTGCGTCGGCGGAAATGCCGCGCCTGGTGCTGCCGGACGCGACGCCGCAGCAGGTCGGCGACGAGCCGCTGCTGATCGCCCGCCGCGCGCAGTGCCCGGTGATGGTCGGGCGCGACCGGGTGGCGGCGGCACAAGCCTTGTTGAGCGCGCATCCGGAACTCGATTGCATCGTCTCCGACGATGGCCTGCAGCATTACCGGCTGGCGCGCGATGTCGAAATCGTCCTGTTCGACGGCCGCGGCGCCGGCAACGGCTGGCTGCTGCCGGCCGGTCCCTTGCGCGAGCCGGCCACGCGCCGGCGCGACTTTACGGTGCTCAATTTGGCGCAGGGCGCCGATCTGCCGGCCGCGATGCCGGCCGACGCCTATCGGATGGAATTGACCGGCGCAGTGGCGCAGCGCCTGTGCGATCCGGCCCAGCAGTTGCCGCTGCGTAAATTGAGCGTGCTGCCGGGGAAGATCGCGGCGGCGGCCGGGATCGGCAGTCCGGCACGGTTTTTTGCCACATTGCATCAGGCCGGGCTGGTTTTCGATGAATTGCCGCTGCCCGATCATTACGATTTTGCCGTCAATCCATTTGCCGATATTGGCGCCGACATCATCCTGATCACGGAGAAGGATGCAGTAAAATGTGCGCTTGTGACTGAACTGAAGCACGATCCGCGGCTGTGGGTCGTTCCCGTGACCGCGCACCTCGATGGTGCGCTGGTCCAACGAATTCTGGAGAAATGTCGTGGACACTCGACTGCTTGAAATCTTGGTGTGCCCGTTGTGCAAGGGCCCGCTGGTGCATGACAAAAAAGCGCAGGAACTGATCTGCCGCGCCGACAAACTGGCCTATCCGATCCGCGACGGCATTCCGATCATGTGGGCCGACCAGGCCCGCACGCTGACCGCGCCGCCGCAAATCCAGGGCAGTACCTGAAGCGCACGATGGCTTTTACCGTCATCATCCCGGCCCGGCTGGCGTCGACCCGGCTGCCCAACAAGCCATTGGCCGATCTGGGCGGCAAGCCGATGGTGGTCAGGGTGGCCGAGCGCGCGCTGCTGTCCGGCGCCAGTGAGGTCATCGTCGCCACCGACCACATCGATATCCTGGCCGCCTGCGCCGCCCACGGCGTGCGCGCCAGCCTGACCCGCAGCGACCATCCCAGCGGCACCGACCGGATCGCCGAGGTCGCCGCCGCCATTGGCCTGGCCGCCGATGCGGTGGTGGTCAATGTGCAGGGCGACGAACCGTTGATCGATCCGGCCCTGATTGCTGCAACTGCAGCACAGATCGCCGACTGCGTGCCGATGGCCACCGCAGCGCACCCGATCGACGACGTGTGGGATGCGTTCAACCCGAATGTGGTGAAAGTCGTGCTCGACCGCGCCGGCCGCGCGCTGTATTTCTCGCGCGCAACCATTCCCTGGCAGCGCGATGCGTTCGCAGAATCCCGCACGGTCATGCCGCCGGGCTATGTTCCATTGCGCCATATCGGCCTGTACGCGTATCGCAATGCATTCCTGCAAGCCTATCCTGCGCTGCCGGTGTCGCCGCTGGAACAAATCGAGGCGCTGGAGCAGTTGCGGGTGCTGTGGCACGGTTTTCCGATTGCCGTGCACGTCACCGATGCTGCGCCGGCGGCCGGCGTCGATACCTGGGATGACCTGATCCGGGTGCGCCAATACTTCCAATAGCCACTTGTTTTACGCCAATATTTTGATGTGAATTTGTTATCAAAATAGCGATTCAGCATAATTTTGTGGTAAGTTTCGTGAAAAGTTAATGTGATAAAACATATTATCGCAGTGCAGCATATCGTCCTGACCAGGCGCATATCGGATGCAATTGCAGACATAATTCAAACTCGTCTTAGGAAATAACATGCGTCTCATCCTGTTAGGAGCACCAGGTGCCGGCAAAGGTACACAGGCCACATTCATCAAGGAAAAATACAATATTCCGCAAATCTCCACCGGCGACATGCTGCGCGCCGCGGTCAAGGCCGGAACCCCGCTGGGCCTGGCCGCAAAAAAAGTGATGGATGCCGGCGGCCTGGTGTCGGACGACATCATCATCGGCCTGGTCAAGGACCGCCTGAAAGATGCGGATTGCGCCAACGGTTACCTGTTCGACGGTTTCCCGCGCACCATTCCGCAGGCCGACGCGATGAAGGATGCCGGCGTGGCCATTGATTACGTGCTGGAAATCGATGTTCCGGACGAAGCCATCATCGACCGCATGAGTGGCCGCCGCGTCCATCCGGCGTCGGGCCGTACCTACCACGTCAAATACAATCCGCCGCAAGTTGCCGGCCAGGATGACGAGACCGGCGAAGCGCTGGTGCAGCGCGACGACGACCAGGAAGAAACCGTCAGGAAGCGCCTGGCGGTGTACCACGAGCAAACCGAAGTGCTGGTCAAGTATTACGGTAACTGGGCGCAGGCCGGCTTGCCGGGCGCGCCGAAATATCGCAAGATTGCCGGCGTCGGCCAAGTCGAGGAAATTCGCGATCGGGCTTTCGCGGCACTGGCAGAGTAAAGAAAGCGGACCTTGTGTCCGCTTTTTTGTTAGCGCAGGCAATCAGACAGCTACACAAATACCCGCTTCGCCGGCGGGAAAAACCCTGTCCACGAAAGGCAGGGGCGAGACGAAAAAATCTGCAGATCTGTGCCGGGATTTTTTTACCAGAAAGCGACGCTTCCGCCAATGCTTTGATATTCATGGAGTATATTTTCATACCGCAATAATAATATGCACTAAATACATTGAAAATGGTGATACTCCAGGTCCTATAATGATTTGTGCTGCGATCAATTCGGGTGTCTTGTCGCGAGCCAAGTGTCAGGCATAAATAAAAGAACCATCGCATTTTGCAAAAAACGGGTAGCGAACGTCGGATAATGAAAATCCAGCGCCACTACCCGGAATGTTTTTAACCATGTCGTTAATAACAGGGAGAGGCAATATGGCAGCAGTCTTATGGTTTGCGGTGCTCAGTGGCTTGGTTGCAGTGGTGTATGGGCTCAATTCTCGACGCTGGATTCTCAAGCAGGATCCCGGCAACCCCCGCATGCAGGAAATCGCAGCTGCCATTCAGCAGGGCGCTGCCGCCTATCTGGCACGCCAGTACCGCACCATCGGACTGGTCGGCGTGGTTCTGTTCGTCATCATTGCTGTTTTGCCGGGAGTCGGGCTGACCACTGCAGTCGGCTTCCTGATCGGCGCGCTGTTGTCCGGCGCCTGCGGCTTCATTGGCATGAACGTATCGGTGCGTGCCAACGTGCGCACTGCACAGGCTGCCACCAAGGGCATGAGCCAGGCGCTCGATGTGGCGTTCAAGGGCGGCGCGATCACCGGCATGCTGGTGGTCGGCCTGGGCCTGTTGGGGGTGACGCTGTTTTACTGGGTGCTCACGGTGTCCGCGCCGCACGGGCTGGGCAGCACGGTGTCGCTGCATGACGTCATCAAGCCGCTGATCGGGCTGGCGTTCGGCGCTTCCCTGATCTCGATTTTCGCCCGGCTCGGCGGCGGCATCTTCACCAAGGGCGCCGATGTCGGCGCCGATCTGGTCGGCAAGGTGGAAGCCGGCATTCCGGAAGACGATCCGCGCAATCCGGCCGTGATTGCCGACAACGTCGGCGACAACGTCGGCGATTGCGCCGGCATGGCGGCCGATTTGTTTGAAACCTACGTGGTGACGCTGATCGCCACCATGCTGCTGGGCAGCCTGCTGGTCAAGGGCGCGGAAGCGCAGGCGGTGCTGTATCCGCTGGCGCTGGGCGGCGCATCCATTTTCGCTTCCATCATCGGCTGCGGCATGGTCAAGGCCAAGCCGGACAAGAAGATCATGTCGGCACTGTACACCGGCTTGTGGTGGGCGGCGGGCTTGTCCCTGATCGGTTTTGCGATTGCGACCTGGCTGATCATGCCGCCGGACATGCGCTGGCCGATGATGGGTTCGGCCCTGGTCGGCATCGTGCTGACCGGCCTGATGGTGTATATCACCGAGTATTACACCGGCACCGATTTCAAGCCGGTCAAGCATATCGCCCAGGCGTCGACCACCGGGCACGGCACCAACATCATTGCCGGCCTCGGCGTGTCGATGAAATCGACTGCCTTTCCGGTGCTGGCGGTGTGCGCAGCGATCCTGACCTCGTACTGGCTCGGCGGCCTGTACGGGATCGCCATCGCCGCCACTGCAATGCTGTCGATGGCCGGCATCATCGTGGCGCTCGACGCTTACGGCCCGATCACCGATAACGCCGGCGGCATTGCCGAAATGTCCGGCATGCCGGAGTCGGTGCGGGCGATCACCGATCCGCTGGATGCGGTCGGCAACACCACCAAGGCCGTCACCAAAGGTTATGCGATCGGCTCCGCCGGGCTGGCGGCGCTGGTGCTGTTTGCTGATTACACCCATGCGCTGGAATCGGTCGGTCAGAACATCACGTTCGACCTGTCGAACCCGATGGTGATCGTCGGCCTGTTCATCGGCGGCCTGATCCCGTACCTGTTTGGCGCGATGGCGATGGAAGCGGTCGGGCGCGCCGCCGGCGCGGTAGTGGTCGAGGTGCGGCGCCAGTTCCGCGACATCAAGGGCATCATGGATGGCAGCGGCAAGCCGGAGTACGACAAGGCGGTTGACATGCTGACTGCCTCCGCCATCCGGGAAATGGTGTTGCCTTCTCTGTTGCCGGTGGTGGTGCCGGTGCTGGTCGGACTGATTCTCGGGCCGGCAGCGCTGGGCGGCTTGCTGATGGGTACCATCGTCACCGGCCTGTTCGTCGCGATTTCGATGACCACCGGCGGCGGCGCCTGGGACAACGCCAAGAAGTACATCGAGGATGGCAATTTCGGCGGCAAGGGGTCGGACGCGCACAAGGCGGCAGTCACCGGCGACACAGTCGGCGACCCGTATAAAGATACCGCAGGGCCGGCAGTCAATCCGCTGATCAAGATCATCAATATCGTTGCGCTGCTGATCGTGCCTTTGCTGCCGGTAACCGGTATCCAGAGCGCCGCCATGCCGGCACCGGTTGCGGTAGTGACGTCATCGGCCGGCATCGGCGAAGTGATTGCGCCGGCAGGAACCGCACCAGCGGCGTCGCCTGCAGCCGTGCCGCAGGTGGCTGCCGTGATAATCACTTTCGCCTCGGGAGTAAGTGCCGCCCCGGCCGGCGCCGCCGATCAACTGGCGCCGATGGTCGCCGCAGCTAAATCCACGGTCGGCAGCAAGCTGGTATTGAGCGGTTATCACGATGCCAGCGGCGATCCCGCAATCAATGCCGAAATCGCCAAGAAGCGCGCACTCAGCGTCAGGCAGCTGTTGCTCGCTGCCGGCATTGCGGAGGATGCGATCGTGCTGGAAAAGCCGCAGACCGCACTGGGCGGAACCGACGATGCGCAGGCGCGACGGGTGGAAGTCAATCTGCGATAAGGTCATAACTTGTTAAATGAAAAAGCGGCGAAAGCCGCTTTTTCAACGTTGCACTGGAAAAATTAGCTACAATCCAAGATGATTTACCATTACGTAAACGTAATCTCGGCAACATAATCAGAAATCGAAACTTCACTCATCAAGGAAGCAAAACATGCAAATCAAGGATAGCGTATTCATCATTACCGGCGGAGCCTCCGGCTTGGGCGCGGCAACTGCACGCATGATCGTCCAGGGCGGCGGCAAGGTCGTGCTGGCCGACGTTCAGGTGGAAGCAGGTGAAAAACTTGCGGCAGAATTGAACGGCAAGTTCGTCAAGTGCGATGTCACTTCCGAGGCGGATGGATTGGCGGTGGTCGCCACCGCAACCGCAATGGGTACGCTGCGCGGACTGGTGAATTGCGCCGGCGTTGCGCCCGCAGTGAAAACGGTCGGTAAAGAAGGCCCGCATCCGCTGGAAGTATTCCAGCGCGTCATCAACATCAATCTGGTCGGCACCTTCAACATGTCGCGCCTGGCTGCCGATGCGATGGCTAAAACCGATGCCACCGATCAGGGCGAGCGCGGCATCATCATCAATACCGCTTCGGTGGCTGCGTATGACGGCCAGATCGGCCAGGCCGCGTATGGCTCGTCCAAGGCCGGCGTGGTTGGCCTGACGCTGCCGATGGCGCGCGACCTGTCGCGCAGCGGGATTCGCGTGATGACCATCGCACCGGGGATTTTCGAGACGCCGATGCTGCTGGGCATGCCGCAGGAAGTGCAGGATGCGCTGGGCAAGATGGTGCCGTTCCCGCCGCGCCTGGGCAAACCGGCCGAATATGCGCATCTGGCAAAAACCATCATCGAAAATGTGATGCTCAACGGTGAAACCATCCGTCTGGACGGCGCAATCCGGATGCAGCCGAAATAAGCGGCTGTATTGCGGCATCCTCATTGTCGTAATGGCGATGCCGCTTAATCCGATTACACTAAGGCAAGCTTGGCTTGCCTTTTTTTATGGAAGACTGCCATGACCGCCATCAGAAGCGCCATCATCGCCTGCACTGCCGCTGTTTTGCTGGGTGCTTGCGCTGGCAGCCCCGGTTTCCGTTACGAAATCCCGGCTGCCGGCATGGCCGCGCCGGAAGCCGCCAGCGGCTATGCCGAAAAATCCGGCGCGGTCGCCGCGAAATTCATGGTGGCGGCCGCCAATCCGCTGGCCACCGAAGCCGGTTACCAGGTGCTCAAGGCGGGTGGCTCGGCGGTGGATGCGGCGATTGCGACCCAGATGGTGCTCAACCTGGTCGAGCCGCAATCCTCCGGCATTGGCGGCGGCGCGTTCCTGATGCATTTTGACGGCAGCAGCGTGCAGGCTTTTGACGGCCGCGAAACCGCACCGGCCAGGGCTACCGAAAAGCTGTTCCTGGATGCGCATGGCAAAGCGCTGCCGTTCTATGAAGGCGTGGTGGGCGGCCGCTCGGTCGGTGCGCCTGGCGTACTGCGCATGCTGGAACTGGCGCACCGGCAATACGGCAAGCTGCCGTGGGCCGAGCTGTTTACGCCCGCGATCCGCTTGGCCGAGCAGGGTTTTTCAGTCAGCCCACGCCTCAATGCGTTGCTGGCTTCCGAGCAGCACCTGAAAAAAGATGCAGTCGCTGCCGCGTATTTTTATAATCCGCAAGGCAGGTCATGGCCGGTCGGCCATATGCTGAAAAATCCGGCGTTGGCGCAGGTCTTCAGGGAGATTGCCGCCGGCGGTGCCGGCAGTTTTTACACAGGGCGCATTGCGCAGGATATCGCCGCCAAGGTTGCAAACCATCCGCTCAATCCCGGCCTGTTGACCGCAGCCGATATTGCCGGCTACCAGGCCAGGGTGCGCGCACCGGTCTGCAGCGACTACAAGGCCTGGACCGTATGCGGAATGCCGCCGCCGTCTTCCGGCGGGATCGCCATCGCGCAAATGCTCGGCATGCTGGAAAGCCGGGACATTCGCCCGTTTGCGCCGCAAAACGGCGTCCTGACTGCGGATGCGGTGCATTTGTTTTCGGAAGTAGGGCGGCTGGCGTATGCGGATCGTGGCCGCTATGTGGCCGATACCGATTTCGTGCCATTGCCGGGCAACAGCATCAAGCCGCTGCTGGACAAGCAATATCTGGCGCAGCGCGCGGCGCTGATCGGCGACACGTCGATGGGTACAGCCAAGCCCGGCACGCCGCCTGCAATGAACTTGGCCTGGGGCCAGGATACTTCACCGGAATTGTCCGGCACTTCGCACATCTCGATTGTGGATGGCAGCGGCAATGCGATTTCGATGACGACCACGCTTGAGGATGCGTTTGGCTCGCGCCAGATGGTGGACGGCTTCCTGCTGAATAATCAGCTGACCGATTTTTCCTTCGATTCCACTGACGCCAACGGCCCGATCGCCAACCGGGTACAGGGCGGCAAGCGCCCGCGCAGCACGATGGCGCCGACCCTGGTGTTCGAAAAGGGCAGCAAAAAGCTGCTGCTGACCATCGGTTCACCGGGCGGTTCGGCGATCATCAACTACGTCGCCAAGGTACTGGTCGGCACCATGGACTGGGGCCTGAACGTGCAGCAGGCGATCAGCCTGCCGAACTTCGGCAGCCGCAACGGCCCGACCGAACTGGAGCGTGGCCGGGTTTCGGACGCACTGGTCGATGAATTAAAAGCGAAGGGCCACAATCTACGCGTGATGGAGCAGACTTCCGGCCTGCAAGGCATCATGCGCGTCAGCATCCACGGCGAAGAGATGTGGTTCGGCGGTGCCGATCCGCGCCGGGAGGGTACCGACAAGGGGGATTAAGGCGCGCGCATTGGCGGTTTGCGCGCCGCCGGACAACACAAAAGAGCTGCAGCCTGTTAATCTTCGACCATGCTAAAAAGAAGGAAAACGGGTCTTGTGCTGACCGGCGGCGGCGCCCGCGCCGCTTATCAGATCGGCGTATTGCAGGCCATTGCGGAGCTGCTTGGCGAGGCAGGCTGGCGCTCCGAACGCAATCCATTCGACATTATTTGCGGCACCTCGGCCGGCGCCATCAATGCGACCGCACTGGCCTGCAGCGCCGACGATTTCGGCGCCGGCGTGCAGGCTCTGGTCAATGTGTGGGAACATTTCGAAGTCGAGCATGTGTATCGCGCCGATTCGCTTGGCGTCATCCGTTCCGGCGCGCGCTGGCTGTCGATCCTGTCGTTCGGCTGGATGCTGCGGCAATGGCATGCGAATCCGCCCAACGCATTGCTGGATAACACGCCGCTGATCAGCCTGTTGCACCGGATGCTGGATTTGCCGCGGCTGGATGCAGCATTGTCCGGCGGCAGCTTGCATGCGCTGGCGGTGACGGCGTCGTCTTATACGGTAGGGCAGCACCTGACTTTTTACCAGAGCGCCGTCGATATCGAACCCTGGAGCCGGACCCAGCGCACCGCCCTGCGAGGCCAGATCGGCGTTGATCACTTGCTGGCCTCGGCTGCCATTCCCTTCATTTTCCCAGCCACGCCTTTGTACTGTTTCGGTCGCCGCGAGTATTTCGGCGACGGTTCGATGCGGCAGCTGGCGCCGATTTCGCCAGCCATTCACCTGGGGGCGGACAAGATACTGGTAATCGGCGCCGGCCGCCTGGCGGAACCGGAGCGCGCTACAGCCGAGTTCGCGCCCTATCCCAGCCTGGCCCAGATCGCCGGACACGCAATGTCGAGCATTTTCCTGGATAGCCTGGCGGTTGACATCGAGCGCCTGAATCGCATCAACCTGACGCTTTCGATGCTGCCTGACGAAATGAAAGGCAGGACGCCACTGCGCCCGATCCAGACCCTGATCATTGCGCCTTCCGAGCGGCTCGATGAAATTGCCAGCCGCCACGTCGGCAGCCTGCCGCGCCCGATCCGAACGCTATTGGGCGGCATCGGTGCGACCGAGGCCCGCGGTGCGGCGCTGGCGTCTTATTTGTTGTTTCAGTCCAGCTATACCCGGGAACTGATTGCGCTGGGGTTGCGGGATACTTTTGTGCAGCGTGAAAATGTGCTCAATTTTTTTGGTACCTGAATCATCGCTGCCGTCCCTGCGCTTCAAAATAATTCTGAAATTATTGAAATATGCAGGGTATATTGATTTAATCCAGTTTTTCACATGTATTTGTTACGGTATTAAAATATACAATACGTCGTATGTGCATAATTTCAGGCATTCTGCGGAATGCCTGAATTGTCCGGCAAAAATGCCAGAGCACCGATGGAGGCCATATCCGCATGTTTTTTTTATTTGCCAGCTTGATTAATTGCTGCTTTGCCGCATATCCAAACAGAATATCTACTTGTGATTCGGGTTGATTCGTTTTCTACAACACGTTACCCTATGGGGGTTCGGGTTTTTGACGTTTGCCAATGGATGTATTACATCGACGGAAAATGAATTTGAATTTCAAATCACTGCGCACTACCATCCTTTTTTTTGCCGCGATCCTGTTTTCCGTCGGCGTGTCGGCAAGGGATGCCGCAGCGCTGGCTGCGGTGCATGTATCCGACCTGCCCAGGCAGGCGCAACAAGTGCTGGTGCAAATCAAGCAGGGCGGCCCTTTTTCTTACGCCAAGGACGGTGTTGTTTTTGGTAATTATGAGCAGGTACTGCCCAGGCAGAAGCGCGGGTATTACCACGAATACACCGTCAGGACGCCGGGTGTGCGCAGCCGCGGACCGCGCCGCATCGTGGCCGGCGGCAACCCGCAGACATCCGGCGAGTACTATTACACCGAAGATCACTATGCTAGTTTTAGACGCATCGCAGAATGATGGATATAAAAACCAACGCCCAATTTTTGTACCAGCCGAGGGTTAAATGAGTTTGTTAAAAACCGTGCTGCCAAATGTGGTGCAATCCATCCGCGCGTTTCGGGTCGCCGATCTGCAACTGGAAGCCGCCAATCTTGGGCAGCATTTCCTGTATGCCTATTGCGGGGACGCCGCGACCAAGCAGCAGGTGCTGTCCACCATTGCGGAATCGTTTCACTTTCCAAAGCATTTTGGCAAGAATTTTGATGCGCTGTCGGACTGCCTGACCGACCTGGTGCATAAGGCGGGTCGCCAGCCTGGCTTTGTGGTGGTGCTGGAACAGATTCCCAACACCCCGAAATTCGACAAGGAAGCGCGCGAAACCTTGTTGGATGTGTTTCGCGATGCCGCCGATTTCTGGGCCGAAAAAAAGGTCGCGTTCAGGGTGTTTTACTCTTTCGAATAAGGCCGGCAAATGCGGGTCCTGAACAGGCCGACCGCGTAGTCGGCTTTTTGTTTTCCTATCCGAACCCGCAACAAAAGGTACAATGCGCGCCATGAAAAACATCGTTATCCTGATTTCCGGGCGCGGCAGCAATATGGAGGCGATAGTTCGCGCCTTGGAGGCTGAGCGCTGGCCGGCCAGAATTGCCGCCATCATCAGCAACCGTGCCGACGCTGCCGGCCTGCAATTCGCCGCCGCGCACGCGATCCTGACCGCGGTCGTTTCCAACCAGGATTATCCATCCCGGGCGGAGTTCGATGCCGCACTGCAGTCGGCCATCGACGGTTTTGCGCCCGACCTGGTGGTGCTGGCCGGATTCATGCGGATCCTGACGGCGCCGTTTGTCGCCCATTATGCCGGCCGGATACTGAATATCCATCCATCGCTGCTGCCGAATTTCCCCGGCCTGGCCACCCATCGGCAGGCGTTGGCGGCTGGCGTTGCCGAGCATGGCGCAACGGTGCACTTCGTCACCGACGAGCTTGATCATGGCCCGGCCGTGCTGCAGGCAAAAATTCCTGTTCTGCCGGGCGATACCGAACAATCGCTGGCGGCGCGCGTGCTGGTGCAGGAACACCTCATTTATCCGCGTGCGGTACGCATGTTTATCGAAGGCAGCCTGGCATCACAGCAGAAGCAGCTCCGCACCCACGCCGAAGAATGTCGGCCAGATCATACAAAGAAGGATGTCGCATGAGATTGCCACCCGCAGTCATACACCAAACCGAAGAAGTATTGCGCGAGATCTTGCGCTTTACCGGCCCCGCCGACGGTACGCTGTCGCGCTATTTCCGTGATCATCCGCGCTTGGGCTCGCGCGAGCGCGGCGTCATTGCGGAAGGCATTTATGGTCTGCTGCGCAATAAATCGGTGTATTCGAGCTTCGCCGAATCGGGCGGCGGCGCCACCATGCGCAAGCTGACCCTGCTCGGGCTGGCCGATGCGGTGGGCGTGGATGTGCTCGGCGGCCTGAGCGAGGAGGAGACCGAATGGCTGACGCGGGTGATGCAAATCGACCGCAACCTGCTGCAGCCTGCATTGCGTTCGAATCTGCCGCAATGGTTGTTTGAAAAGCTGGTTGCGCGCGATGGCCAGGAGCAGGCATTGCAACTGGCCGACGCCCTGAACCAGCCGGCGCCGCTGGATTTGCGCGTCAATTCGATCAAGGCGGCACGCAACGACGTCATCACCAAACTGGCAGAAGCGCCGATCCTGTGCGAGCCGACCCCGTATTCGCCGCTGGGGCTGCGGGTCATCAAGAAACCGGCATTGCAAAATCTGCCTTTGTTTAAGGAGGGCGCGATCGAAGTCCAGGACGAGGGCAGCCAGTTGCTGTCCCAAGTGGTGGGCGCCAGGCGCGGTGAAATGGTGGTTGATTTCTGCGCCGGCGCCGGCGGTAAAACCTTGTCGTTGGGTGCCGCAATGCGCAATACCGGACGCCTGTACGCTTTCGATGTGTCCGAAAAGCGCCTGGCCAAACTCAAGCCGCGCCTGGCGCGCAGCGGCTTGTCGAACGTGCATCCAGTCCTGATCGCGCATGAACGCGATGCCAAGATCAAACGCCTGGCCGGCAAGATCGACCGGGTGCTGGTCGATGCACCCTGCAGCGGCCTGGGCACCTTGCGACGCAACCCGGATGTCAAATGGCGCCAGACGCCGGAATCGATTGTTGAACTCAATGCGAAGCAGACGGCCATCCTGGATAGCGCCGCCAGACTGCTCAAGCCGGGCGGGCGGCTGGTGTATGCAACCTGCAGCCTGCTGAACGAGGAAAACGAAGATATCGTCAGCCAGTTCTTGTCCAGTCATCCGGATTTCACGCTGTTGCCGATGAAAGAGGTGCTGGCAGAGCAGAAAATCCCGCTCGAAATGCAGGATTACTTGAAGCTCGCGCCGCATCTGCATCAGACTGACGGCTTTTTTGCCGCTGCTATGGTGCGCAAGACGCTGCCGGTGGCGACCGCTGCAGCCACCGAGGACGCAATCGAGCCGGCCCAAGTTGATTGAGTTTTTCAATCGGCGGCGAGTTGTCAGGGCTTGCCTCGCCCTGGCCGGTGTCGGTGCGCTATCGGGCGCCCCGATAGCGCAGGCGTTCGATGCGTCGTCGATTGATCCGATCGCCGCGCAAGGAACCCTGCAAGCAGCTTTTTCGCCCTGGGATGATATTGAAACACTGATCATCACTACAATCGATGGCGCAAAAAAGCAGATACTGGTGCAAACCTACCTGCTGACCAGTAAAAAAATCGCCGATGCATTGATTGCCGCGCAGCAGCGCGGCGTTAGCGTTCTGGTGTTGCTCGATGCCGAGCAGTCCGCCAAGGTTCCATCCTCCAAAGCGCATGACTTGTCGCAAGCCGGGGTTCCGGTGTGGCTGGAGACCCAATATCAGAATGCGCACAACAAGGTCATCGTCATTGATGCCGGCACCGCAAGTGCTACGGTGATTACCGGCAGCTACAATTTCACCTGGTCGGCACAGCATAAAAATGCGGAAAATATTCTGATCGCCCGCAAAAATCCGTTGCTGGCAGCGCGCTACGCGCAGAACTGGGAGCGGCACCGGCAGGGCGCAGTGTCTTACAAATAAGGCGCGATCTGGCGTTTATTCTTTGTGCATTTCCAAAGACAGGCGCATTCGCAGCTGAAATCCTAATTCTGCAAAGGGCGTACAATGCCGACTAAATTTAGTCGGCGTGGAAACAGTCGCGCGGATGCGATTCATTCGGAGAAGTAATGATTTTAAGTAGTATTTTTGAGGCGTCGCTGGATTTTCTCTCCGCCGGCATTAGCCGGGCAAGCGGATGGCAAGTGTTCATTTTCACCATGATCGTCACGCACATCACGATTGCTTCGGTGACGATTTTCCTGCACCGCTGCCAAGCCCACCGGGCGCTCGAGTTGCATGCAATTCCGAGTCATTTTTTCCGCTTCTGGCTGTGGCTGACCACAGGGCAGGTGACCAAGGAGTGGGCGGCGATTCATCGCAAGCATCATGCCAAGTGCGAAACGGAAGAAGATCCGCATAGTCCGGTTACGCGTGGCATCAGGAAAGTGCTGTTCGAGGGGGCGGAACTGTATCGTGCCGAATCGAAAAACCGCGAAACTATCGAAAAATACGGCCACGGCACTCCCGATGACTGGTTGGAGCGCAATGTCTACACTAAATACAGTGGCTTAGGCGTGGTGCTGATGCTGTTCATTGACGTGCTGCTGTTCGGCGTCATCGGCATCACCGTCTGGGCGGTGCAGATGATGTGGATTCCGATTACTGCCGCCGGCATCATCAACGGGGTCGGCCACTATTGGGGCTATCGCAATTATGACTGCGTCGATGCCTCCACCAACATTGTGCCGTGGGGGATTCTGATTGGTGGCGAAGAATTGCATAATAATCACCACACCTTTGGCACTTCGGCCAAACTGTCGTCGAAATGGTATGAATTCGATATCGGCTGGATGTATATCCGCATGATGGAAATCATTGGCTTGGCAAAGATCAGGAAAATCGCGCCGCAGCCGAAATTCGATCGGCAGAAGCTGATTGCTGACCTCGATACGCTGCAATCGGTGATTGCCAACCGCTATGAGGTGATGTCGAAGTACGTCAAATTCCTGAAGCGCGCATGGCATGAAGAATTGGCTTACCTGAAAGAAAAAGCGCAGCTGGAGTCAGGTTTCCTGAATTCGTCAAAAAAACTTTTACAACGCGAACCATGCAAGCTGGAAGCCACGCATCAGCAGCAGCTGTCCGAATTGTTCGTCCACAGCAAGGCGCTCAAGACCATGCATGAGATGCGGGTCGAACTCGGGGCAATCTGGGAACGTTCGCACGCCAGTCGCGACCAGTTGCTGCAGCAGCTGCAGGACTGGTGCGCCAAGGCCGAAACTTCCGGCATCAGGTCGCTGCAGGATTTTTCGCTGCGTTTGCGCACCTATGCTTGAAATTATGCAAGAGGCGCCGGCATGATGGATTGATTGTCCTCCGGTCTTCGATATGAAACGGCCCGGATCATCCGGGCCGTTTTTGCATAACGACTTCCTGCCTGTTTAGCAGGCAAGGGCGGCACACAAGAAAAAGCCCCGCAGGACCGAGTCGTGCGGGGCTTTTTATCGACAAAAATACGATTACTTTGTATTTTGTTTTTCTTTTGTTAGGTCGAAC
>NZ_AVCC01000019.1 GCF_000622895.1 Herminiimonas sp. CN
TTTTATTGCACTTTACATATTGGCATAGTTTGGCCCGCCACCGCCTTCTGGTGTGACCCAGACGATGTTCTGGGTTGGGTCCTTGATGTCGCATGTTTTGCAATGCACGCAGTTTTGCGCATTGATCTGCAATTTATCTTCGCCGCTGTCTGTTTTGATGAACTCATATACGCCTGCAGGGCAATAACGAGCTTCAGGACCATCATATTTGGCCAGATTGATACGCACCGGTACCGTTGGATCTTTGAGCGTCAGATGAATGGGTTGATCTTCCGCATGATTGGTATTTGATATGAATACCGACGACAGGCGATCGAAGGTTAGTTTCCCGTCCGCTTTCGGATATTGAATGGGTTTGAATTCTGTTGCCGGGCGCAAACACTCATGATCGGCGTGCTTGTGGTGCAGCGTCCAGGGCGCCTTGCCACCAAATACTACCTGGTCGATCCCGACCAGAAGAGTCCCCATATACAAGCCTTTGCTCATCATGGGCTTGAAGTTGCGTGCCTTGTGCAACTCATCATGCAGCCAGGATTGTTCAAATCCGGTTTCATAAGCGGATAGTTCATCATGCTGGCGATTTGCACTTAATGCTTCAAATGCGGCGATTGCTGCCAGCATTCCTGTTTTAAGGGCCGCATGGCTGCCTTTGATGCGGCTTGCGTTCAGAAATCCGGCTTCGCAACCTATTAATGCCCCCCCCGGAAAGACCAACTTCGGCAGGGATTGCAAGCCGCCGGCCGTGATTGCACGGGCACCGTATGCGAGACGTCGGCCACCTTCAAAGAATTTGCGGATTTCAGGGTGCGTTTTATAACGCTGGAATTCTTCATAAGGCGACAAATATGGGTTCTCATACGAGAGGCCGACCACGTAACCGACCGCTACCTGGTTGTTTTCCATGTGATACAGAAATGAGCCGCCATAGGTTTGATTGTCCAGCGGCCAGCCGGCGGTATGAACCACTAGACCGGCTTTATGCAGGGCTGGATCAATTTCCCATATTTCCTTGATACCGATGCCGTAGGTTTGTGGATCCTTGCCTTTATTCAGGTCGAATTTTTGCATCAATTGCTTGCCCAGATGCCCGCGCGAGCCTTCGGCAAACAAGGTGTATTTTGCGTGCAACTCCATGCCGATCTGAAAGCTATCAGTTGGCTGGCCGGCACGATTGACGCCCATGTTACCGGTTGCTACGCCTTTCACCGAGCCATCCTGGTTATACAAGATTTCGGCGGCGGCAAATCCTGGAAAAACTTCGACGCCCAGGGTTTCGGCCTGTTGGCCCAGCCAGCGCACGACATTCGCAAGCGAAATAATGTAATTGCCATGATTCTGGAAGCAGCCGGGCAACAGCCAGTTTGGTGTTTTGTGGGCCTTGGTCTCGCTCAAAAACAGAAAACGGTCTTCACTGACCTCGGTGTTGAGTGGCGCCCCGCGCTCTTTCCAGTCTGGAAAGAGTTCCGTCATCGCTTGTGGATCCATGACGGCGCCTGACAGGATGTGGGCGCCCAATTCACCGCCTTTTTCCAGAACGCAGACCGATATCTCGGTACTTGCGGCTGCAGCAAGCTGTTTCAGCTTGATGGCCGCGGCCAATCCGGCGGCACCACCGCCGACCACGACCACGTCGTATTCCATTGCCTCACGGGGACCGTATTGCGCGATTATTTCTTGGTTTTGTATATTATTTTGTTCCATGTCCTTACCATCATAATTATAAATATCGAACGAGCGTTCTAATTAATGAGAATTTTGCAATAATTAGCGAGACACCGCAATCTAATCTCTGTGGATTCATGTCATGATCATATGAATTCGTTAGTAGAAGCGGTCATAAGATAAACCATCAGGAGCGATTCGTGGGCATTGAAGTTAATTTTGAAGGAAAAATTGCGCTAATTACCGGCGCATCGAGTGGTTTGGGTGCGCGTTTTGCAAAAATCCTGGCACAGGCAGGGGCGCAAGTGGTGCTGGCTTCACGCAGAATTGAGCGCCTGAAAGAGTTGCGTGCAGAGATTGAAGCGGAAGGCGGTGCGGCGCACGTGGTTAGCTTGGACGTGACCGATTACGCGAGTATCAAATCGGCAATTGCGCATGCTGAAACCGAAGCCGGGCCGATTGATATATTGGTCAATAACTCCGGTGTTTCCACCACGCAGCGCTTACTTGATGTGACGCCCGAGGATTATGCATATGTAATGGATACCAATCAGCGCGGAGCATTTTTTGTTGCGCAGGAAACCGCGAAACGGATGATTGCCCGCGCCAAGGGCGATCCCAAAAAACAGCATCGCATCATCAATATTGCTTCTGTCGCAGGTTTGCGCGTATTGCCGCAAATCGGGATTTATTGCATGAGCAAGGCAGCTGTCGTGCACATGACAAAATCGATGGCGGTGGAGTGGGGCAAGTACGGTATCAATGTCAATGCAATTTGCCCTGGTTATATTACGACGGAAATCAATGCTGAACATTTCGCCAGCGAAGAAGGGCAGAAGTTGATTAACCTGCTGCCACGCAAAAGAACCGGTTCACCTGAGGATCTGGATGGCTTGTTGTTGCTGCTTGCGGCTGAAGAGTCGCGTTTTATCAACGGCGCAGTGATTACTGCAGATGATGGCATGAGTGCCGCATAATCAGCTAATTCAGTTCACTTGATTTCTCGAATAAACATCATGCATAAAAAACTGGTTCATGCTGCGCGCATGCCGATCCGCTGGGGTGACATGGATGCACTGGGGCATGTCAATAATACGGTGTATTTTCGCTACTTGGAGCAGGCGCGTGTCGAATGGTTTGCGAGCATTGGCTGCGATCTGGATCCGGTTGCTGAAGGCCCTGTTATCGTCAATGCCCATTGCAGCTTCATCAAGCAACTGAAATATCCGGGCGAGATTGAGGTTCTGACCTACGTCGGGCCGCCAGGACGTTCAAGTTTTGAGACGGTTCAGGAAATCCGTCGTGTCGATGCAACGGATCAGATAGTTGCGCACGGCGGCGCCAAAGTTGTCTGGGTGCATTTCCCATCAGAAAAATCCACGCCCCTGCCGGATCGGTTGCGCCAGTTGCTGGCTGCCGCGGATTAACCTTCAACTGTGCACGTCGAGTAATTTCTGTACCAGTTCGCTTGAATTGGCGGCGTTGAGTTTGCGCATCAGCTTGGATCGGTACATTTCCACTGTGCGCGGGCTCAGGTCCAGCTGGCGGGCAATCAACTTGCTGGTTTTCCCTCCTACCAGCAGAGCCGATATCTCCCGCTCCCTAGGAGTAAATTCCACGGTGAGCGGCCGTTTGGTACTCATGTCTGCAAAAGTCCATATTCCGGCAGCATGCGGATCGTTGCGCAACAGCCCGCGTCCGGTCACGCGACACCAGAACAGTTCGTTATTAGCGCGCTTCATGATGCGTTCGTCAGAGTATTGCCCTTTTTCATTCATGATCGGGACGATGCGGGTTCCAGTGCGTTCGAATTCGCCTACTGTAGGATATAGCACCAGAAAGGACTGTCCAATCAGATCTTTAGCCGTGCATCCGAACATGCTGCAAAGCGCCTCGTTGCAAGACTGAATGATGCGATTTTGCGAAATGCACATCCCGACCGGTGCATACAGGAAGATTTTTTCATAATCGATAGGCAAATATGGAAACATGAGTATGGGTATTCCTTTGGCAGATTAAAACCGCGATTATCGTATTTTTACGGTATTGCGCCTTTGAATCCGGGGTCTTATGCTGTTGCGAGCGGTTATTGCCGCGATGGCGTCACGTCACATTACATCTTAAAGGGATTTTGTATGAACAAAGTTTATCCTGATGCCGCGACGGCACTGGCTGGCGTCGTCCATGACGGCCAGACTATTGCCGTTGGCGGCTTCGGCCTGTGCGGCATTCCCGAAGCACTGATAGCAGCTTTGCGGGATTCGGGTGTCAAGGAATTGACCGCCATTTCGAACAATGCCGGCGTCGATGGTTTCGGGCTGGGGCAATTACTGACCACCCGCCAAATCAAGAAAATGATTTCATCCTATGTGGGTGAAAACAAGGAGTTCGAGCGTCAGTACCTGGCCGGTGAACTGGCGCTGGAATTCACGCCGCAAGGCACTTTGGCAGAGAAATTGCGCGCCGGCGGATCCGGCATTCCTGCCTTTTTCACCAAAACCGGAGTCGGCACAATCGTCGCCGAAGGCAAGGAAATCCGCGAATTTGACGGCCAGCAATACGTAATGGAGCGCTCCTTGTCGCCGGATGTGTCGCTGGTGAAAGCATATAAAGCCGACAAGGCCGGCAATCTGGTGTACCGCAAGACTGCGCGCAACTTTAACCCAAATGTCGCGATGGCCGGCAAGATTACGATAGCCGAAGTCGAGGTATTGGTTGAAATCGGCGAAATCGATCCGGACGATGTGCACACTCCGGGGATCTTCGTGCACCGTATCGTCGTCAACGACACGCCCGAAAAACGGATTGAACAACGCACCGTTCGTGCGCAACAGGCAGGAGATTGAGATGGCATGGACTCGTGATGAAATGGCCGCGCGCGCGGCGCAGGAACTGCAAGACGGTTTTTATGTGAATCTCGGCATCGGTTTACCGACCATGGTGGCCAATCACGTGCCTGCAGGCATGGAAGTGTGGCTGCAATCCGAGAATGGATTATTGGGTATCGGTCCGTTTCCGACCGACGACGAGGTCGATCCCGACCTGATTAATGCCGGCAAGCAGACCGTAACGACCTTGCCGGGATCGTCGATTTTCAGTTCCGCGGATTCCTTCGGCATGATCCGGGGCGGCAAGATCAATCTGGCAATCCTGGGCGCGATGCAGGTCTCGGAGCACGGCGACCTGGCCAACTGGATGATCCCCGGCAAGATGGTCAAGGGCATGGGCGGCGCGATGGATCTGGTGGCCGGCGTCGGGCGGGTAGTGGTCTTGATGGAGCATGTGGCCAAGGCAAAAGACGGCACCGAGTCGCACAAGATCCTGCCGAAATGTAATTTGCCGCTGACCGGCGTGGGTGTGGTGAACCGGATCATTACCGACCTGGGTGTGATCGATGTGACGCCTGCCGGCTTGAAGCTGGTGCAGCTGGCTCCCGGCGTGAGCGCGGAAGAGATTCAGGGCAAAACCGGCGTTGCGCTGGACGTTACCGGACTTTGATGCATTAAGGTGCGGCAAGGGTAGCAAAGATAAAATGGGCTTCGGCCCATTTTTTTCTGCCATGTGCGCCCAGCATGGGCGCACTCCTGCGGGTGCAAGTCCCGCCGCGAGCTGACCACAGTGAGCGAAGTGAAGCGCAACTGCATGAGGGCAACCGAGTGCGGGAAGGAAGCGTGGAGCATAAGTCATGAGCCGATGGACAAGAATCGCATAAAAGGCGTTGCCGATCAGGGCGAGCGGGCATGGAACCGTGAAGCTCTTGTGGTCAAGGATCGGTGGCGTAAATGCGGCGGTTGTGTGATGAAGGAGTGCGGCCCTTACCTGGGGACGCCCCGCCTTGTGCCTGAAAGGGCGACGGTGAAAGCCGGAGCGGGGTCTCAGCAGAGGTCATAGTAGTCGGTGGTAGCGCCGGGAAGGCTCGACCCCGCCAACGAAGGACCGAACGAGTAGGAGTGAATCCGATATGTCGATGCAGAAAGCACAGCGTCAGATGTCCGCTAACGCGGGGCGGGAGGCCGTAGGTCAGGGTGAAGCCTTGGCTGTAACTTCCAGCGACGAAGCGTTCTGCCCGCGACATGCCACCGGAGACACGGGGTCGGCGCTGCTGCAAGCGGCGTTGACGACAGAGAACCTGCGGCGGGCGTTCAAGCGTGTGCGCGCCAATAAGGGAGCCGCTGGCGTGGATGGACTGGATATCAACCAGACCTCGCGTCATCTGGCGAGCGCGTGGCCGCGCATCCGGGAACAACTGCTGGCAGGGACGTACCGGCCCAGTCCGGTACGTCGGGTGACGATCCCGAAACCCGACGGTGGCGAGCGCGAGCTGGGCATCCCGACGGTCACGGATCGCCTGATCCAGCAAGCACTGCTACAGGTGCTGCAACCGATACTTGACCCCACCTTCAGCGAACATAGCTACGGCTTCCGTCCGGGCCGGCGTGCGCAAGGAGCGGTGTTGGCCGCCCAAGCGTACGTCCAGTCCGGTCTGCGGGTCGTGGTCGATGTTGACCTGTCGAAGTTCTTTGACCGGGTCAACCATGACGTCCTGATCGACCGTCTACGGAAACGCATCGACGACGCCGGAGTGATCCGGCTGGTTCGTGTTTATCTGAACAGCGGCATCATGGATCATGGAGTGGTGCAGTCGCGAAGCGAGGGAACGCCGCAAGGCGGCCCTCTCAGCCCGTTGCTCGCCAACGTGATGCTCGACGAGGTGGACAAGGAACTGGAACGGCGCGGCCATTGCTTCGCGCGCTACGCCGACGATGCGAACGTGTATGTGCGCAGCGTGCGGGCGGGCGAGCGAGCGGGTGATGGCGCTGCTGCGGCGCTGCTATGCCAAGTTGCACCTCGTGGTCAACGAAGGCAAAAGCGCGGTGGCCAGCGTCTTTGGCCGTAAGTTCCTCGGTTACAGCCTGTGGGTGGCGCGTGGGGGCGAAGTCAAACGCAAGGTGGCCGACAAGCCGCTGAAAACGTTCAAACAACGCATCCGGGAGCTGACCCGCCGTTCCGGCGGGCGCGGCATGTCGGAGGTGGTGGGAAGACTGCGCTCCTACATGCTGGGATGGAAGGGGTATTTCCAGTTGGCACAAACTCCCAAGGTTTGGCGCACTCTCGATGAATGGCTGCGTCACAGGTTGCGGGCTATCCAGCTCAAACACTGGAAGCGGGGAACCACCATGTATCGGGAGTTGCTGAATTTGGGGGCGTCGCCATCGGTCGCTAAGCAAGTGGCGGTTAATAGTCGTCGCTGGTGGCGCAATAGTGACAGGCTGCTTAAGACAGTGCTTACGATTGCCTACTTTGACCGGCTGGGCGTACCTCGCCTGTCTTGACCTCAACTTCTCGAACCGCCCGGTGCGGACCCGCATGCCGGGTGGTGTGGCAGGGGACCGGCCAGTTATTGGCCGCCCCTATGCCGATTGAAAACGGTGCATGCGAAAAATAGGCAAAGTGGTATTAATTCCCCTGCAAATTAAAGAATGTGAAAGCAGGAGTATGTTAAATATATTGGTTTTTCTGCGCATATTTAGGCGGGTATTAAAAATACAGGAATGTGTATATTTCTCAATGCAAATCCGGTGGGGGTGTTGCGGATCCATCAATAGCGCTGATTGGGCGCAGCTGTCAATGGACCAGTGACAGCCAGAGCGGCAGGCTCAGCGCTGAGAGCATGGTCCCGACCGAAATCAGGAATGCCACAAACGAACCGTTGCCGCCCAGCCGGCTGGCCAACACATAGGCGCTGGATGCGGTCGGCAGCGCGCAAAACATCACTGCCATTTGCAGTTGCAGCGGCGGCAGACGCAGCCAGCTGCCGAGCCCGAAAGCCAGCGCCGGCACCGCCAGCAATTTGACACCGATGAAATACGCTGCGATCCCTTTCGATGCATGCAGGCCGGACAGCCGCAAGCCGGCGCCGACCGCGATCAGCCCCAGCGCAATCGAGGCATTGCTCAGGCGCGCCAGCGTCGCACTCAGCACGTCCGGCAGCATCACGCCGGCCAGATTGCACAGCGTTCCGGCGGCAGTCGCCAGCAACAGCGGGTTTTTCGCCAATTCGCGCAGCAGGCCGCCATTATTGTGCACCAGCGCATGCACGGCCGCCATATTGCACAACGGTACTGCAAAGCCGATGATCAGCGCCATCAGTGCGGTACCTTGTTCGCCCGCCAGCCGCGACGCCACCGCCAGCCCGATGTAGGAGTTGAAGCGAAAGGCGGTTTGCACGCCCGACTCGAAAATCATCGGTTGCGACTGAAACAAGGTTTTTGCCAGCCAGCCCAGCGTGATACCGCCGCAACAGGCGGCCAGGCTCACCAGCAACAGATTGCCGGTGGCATGGAAATCAAACGGCGTGCGCGCGGTCGAATAGAACAGCAGTGCCGGAAACAGTATGAAATACACCAGACGGTCCACGCCCGGCCAGAAATCGTCGCCCCAGCGCATGCCGCGCTTGAGCAGAAAACCCAGAAAAATCAGGGAAAAATCGGGAAATAGCAGCGCGACTATCGACATGCGGCAATCAGCACTTCATCCATTCAGGGCAAGTATCTGCGCATCCCGGCTGAATATGCGATCACGACCGTTTTGTTTGGCCAGGTACATGCGCTGGTCGGCCAGATCGATCAATGCTTTCCAGTCGGCGGCGCTATCGGCGCTGCGCTCGGCGATGCCGATGCTGGCTGTCAGCGGTGTATTGTCGGGGCGCAGGCCGAAGCCGATGCTGCGCAACCGCAGCAGTGCCGCTTCGGCCTGGCTCAGATCGGTGTCAGGCATGATCAGCAGAAATTCCTCGCCGCCCCAGCGCGCCAGCAAGTCGCCACGGCGCAGATTGCTGCTGACATTGCCGGTCATGTCGCGCAGTGCCCGGTCGCCCGCTTCGTGCCCGAATTTGTCGTTGATGTTTTTGAAGTGATCCAGATCGATGAAGGCCACCGACAGTGCGGCATTGCTGCGGCTGGCGATGGTGAATTGCAATTCCAGCACCTCTTCACCGCTGCTGCGCGAAAAAACCCCGGTCAGCGGATCGCGGATGGCCTGGCGCACCAGCGCGATCATGAATGCCAGCTGGCTCATCCCGGCCAAAGTCGAGACGCTGGTGATCAGCACCAGCAGCCAGAAAGCGCCAGCGAACGAGGGCCAGTCGAGCGTAGTCCAGCGCAGCGAGCCGGCGATGGCCTGGGCGATCAGGATTGGACTGGCGATTATCAGATTCTCCAGCAGTGAGAGCGGAAAGATGGCCAGCCCGGCCAGCAGCACGAACGGCAGGAAAGCGTAGCCGGCGCCGATGGCGGCCGAGATGCCGTGCAATTGATAGTGGCCGAGTACTGTGGAAGAGGCGACATAAAAAACGGTAGGGATGGCAAATAGCAGCGCCATCGCGCGGTAAGCATCGAACAGGTTGCCGTTGGGCCGGTAATACAGCAGCAGGGTGGCGAAGGCCGCACATGTCAGCAACCGCATCAGGGCCAGATTCAGCCAGAGCGGGAACGGGAAAACCACCAGATCGACCAGGCTCCAGAGCGGCGTCAGCACCGCAAACAGGAATGCGAACAGGCGCACCCGGTTGACGACCATGGTGGCGCGGCGTCGCGTTAGCAAGCTCAGATGCTGGTGCGGAAATGCCAGCCAGCTCAGTTCAGCGTGTTTCAGCTCTCCCGGCATCAAGCCGGTCAGTCGTTGCCAGACGAAGTCTGTAAGGCGTTGCATGATCATTTTAGAGCTTTAGAGTGATTGCTTGTGTGTAAGGTTGTTAAAAATCATCTCACGATCTTAAGTCAGAAAGGGATTTTGTATTCACAAATAGATGTCAATTTACAATAAAACGACACACTTGCCGGCTTCGTTTGTCGTACTTGGCCGCTATTTGCGATTTATCTACATTTTCCCGGGTGTTCAGAATGGACTTGGAGGCGGCATACAATGTAAAAAAAGACACCGAATTATCTCGTTATCATGGCCCGCAGCGGCTTCCATACCATTTCCGGCGTCAAATTTTGCATGCAATTATGATGCCCGAGCGGGCATTCACGCTGCCGGCACGGCGCGCAATCCAGCTGCAGGGACAGCGATTGGGCGAGGTCGGAAAAAGGCGGCGCATGATCAGGGTCGGTCGGTCCATATAGCGCCACAACCGGCCGATTTAACGCCGAAGCAATGTGCAGCAGGCCTGAATCATTGCTCACCATGGCATCTGCGTATGCAATCAATGCGATGGCTTCATTAAGGGTAGTGACGCCGGCCAGACTGATCACTTTCGGTGCGAGCGCCACGATTTGCTCACAGATCGGTTGATCCTTGGTGGAGCCGAGCAGTGCGATTTGGGTGTCGGGATGGCGTTGCTGGATGGTTTGGGCTAATTGCGCAAAATGTCCGATCGGCCAGCGTTTGGCAGAACCGAATTCGGCACCAGGTGCAAAAACCAGCAATGGAAGATTCTGCTGCAGGCCAGTCCGAGCTATCGCTTGCTGTATTTGCAGGTCGGTGACAGACAAGGTTGGACGCGGCAGCGCCGATGGGTCCGGCACGCTGTGCGCAGGCGACGCTGCCAGAGCGGCATAAAAGGACACCATCGGGCGCGGCGCTTTACGATCATCCCGATGTATAACATTCAACAGGCCATAGCGCATCTCGCCACGGTATCCAATCCGCTGCGGAATGCGTGCCAGCCACGGGATCAGGGCAAATTTCAGCGTATTGGGCAATACATAGGCGCGCGCATAACCGCGCAATTTGAGCATACTTGCAAAAGCACGACGCTCCTGTAATTGCAGTGCACCATGCTTGAAAGGCGATTCAAGTACCGTATCGACTTCACGCATTGCG
Organism: Herminiimonas sp. CN; assembly: GCF_000622895.1. Taxonomy (GTDB): domain Bacteria; phylum Pseudomonadota; class Gammaproteobacteria; order Burkholderiales; family Burkholderiaceae_D; genus AVCC01. Next base: position 10,489 of record NZ_AVCC01000019.1, read on the forward strand.
CGCCATACCGGTGCGACCCAGGTGGGCGCAAGCACATCAATCGGCTGGTGCGGATTCTGCTGCCGTAACAACTGCAGCAGCGGCTGCGCCATCACCGCATCACCGATCCAGTTCGGTGAAATGACCAGTGTGCGCGCTATGCTGTTTCCGAGAGTTGTCATTTATTTGCGCGGCACGCGCCCCATCAGGAAGAACGCACCATTGGGGCGGATCGAAATCACGTTGGCCATCCGGTTCGACAAGCCGGAAAATGCAGTGATCGCAGCGCTATCGAAGCCGGCTTTTTCCAGTATCTCCGGCATGATTTGCCGAATGTCGTCAGGCGCCTGGTGCAGATCCGGCAGCGGGAAGCGGGAGGTGAAAGTTTGAAGCGCTTGGCGATTCATTCCGCAGGCTCCTTGGCAAATTGTAAATGGTACAGATTGGCGTAAACGCCATTTCGTGCAAGCAGGTCGTGATGCGAGCCGACCTCCACGATATGGCCGTCAGCTAGGACCGCAATCCGACTGGCGCGTTCGATGGTGGATAGCCGATGCGCGATCACCAGCGTGGTGCGGCCCTGCATCAATTGATCCAGTGCCGCCTGCACCGCGCGTTCCGATTCCGAATCCAGAGCCGAGGTGGCCTCGTCCAGAATCAGGATCGGTGCGTCCTTGTAGATTGCTCGCGCAATCGCCAGCCGCTGGCGCTGACCACCGGACAGGCGCGAGCCGTTGTCTCCGATGTGGGTTTCCAGGCCTTGCGGCAAGCTCGCAATCACGTCATCCAGGTATGCTGCTTTGGCGGCGGTTTCGATGCGACTGCGATCCGGTGCTGCATCGCCATATGCAATATTTGCGGCAACCGAGTCGTCGAAAAGCACCACATGCTGGCTGACCATTGCAATCTGCGCACGCAGGCTGGTCAATGCAATCTGTTCGATGGGTACATCATCCAGACGAATTTCGCCGCTGCTGGCGGAGTAAAATCCCGGCACCAGATTGACCAGTGTCGATTTTCCGCCGCCCGACATGCCGACAAATGCAATGGTTTCGCCCGGCATCACGCGCAGATCGATGTGAGACAGCGCTGCTCGATTTTGATCGGGATAAGAAAAGCCCACATCGACAAAATCAAGTCTGCCTTCAGCCCGTGCTTGCAGTATCTTGCCGGTACTGCGTTCTGATGGAGCATCAATCAATTCAAACACGGACTCGGCCGCCGACAGGCCACGCTGCAGCGGGCCGTTGACTTCTGCCAAGTGCTTTAACGGAGTCAGCAGCATCAGCATTGCCGTTACAAATGAAACAAAGTCGCCTACTGTGGTCTGACCCTGGCCGGACTGAATCACTGCAATTACGATCACGATCGCTAATGCGCAGGAAGCCATGATCTGGGTAATCGGTACGGTCGCTGCAAATGTACTCGCCATCCGCATTGAGTATCTGCGCAGTTTTGTTGCACGCGCTTCAAAGCGATCGCCCTCATATTGATGACCGCCAAAAATCTTGATGACTTGCTGGGCGCGTGTGGTTTCCTCGATCACCTGCGTCAATTCGGCATTAATCTCCAGGTATTCCTGCGTCAATTTCCTCAAGCGTTTTCCCGTCAGGCGCACCACCAACGCAATCAGCGGCAACAACACCAGCGCAATTAGCGTCAAGCGCCAATTAATAAAGAGCAGATAACCAAGTAAGCCGAATACCGTCAAGGTGTCGCGGATCAGGGAGGTCAGCACGTTCCTGATCATGTCAATGATTTGCTGCACTTCGAACATCATGGCATTAATCACTCTGCCAACTGAATTATCCGCATAAAACCCTAACGGTACGTCCAGTATCCGATTGAACATCTGCTGCCGCAAATTGTTCAGGAGTCGCGTAGAAATCCAAGTCATCATGTAGCTGGTCGTGAAGGTCGATATTCCGCGCAAGACAAAAATACCAATGATAGCCGCCGGCACCATCCATAGCTGAAATGCGGGCTTGCCTGAAAAACCGTTATCGAGCAAGGATTTCATCATCGCAGCAAGCGTCGGCTCGGTTGCTGCGGTCAACATCATGCCGAGAAAAGCCAGTGTCAAACGCCCTTTATGGGGTAGTAATAGCAGAATAATCCGCTGTAAATGCGGAGATACAGTCATTATTAAACTCGCTATATGATTACCTGATTCCTGCGCAAACTGAATACGTCAGATCATGAAACCAAGTACCTACTATTTGTAGGTAAAAATTAGAGCCAAACCAAAGTTTTCGAAGGATATCATTTAAGCATCCTTACCTGGGGCGGAAACAAATGTTCATCAATCACATCAAACAGGATTGAACGCGGGGATTGACCATGTAGAGTATTTGGCAATGATTCGCTGTATGGAGTATCGGTACTTTACCTTCTTGCCTGATCCTACAGACACCTCGCTAGAAGAACAAATCAATGCACCTCCATAATTTTCCATCCAATCTATTGACGCTTACAATCTCGCCAAGAACAAGGGCTAATATAGACAGAATGATTATTCCTGTGATTAGCTGTTGCGAGTTGCTCCTATCAATGAACCCGGCAATAAAAATATATTTTCCATCGCACTCACCAAGAGGACTACCGATAGAAATCATCTCGCTATGCAGCTGATGGAGGGCTGCGGGCACGAGTGTATTCCATAGGCTTCAACCCATCATTCAATTCCCGCGCTGTTGGTCACCAACGGTCGCCAACTTCAGCGTGAAGACCAGATAGGCCAACACCACAAATCTTAGCCCCTACAGGGGAGAAAGAAGCTGCGAAAAGCAACAATTGGGGAGCAAGGCGCTGTGATGCGTTTTTCAAAATTGGACATAAAACTTAAGTATCCAGTAATTCTGAAGCGACATGATTATATGTGACAATGCGAACCCGAAGCGACTCGATCTAATCAATGTCGCTATATACGTTACGTCTCTGGCGACTTAAACACACCCGATACCCTATAATCCCAGCAGAAAAATTGAGGCATCAACTCAATCAGGGCAAGTAGCGACCGGATTGGCGCGTGCGGCCAGTATCAGCGTCATCGCGACGGCTGACCGGTGCGGTTCCGGTACGATAAAAGTGTGTACTAGCTACTGTCTTTGCCCCTGCAATAATTCTGACTGAAGGCTTGATCTTGAAAAATGACATGTTGATATCGGTGATTGTCACCACTTATAATCGTCCCGATGCGCTGTCTGCAGTGATTCAAGCATTGCTAGATCAAACCGATATGAATTTCGAAGTCGTTATCGCAGATGATGGTTCATCAGAGCCGACGCGGGAAATGATTCGTTCATTTCAGCGGTCTGCGATAAGAAAAGGTCTTAAAAGGATCATTCATGCTTGGCAACCAGACAATGGATTCAGGGCTTCCGCAGCGCGCAACCTAGGTGTCTTTGCATCGCACGGAGACTATCTTATTTTTCTTGATGGGGATTGTTTGCCGCGACCTGACTTTGTGGAGCGCCATCGATTAATTGCAGAAACAAACTTCATGGTTTCCGGTAGTCGCGTACTTTTATCCGAAAAATTTACGAATAAGTTGTTGACGGGAGCCCAACCGATTGCAGTCTATGCTCGCGGTTTTCTGTATTGGCTGGCACAGCGTCTGGCGGGAAACGCCAACAAAATTGTGCCTCTAATCCATCTGCCTGACAGCCGGATGCGACACTACCGCACTGTCCGCTGGAGCCGTATTAAAAGCTGCAATCTTGCGATCTGGAGAAATAATTTCTCAGCAGTTAATGGCTTCGATGAAAGCTTCGTCGGATGGGGCCATGAAGATGCTGATCTGGTGTTGCGTCTTGCCCGTCATGGCGTCAGGCGCAAAGGCGGAGCATTTTCTACCGAAGTTTTCCACTTATGGCACAAGGAAAATACTCGTGCCAGCGAATCTAAGAATCGGCAGCGCGTTGAAGAACGGATGAAAAGCGGCGTCACTAAAGCGACCATCGGCTTATCTGACCACCCTAAGGATGAAGAGCGGGTCGAGTCTGGCTTCGAATAATATCAAGGACCTGTTCTGCGACATTGCCCCAGGTAAAAGACTTAGCATAAGCGAGATTGGCGGTACTTACCTCCGCCCAATATGACGGATCTTCAAACTTCGTGATTTCGTTCGCCCATGAAGATTGATCAAGAAAATTGGCATAGCGCGGGTGATCATGAGCCCATGTTCTAATACTGGGTAAATCATGCGTGATGACGGGAACTCCTGCCGCCATTGCCTCCAGAATGGTCAGCCCAAAGCTTTCAAGATCAGTCGGATGAAGCAAGAGAAAAGAGTGCTGCAAAATGCCTGCCACGTCCTCTTGCCGCTTCTTGCCATGCAAAGTCATGTGACGCGATGTTCCATATTTCACTGACAGTACTTCAAGCAAAGGACCATCACCCACGATATCCAGGTGATAACCTCGTTCCGCAAGTCCACTTTCTGCAAAAAAATCTGCCAGCCAGTCGATATGTTTGCTTTTGTCCAAGCGTCCGATATAAACAAGCCTCTTTGTTTCCGGATAGACCGATACTCGGTCGGAAAAGAACGTGGAATCGACGCCTAATGGCAAGGATGGAATAGTGATGCCCCAGCGTTTTTTGGTTCTTGGCGCTGCCCGATAGCCAAAAAAGAAAACCTTAGTCGCAGGAACACGTTTGAAAAATCTCCTGAGCGATACCCCGGGCAAAAAATGTATGCAACGATCTTGAAGCGAAGGATGTCGTCTGGCGAGCAAATACGCATCTGCCTCATAAAACGTGGCGATGCAATCATATTGCGACAAATCCAGCTGGCTCTGCGCGAGTGACCTGAAGAAACTATAGCTTTCTATTTTAAAGCGGCTAGTCATCAGGATCTTGCTGAGTAGCTGGTTAAGCCGTAAATCGCGCCCGACAAAGGGAATAGTGAGTAGTTCAAACCCTTCCGCATGAATCAAGTTCCTCTTTTCCTGGCCAATATCGCCGCTCAGTACGGTGAGCTGAACTTGGTCCTTTAAGCACTGGCTGAGTTGGCTTACGACAGTCTCTGTGCCGCCAATGTAACAAGCAACAGTTGGGCAAATAAACAGTACCTTTAACATCATTGCTAGGGATTCTTTCCGTTATGTCTTGAGGTATACAAAAGGCCGCCCTGCAATCCGATGAAAAGCATGAACAGAGCATGGCTAGCCGTACCCATGACCATTGTGTTCGTGAAGCTACCCAAGACACCAATCACAGCAAAAACAAATACGACTGCGCCTTCAAGAGACTGGCGATTCGCCCACCCTGTCCACACCAATGCGGCGTACAGCCAAATCAAGGCCGCTAGTCCTATGACGCCATAACTGGATGCATAAAACAAGAAAGCGTTGTGCGGCTCGAGAAAGGCTGCAGCCTCCGCTGATCTGGGGTGATTCACCCAAGCGTGCCGGAATCCCGACGGTCCAGCGCCAATAATCGGATTTTCGAGAAAGACATTCCAGGCGGTACTCCACATGTCGAAACGATAACCAAGAGAGGTTTGCGTCTCGTTTTTCTGGAACAGTTGAAGGTCGTTGACGCCGGCTTGAATTCTGCTCCGCACCATGGGGGACATCACAAGGATCGAGCTTGCGATCAAGCACATCGCAATAATTTTGGCGCGATTTTTCTGTTTAAGAATATTGGTGAAAATCAATGGAAACAGGACAACCACGGCCAATATGCCGCTGCGTCCTTCGCCCAACATCAGCCCTAGGAAAAAAAGGCACATTCCGATCAGATAGAGTCGTTTTCTGCTTCTATGACTATCATGTTTGTATAAGATGGAAAGCAGCACAATTGCCGTGGCGAGGAATTGAGAAAAAAGGATAGAATTACCCAATGCAGAAGGCTTGCTGCCAGTTGTCAGCCAGCCTGCCATATGGATCATTGCGTAACAGAAAGCAATGAACACGCCACACAGAAATGCGCGTAGCCATGGAAGGATAGGCATTTGGCTTGCGGCTAAAAACGTGACGAACGCCAGAATCCAATAATAGCTAAGCCCCAGTTTAGCGAGACCCAGGTTCAGATCCTCATGAACAAACAAGGACAACCATGGCAAGACACACAAAATCAGAGCAGGCATTACCCATGGAAGTGTGCGCCATGACTGTTTTGCCCTTACGAAATACCCGCTTGCGATAAAAAGTAAAAATGCTGCCAGCAGCGAGGCGAACATCAGTGGTTTTGAAACCGGTAAAAAAAAGAAAGCGGCGCAAAAAGCAGTTTCTGTTGCGGTTTTAAATTTCAACTAGCTATCTCTCGGAGTTGAATCCAGGAAGCGCAATATGGAACGCGGTTTCTGGCTAAATAAATTTGTCAAAACAGGGTTAATCACTACCTGAAGGGGGGGCTCAATATCATCCCTTTCAAGACTTTTAGATGCGGATTTCATCAATGAACATGATGGCTTCCGTCAAATTGCCCATTATTACACCGACTCAAGATTACGCTCAATACTCAACGCCGACACTATCCTCGCCAAACCATTCCAGCAACGATTGCGTCAATGCATCGACAGGCGATACGCGCCACGCGTCGGCGAGTCGAATCTCGCAACCTATACCCTGCCGCGTGTAGCGCATACTGAGCGGCAAGCCAGTTTCGCAACGATACGGCGACAACAGACTCTTGATCTGTGTTGTGTCCATGCTTGCCGACAACGATAGCAAATATTGCTTGCCGAACTGTATTCTACAAGCTGCAATATCCATCACCCTCTCGGCCGTAATTCGCAACCCGCCGGAAAAACGGTCTTCCGACACCTTGCCGTGCACTGCCAGGAATTCGTCTTCCTTGAACAGCGCCTTGTTGGCGTCATAAATTTCGTTGTACACGGTCACATCCACGGTGGCGCTGCCGTCATCAAGGGTGACGATGACCATCTTACCGCGCTGGGTCATCTGGGTGCGCAGCGCCGCGATCACGCCGGCCATCAGTTTCGGCTCGCGCGACGGTTCCAGGTTGACAAGTTTGGAGCGTGCGAACTGGCGCGCTTCGGCCGCATACGCGTTGAACATGTGGCCGGACAGATAAAAGCCGAGCGCAGCCTTTTCCTCGGTCAGCTTCTGCTTGTCGCTCCAGGGCGCAACCTTGACGTACTCGGGCGGCGCGGCCAGGTCGCCGTCATCGTCGCCGAACAGGCTGACCTGGTTGATCGACGCCAGCGCCTGCTCGGCCGCGTCCATCGCGCGTCCGACCGAGGCCAGCAAAATCGCCCGGTCGACCTGGAAGCAGTCGAACGCGCCGGCGCGGATCAGCGACTCGATGGTGCGGCGGTTGATCTGGCGCTTGTCCACCCGCAGGCAGAAATCGAACAGGTCGACGAACGGCGCTTCCTTGCGCGCGGCGACGATCGCCTCGATCGCATTCTGGCCGGAGCCCTTGACCGCGCCCAGGCCGTAGCGGATGAAGGCGGCCTTCTTGCCCGGCTCGCGTTCCGGCGTGAAGCGGTAGTCGGACAGGTTGATGTCGGGCGGCAGCAGCGTCAGGCCGCAGACATCGAGCGCGTCTTCGACCAGGATCTTGATCTTGTCGGTGTCGTCCATCGCCAGCGACAAGTTGGCGGCCATGAAGGCGGCCGGATGGTGCGCCTTCAGGTAGGCGGTGTGGTACGACAGCAGGGCGTAGGCGGCGGCGTGCGACTTGTTGAAGCCGTAGCCGGCGAACTTTTCCATCAAGTCGAAAATCTCGTCGGCCTTCGCTTCCGACAGGCCGTCCTTGGCGGCGCCGTCGCGGAAGATCTGGCGATGCTCGGCCATTTCCTCGGCCTTTTTCTTACCCATCGCGCGCCGCAGCAGATCGGCGCCACCGAGCGAATAGCCGCCGACCACCTGCGCCATCTGCATCACCTGCTCCTGATACACCATGATGCCGTAGGTCTCGGACAGGATGCCCTCGGTGCGCGGGTCGGGGTAATCGAAGCGTTCGCCGTGCTTGCGCTTGCAGAAGTCCGGGATCAGGTCCATCGGCCCCGGCCGGTACAGCGCCACCAGCGCGATGATGTCCTCGAAGCGGTCGGGCCGCGCATCCTTCAGCATGCCCTGCATGCCGCGGCTTTCCAGCTGGAACACCGCGACCGTCTTGGCGGCGGTCAGCAGTTCGTAGGCGGCGCGGTCGTTCAGCGGCAGTTTCTCCAGGCTGAAATCGGCCAGCGCCGGGTCCAGCTGCTTGATGTAGCGCACCGCCCGGTCCAGGATCGTCAGCGTGGTCAGGCCCAAAAAGTCGAACTTGACTAGCCCGACCGCTTCCACGTCGTCCTTGTCGTACTGCGACACCACGCCGGAATCGCCGCCCTGCGTATACAGCGGGCAGAAATCGGTCAGCTTGCCGGGCGCGATCAGCACGCCGCCGGCATGCATGCCGATGTTGCGGGCGATGCCTTCGACCTGCTGCGCCAATTCCAGCAGCTGTTTGACCTCTTCCTCGTTTTCCAGCCGCTCGGCCAAGAGCGGCTCTTCCTTGATCGCGTCGGCAATCGTCACGTGCTTGCCCGGCTTGAACGGGATCAGCTTGGATACGCCGTCGCAGAAGTTGTAGCCGAAATCGAGCACGCGGCCGACGTCGCGGATCGCGCCCTTGGCCGCCATGGTGCCGAAAGTGGCGATCTGCGACACCGCATCCTTGCCGTACAGATCCTTGACGTGCTGGATCACGCGGTCGCGCCCCTCCTGGCAGAAGTCGATGTCGAAATCGGGCATCGAGACCCGTTCCGGGTTCAGGAAGCGCTCGAACAGCAGGTTGTAGGCCAGCGGATCGAGGTCGGTAATCAGCAGCGAATAGGCGACCAGCGAACCGGCGCCGGAGCCGCGCCCGGGGCCGACCGGCACCCCGTTTTCCTTGGCCCAGCGGATGAACTCGGCGACGATCAGGAAGTAGCCGGGAAAGCCCATCTTGATGATGGTGTCGGTCTCGAACTTCAGCCGGTCTTCGTAGCGGGCGCGCTGCTGTTCGCGTTTTTCCTCATTCGGATACAGCTGCAGCAGGCGGTTCTCCAGCCCGGCCCTGGCTTCCGCCACCAGGAATTCACCGATCGTCATGCCGTCCGGGGTCGGGAAATCCGGCAGCTGCGGCTTGCCCAGTTCCAGCGTCAGGTTGCAGCGCTTGGCGATTTCGACCGAATTCTGCAGCGCCGCCGGCAGGTCGGCGAACAGCGCCGCCATCTGCTCCTGGGTCTGGAAGCATTGCAGGTCGTTGAAGCGCTTGATGCGGCGCGCATTGGCCAGCATCTCGCCTTCGGCGATGCAGGTGCGCGCCTCGTGGGCGATGAATTCCTCTTTCGACAGGAACTGGATCGGGTGCGTGGCCACCACCGGCAGCTGCAGCTTGGCCGCCAGGGCGACCGCCTGGCGCACGTGGGCGTCCATGTTCGGCTGCCCGGCGCGCTGGATCTCGATATAGAAATGGCCGGGGAAAATTCCGGCCCACTGCCGCGCATGGCGCTCGGCGGCGGCCAGGTTGCCGTTGTCGATGGCCTGGCCGACATTGCCGAAATGGGCGCCGGAAAGGGCGATCAGGCCCGGCGGTGTGCCGTCCTGCTGCAGCGCCTGCAGCCATTCGGTGCGGATTTCGGCGCGGCCGCGGTGCTGGTTGGTCAGCCAGGCCTTCGACAGCAGTTCGCACAGCTGCAGGTAGCCGGTGCGGTTCTTGACCAGCAGCAACAGGCGCGACGGCTTGTCGCGCTCGTCGTCGTTGCTGATCCAGACATCGCAGCCGATGATCGGCTTGATGCCCTTGCTGCGCGCGGCCTTGTAGAATTTGACCATGCCGAACAGGTTGGCCAGGTCGGTCAGGGCCAGCGCCGGTTGCAGGTCTTTTTTGGCGGCCGGGATGATGTCGTCGAGCCGGACCAGGCCGTCGACGATGGAATACTCGGAATGCAGGCGAAGATGGATGAATTGCGGTGTAATCATGGCGGTATTTTACCCGCTGGCGGGTCTTGTCTCAGCCTTGCCTGAGTCTTGACAAAGAGCCGTTTATAATAGCGGCCATCATTTCTTTAGCGAAAATTGCACCATGCAGTCCACATCCCAGTTCGTCAACATCGCCGGCTACAAATTCGTCACCTTTGACGATGCGGCTGAAAAGCGCGGTGAATTTCGCGCATTGTGCGCGCAATTGGAATTAAAAGGCACCATTCTGCTGACGCCGGAAGGAATCAACCTGTTCCTGGCCGGCACCCGGGCAGCGATCGACCAGTTCCTGGTCTGGCTGCGTTCCGATGGCCGCTTTGTCGACTTTCACGTCAAGGAAAGCACTTCGGCAGAGCAGCCGTTCACCAAGCTGCTGGTCAAGCTGAAGCGCGAAATCATCACGATGAAGATGCCGCTGATTAAGCCGGAGCAAGGCCGCGCCCCGTTCATCGAGCCCAAAACCCTGAAGCGCTGGCTCGATTGCGGCCATGACGACGCCGGCCGCCCCGTAGTAATGATCGAAACCCGCAATGCGTTCGAGGTTGATGTCGGGACTTTCAAAAATACCATCGACTACCGGATCAGCAAGTTCAGCGAATTCCCGGAGGTGATCGCCGCCCACAAGAACGAGCTGGAGGGCAAGACGCTGGTGACCTTCTGCACAGGCGGCATCCGCTGCGAAAAGGCCGCGATCCACATGCAGAACATCGGCTTCGACAGCGTATACCAGCTCGACGGCGGCATTTTGCAGTATTTCGAGGATGTCGGCGGCGACCATTACGACGGCGAATGCTTCGTGTTCGACTACCGCACCGCGCTCAATCCGAAGCTGGAACCGACCGCCACCACCCAGTGCTTCGCCTGCCGCGCAGTGGTTACGCCGCGCGAGCAACTGGCGCCGGAATACGTGCCGGGGAAATCCTGCCCGCATTGCTGCAAGGCAGGCGCGGTGCCGTCCGACAGCGCACCCTGAGCCGATTGCGGCAACAGAAAAAAATACAGTGGCATGTATTTTCTTGTTGCCGCATATAAATCATGCAGTAATTGCTACATATTTTCATATACCCCATGTTTTTTCGTCTTCCTGCGGATGAAAATGCGCGCACCAGAAAGAACCCATGAATAGCATCCTGTTTGCAATCGCCGCCTATCTGATTGGTTCGATTTCCTTTGCGGTGGTGGTGAGCAAACTGCTCGGGCTGAACGATCCGCGCAGCTACGGCTCCGGCAATCCCGGCGCGACCAATGTGCTGCGCAGCGGCAACAAGGCGGCGGCGCTGCTGACCTTGCTGGGCGATTGCGCGAAAGGCTGGCTGGCGGTCTGGCTGGCGTATCGCTTCGGGCCGCAGTACGGAGTGGGCGAGGGCGGCATCGCGCTAGTGGCGCTGGCGGTTTTCCTCGGGCATCTGTGGCCGGTGTTCTTCCGCTTTGTCGGCGGCAAGGGCGTCGCGACCGCGCTGGGCGTGCTGCTGGGGGTGAGCGGCTGGCTCGGTCTGGCAACCATGATCACCTGGCTGGTGGTCGCCTATGCGTTCCGCTACTCGTCATTTGCGGCGCTGATCGCTGCGGTATTCGCCCCGTTTTACTACGGCTTGATGTTCGGCGTCGACGCGATCCTGTTCGCGGTGTTGGCGATGAGCGCGCTGCTGGTGTTTCGCCACCGCCAGAATATCGCCAAGCTGCTGGCCGGCAAGGAAAGCCGGATCGGCGGCAACAAGAAATAGTGGCAATTATTTAACTGATGTTGCGTACGGTCATAATTTGAAAGACATCGGCACGAACGGCTCGAGCACAATATGCAATATTTAAATAGCGCAGCTGCAACCGTACTTGCCACTGCTGAAAACTTGCGGTGGCTTGCTGAAATTTTCTCCTTACCTTACAATTTGCCCACCATTTCATCTCACGTGACTGGCGAAAAGCCGGAAGGATATACTTCCGGCGACAAGGTGGGCATCCACCGGGGAACGTGGGAATTCTTCAGCCGTTCGCCTGGGCAGCCCAAAATGGAGCGCACGACTGAGGCTGTCCGTTATTTGCATATTCCCGCAATGGCTTCCTCGATCGACCCAAGTAAAAACGCTTTGCAGCTTATTTGCATACTTTTGCACATTTATCGATAGGAATCCGCATGTTCTCCAAAGACCATACCCTCGCCAATGTCGACCCTGAATTGTGGGCCGTGATCCAGAAGGAAAACGTTCGCCAGCAAGAGCACATCGAGCTGATCGCGTCCGAAAACTACACTTCGCCGGCCGTGATGGAAGCGCAAGGCTCGCAGCTGACCAATAAATACGCGGAAGGCTATCCCGGCAAGCGCTATTACGGCGGCTGCGAATTCGTCGATGTCGCCGAGCAACTGGCGATCGACCGCATCAAGCAGTTGTTCGGCGCCGAAGCAGCCAACGTCCAGCCGAATTCCGGCTCGCAAGCCAACCAGGGCGTGTTCTTTGCGGTGCTGAAGCCGGGCGACACCATCATGGGCATGTCGCTGGCCGAAGGCGGCCACTTGACCCACGGCATGGCGCTCAACATGTCGGGAAAGTGGTTCAATGTGGTCTCCTACGGTCTGGATGCCAAGGAAGAGATCGACTACGACGCGATGGAACGTCTGGCGCGCGAACACAAGCCGAAGCTGATCATCGCCGGTGCATCGGCCTACGCACTGCGCATCGATTTCGAGCGTTTCGCCAAGATCGCCAAGGAAATCGGCGCCTATTTCATGGTTGACATGGCGCACTATGCGGGCCTGATCGCCGCCGGCGTCTATCCGAATCCGGTGCCGTTCGCCGATTTTGTCACCTCCACCACGCACAAATCGTTGCGCGGCCCGCGCGGCGGCTTCATCCTGATGAAGGCCGAGCATGAAAAAGCCATCAACTCCGCGATCTTCCCCGGCATCCAGGGCGGCCCGCTGATGCACGTTATCGCCGGCAAGGCAGTCGCCTTCAAGGAAGCGCTGGCGCCGGAATTCAAAGTTTATCAGCAGCAAGTCGTCAAAAACGCCGATGCGTTGGCAAAAGCCTTGATCGCGCGCGGCCTGCGCATCGTCTCCGGCCGTACCGAAAGCCACGTGATGCTGGTCGACCTGCGCGCCAAGAACATCACCGGCAAGGCCGCCGAAGCATTGCTCGGTTTGGCACATATCACCTGTAACAAGAACGCGATTCCGAACGATCCGGAAAAACCTTTCGTTACTTCCGGCATTCGCCTTGGCAGCCCGGCCATGACAACTCGCGGTTTTGGTGAAGTGGAAGCGACCAAGGTCGGCAACCTGATCGCCGACATGCTCGACAATCCGAACGACGCTGCCACCATCGAACGCGTGAAAGCCGAAGTCAAGAAGCTGACCGACGCCTTCCCGGTTTATGCCTGACCGGCTCAGCCGGGCAAGCACGCAGTAATCCTGCAAAGGATGCGCTGCTGAAACGATCGACGACTTCCCCGAAATTTTCGGGGAAGTCGTTTGCACATACAGGATACAAAGCATACAGCAGCATCTTCCGATCCAAGGCCATCATGAAATGTCCATTTTGCCATCACGAAGACACCCAGGTCCTCGACACCCGCGCATCGGAAGAGGGCGATTCCATCCGCCGTCGCCGTCGCTGCGCCAAATGCGACAAACGCTTCACCACCTATGAGCGGATCGAGCTCACGATGCCGGTCATCGTCAAGAAAAACGGCAGCCGGGTTGAGTTCGCCGCTGCCAAGTTGCGTGCCAGCTTGATGCTGGCGCTACGCAAACGTCCTGTTTCTGCCGAACTGGTGGATGTCACAATCAGCCGCATCGAACAGAAAATTCTCTCTCTTGGAGAGCGGGAAATCAGTTCGCAACGCATCGGCGAATACATCATGGAAGAATTGAAACGGCTCGATAAAATCGCCTATATCCGCTTCGCCTCGGTGTATCGCAGCTTCGAGGATGTCGCCGAATTCCAGAACGTGATCGCAGAAATCGCCAGCGGCAGCGACAAAAAGTAAGCGTCCCAATTACCGCAGGCTTCCCGGAATAGCCATTCCATTGACAATAATGGTTGTTAAATTGTCAGCGTGATTGTATGGTTTGCCTAAATGCAATATTTAGGGAGATCGTAATGCCCGTTGCGAAGCCTTTTACATTGATGCAAAACCGAATCCATCACGGTTTTACGCTGATCGAATTGACCGTCACCATTGCAATCGCGGGCGTTTTGCTCGCAGTCGGTGTTCCATCGATGCGAAATTTGATAATGGAAACCCGGCTGACCGGTCATGTGAATCAGTTCATAGCAGCGGCAACTTTTGCGCGTTCGGAAGCGATCAAGCGCGGCAGGCCGGTCACGATATGCCGCAGCGTCAATGCCGAATCCGGTACCGACAAATGCATTACAACCGCAAGCGGGGATTATGGCAGCAGCGACTGGGGTTCCGGCTGGATAGTGATCGTGCCCAGCGAAAATCTGGTGCTGCACCGTCAGGGTGTCTTGCCGGCCAAGGTCTATGTCGCCGCCAATCCTTCCACATTGCGATCAATCACTTATAACAGCTTTGGCGGCCCGGTGGGAGCGTTGGCGGGAGCCAGGCTCGTCTTTAGCTACGATGGGGAGTTCGATCGCGCTGTTTGCATCAACCGGGCCGGGCGCATCAGAGTCGTCCTTGATTCCGTCACGTGTCCGACATAAGGCGTCGCCCGCCAACCTCAAGCATTTGCAAGACCTGATTGCCGCTCATCCGACGCCATCCGCATCCCATCGTCAAAATATTGCTCAAAGTAAATACATTGCTTACACTCCGGGGAAATTAAAAGCAGATACAGGCCCATAGTGATCAAAATGTTAGTAGCCGCAAACGCATCCATCCATCTAACCAGACAATCGCTTTCTGTCGGGCGCTCACGTTCAATGCAAGGCGGCTTTACTCTGGTTGAATTAATGGTCACGATTTCGATCGCTGCCATTTTGCTGGCGGTCGGCATTCCCTCCATGCGCAACATGATTCAGCAAAACCGCCTGACCGGCAACGTCAACGAATTCGTCGCAGCAAACATGCTGGCGCGCTCGGAAGCGATCAAGCGCGGCAGTCCGGTCACACTCTGTCGCGCCGTCAATGCCGAAGCCGGTTCCGACACCTGTGCCGCTGCCGGCGACTGGAATACCGGATGGCTTGTCGGGGTTGGCACTGCCGACAACATCGCATCAGTGTTGACGCGCCAGAAAGCGCTGCCGGCAGGAACCACAGTTACTTCAACGCTCAACGCAATAACGTATACCAGCATGGGACAGCCGGTGCTGGCTGCGGCCACCGACAGTACCGGTTTTACCTTCAGTAATGATTGCAAGTCAAGTCGGCATCTTGTTGATGTCGGACGTTCCGGACACGTCAGCGTAGCCACTATCGCTGCTGTCGGCTGCTGATAACGGAGATTATTGTGCTGCGAATAAGCATGAAAATTAATAACCGAAACAGGCTGCACTCGGGTTTGCACAGGCAGGCAGGCGTCGGCCTGATCGAAGTGCTGATTTCGATCCTGATTGCCTCGTTCGGACTGCTCGGGCTGGCTGGCTTGCAGGTTGCGTCGCTACGCTACCAAAAAGTGGCGCAATTCCGTTCAACCGCCAGCCAATACACCGCAGACATTGCCGACCGCATGCGCGCCAATGTGGCCGGTGCCAAAGCGGGTAATTACGTCACTCCGACGGGTGACAAGCTGGGTGACAACGCGACTGCGACGGCTTGCACTGCCGGTTGCGACGCTGCCAAAGTCGCGGCGCAGGATATCTATAACTGGCGGCTTGGATTAGCCAGGGCAATGGCGGGTGGCTGGGGTGAGATCAGCGGCGATATTACTAACGGCTTTGTGATCACCGTGTATTTCAAGGAGCCGGGCAAGCCCACTGACGCATCGGGTTCGCTGGATACCAAATGCCGCGCTGCCGCACTGGACGCCAGCAAGGATAAAGATGTGCGCTGCTTTACAACCACATTTCTGCCATGACTAAAGCACAAACTCTCCACATCCGGCCCGCGATTCAACAAGGCTTCACCTTGGTCGAGCTGATGGTTTCAGTAACTATCAGCCTGGTGCTGGTGTTGTTCGTCAGCAGCCTGTATATCAGCAGCAAGGGCAGCTACCGGATCAACGACGACAGTGCGCGCCTGCAGGAAGATGGGCGCTATGCGATGGGGTTGATCGGTCGGAATTTGATGCAAGCGGGGTTTGGCAATGCATTGACCCGGACCACTACTGATTTTGTGGGAGTGGATGTGGATGGGAATCCTTTGCAAGGATTGAGGGGGTGTGATGCGGGATTTGTCAGCCCGGTTGCCGCAACGCCCGATTTCCATTGCGCCACTGCAGCCGGTAAGCCAGGGCTTGAAGTCAGTTACAGGGTCGCTGAGCTGTATGACGCAAATACTGGTGCAGGGGCCGACTGCAATGGACAGAGTGTTGATGAGACTCCGCCCAAGCCTGGCATTGTGAGCAATCGGTTTTTTCTGTACACCAAAGCCGGTGACAGTGCGCCATCGCTTTACTGCAATGGGCAGGGGGTGGGTAAGGTGGCCACTGTTTCGCAACCGGTCCTCAGCAATGTCGAAGATATGGTGCTGACTTATGGTGCCGATACCAAAGGGGAATTTGTCACTGACAAATTAAATCTGAATGCAGATGGCGTCAATGCCCTTCCTACAGCCAATTACAAAACGAAGTGGAATCAGGTGACCAGTGTCCAGGTTTGTCTGCTAATCAGCAGCACCAATAATGTCACACCGCAAGCGCAGACCTACGTCGACTGCAACGGGGTATCGCAAACAGCCACTGACAGAAAATTACGAATGGCGATGACCCGTGTTTTTACCTTGCGGAATAATGCAGCGTCCAATCTGGTTGATTAGGGAGAGATTAATGCATACATCAACGGACATGATGCCAAATGACATGGAACGCGGCATTGCCTTGCCGATTGTATTGATCTTCCTGGTTGTCATGATGCTGCTGGGCGTCACTACCATCCGTAATGTGACGTTGGGAGAGAAAATGTCGGGCAACCTGCACAATCAGCAACTGGCGTTCCAAGCCGCAGAGCAGGCGCTCCGATATTGTGAAAATGATTTGCTGGCTGCAGTACGGACAATTCCGGTCAAGACGCCAGGGCTTACTGCCGGCTCGAATAACTGGGAGGTGAGCACCTACTGGAGCAACGATGGCATATCTGTTGCGGTGCCAGCCGGCAGTCCGGATAAGAGCGGCTTGGCGGCACGCCCAAGATGCATGGTTGAGGACGTGAAAGACACCCTGAATCTGGATCCGAACGAGATCAAGAAGAATGAAAGCATGGAGGCCTATCGGATCACCGCACGCGGTTTCGGCGGCAGCGTCAACGCGGTCGTGATGCTACAGAGTTATTTAAGATTTAATTGATAAGGGAAGCGCCATGTTACGAGCGATTTTATTGAAACACCCGGCGCCAGGCCGGATGCAACGGTTTCTGACCCAAGGGCTTTACCTTGCGTTGGCGTTATGCTCAGGCGCTTCGCTGGCGGCAGTGTCGCAAACGCCGCTGTTTCTGGCGCAGCCGCCCAAGCCGAATGTCATGTTTACGCTGGATAATTCCGGCAGTATGGAGTGGGGGTCGGTTACTGGCTATGATGGATCATATGAATATACGGCCACTTCAAATAGCGACTCCACTGGTCCGTTGTCCAATGCGACAAGAAATACCCGCGGATATTATTCCAGTTCGTATAACGGTCTATGGTACAACCCTGCCGTTACTTATGTACTCCCTGTGGACTATCTGGGTAACTCCTATGCCAAAAGCACAACGACTGCCGCTCCTTTAGACCCTTATCCAACCACAGGTGCCTCGTATGGTAGCAATACAGTCGATTTAACGACGACTTGTTATGCTGCGAGCACTTTGCCGACATTGCCTTTGTATACGTATGCAAAAAGTTCGAGTACCTGGAGCGTAAGTCAGAACACTACGAATTGTAAAGCGAGCAGCACTAGCGGCTATACAACGAAGGTGGCGCGTTATGCGTTCTATTACGTATGGAATGGCATAGCCAATATCAAAACTGCAACTCCCGCTGACACCGCTTTTCCTACTCGAGTGGATATCATTTCGACTACGGCGACTTATCCTCAGGTTTCAACTTCAACCCGAACCGATTGCAGTACAGGTGCATGCACCTATGCGCAGGAAATCCAGAATTTCGCCAATTGGTATACGTATTACCGGACTCGGATCCTGATGACCAAGACCGCGATCGGACTGGCATTCAATGACATTGATCCGGTAGTAACTCCGGTAAACCCATCCAAGTTCCGGGTTGGTTTTAATGCGATTAATAACGCAAGCTCAAACAGCAATACGGCGGTGACTGACGATGGAGGTTGGCTCACTATCCGCGACTTCGACGCGACACAGAAGCAAAGTTTTTATACTAGGCTATATGCAATCAATCCGAATGGCGGCACGCCATTGCTGACTCAGATGAACCGGATTGGCCAGTTATATCAAAAAAATCTCACCGGTTTTGACTACACGGGCAACGACCCCTATCGTGCCAGCGCCACGGATCAATCGATGGTCAGTTGCCGGCCCAGCTATCACATCATGTCTACCGATGGCTACTGGAACGATAATCCGCTCCCCAGCTTGCCATCGGGTGTCAGTGCATCCTTGGCTTCTATCGCCGATTTTTACTACAAAACGGATCTGCGCCCAGATCTGACCGATAACGTCAAGCCGACCAATACCCGGGATACCTCGACTAAGCAGCATATGACGACCTTCACGATTGGCCTGGGTGCGGACGGTACCATACCGTATTCCGACACCGAGCCGACGACCTGGCCCACGCCAGTCGCAAATCAATCCACAACTATCGATGATCTGTGGCATGCAGCGGTGGTGGGCAAGGGCCGTTATTTCAGCGCCAAGAATCCGATGCAACTGCAATCCGGTCTGGTGGCGGTGCTGAAGGATATTGCGATCCAGCCGGGTGCGGCTGCGAGCGGCGCAATCACCGGCAGCGCGATCAGCGGCGATAGCCTGTTTTATGCGCCGAGCTTCGAGTCCGGGAAGTGGGTCGGCCATTTGAAGGCATACAGCCTTGGTACAACGGGAGCCGTTGGTGCGCTGCAATGGGACGCCGCCGCCAAACTGCCGGCCTGGAATGCGCGCAATGTCGCAACCTGGAACCCGATTACAAATGCTGCAGTCAATTTCGCCTGGACTAATCTGACCACCGGTAGCGGCAGTCAGCAGGCCGCATTGACGTCTTCCGATGTACTGGATTACCTGAAGGGGAATGGCGCCAAGGAGCAGACTTCGGATGGCAATGGCCCCGGAATTTACCGTTATCGTGAAAACAAGTTGGGAGACATCGTTAATTCTTCGCCGCTGTACGTCAAGAAATCGGATTTCGGTTACCGGGTTTTGCCTGCTGCTAGTGGCGGCAGCACCACCTATAGCACCTTTGTCAGCGGCAAGGCGAGTCGTACGGCGATGCTGTATGCAGGAGCCAATGACGGCATGTTGCACGGTTTTGATGCGGCGACCGGCGTGGAGACATTTGCTTTCGTGCCGAATGCGGTCTATCCGAATCTGATCAGTCTTTCCAGCCCAGATTATGGTCACCAGTATTACGTCGATGGGCTCCTGACCGAAGGCGATGCCTACCTTGGCAGCGCCTGGAAAACCATACTGCTGGGCTCGATCGGTGCCGGTGGCAGCAGTATTTTTGCCGTTGATATCACCGATCCTGCGGCCCTCGGTGCCGGTAAGGTCCTGTGGGAAGCCAAGGGCGGAGGCACCGATGACTTTGCCGACATGGGACGGGTGATGGGGCAACTCACCGTAGTGCGTCTGCGCAACGGTGCATGGGGCGCGATCTTTGGCAATGGCTATGACAGCAAAAATGGCAAGGCCGTGTTGTATGTGATCAATCTCTCTACCGGAGCGCTGATCAAGAGCTTCGATGTGGCACCATCTGTTGTCGGAAACGGCATGGCAGCGCCGGCGCTGTTGTTCAACAATCAGCGTGAACTGGTGGCCGCTTATGCCGGCGATCTGAAGGGCAATTTGTGGAAATTTGATTTTGATAATATATCTGCAGATAGTTGGGGCAGCAGCAAACTGTTCAGCGCCGTCAATGCCGACAACAAGGTGCAGCCCATGGTCAAGCGTCCGGCCCTGGAGAAACATCCGTTGGGCGGATACATGGTTACAGTTGCGACCGGCAAGTTCATGGAGGATGGCGACAAGGCCAATGTTGATGTGCAGAGTATTTATGGCATCTGGGACAAGGGCGACGTACCCGCAGTGGCGGTGACGGGGAGATCGCAGTTGATACAGCAGACTTTTACTGCGGCGACCGGTGGCCGTACGCTGTCGGCAAATACGGTGGATTGGACTACCAAGCGTGGCTGGTATGTTGATCTGTCGCTGACTGCTGGCGAACGTGTGATCGGGGATTTGGATATTTTCGACAATGCTGTAGTGGTCGCAACTACCTTGGCACCAGTCAGCGACATTTGTTTGAGCGGCGGTGTGTCGCAGCAAATGGCGATTGATTATTTGACCGGAGGGGCAAGCGCAAAAGCATTATTTACACGTGGCGATACGAAGCTTACCGGACTGAGTTCGATCGCCATCGATGGCACGGTGGCTAATCCTGCATGGATCAAACCTGCCCGGGGTAAACGCGTTGCCATATTTAATCCTCTGGACGGGAATATGTCAGGAGGTGGGTCTGGAGGTGGGGCAGGAACTGGACCATTCGGACTCATAACCGGCGTTGCGCCAATTCGGTCCTGGCACCAACTCACCATTAAAAATTGACCAATCCAGCCAGTCGGGGAAACTACATGCAACAAAAACACATCATGACGCGCAATGGCTTCACGCTGATCGAGGTGATGATCGTGGTGGCGATCGTGGCGATTCTGGCGTCGGTGGCGGTGCCGAGTTATCTGGAATCGGTGCGGCGCAGTAACCGGGCGGAAGCCGCTGCAACCATGCTCCAGGCCGCCAACTGGGTGGAGCAGCAGTTTACTGTGAATAACTCCTACAAACTTCCCGACGGATCTGTACCAACTCTTCCTTCAAATCTTATTCAATCGCCGTACCCGGGAACTGCAAAATATAACATCGCGTTGGCGGCCGGCACCACTGCCACGGCCTATAGTTTGGTGGCGACCAAGGTTGGTACTGCGGATAAATGTGGCAATTTCACTTTGGATCAAAGCGGAAAAAGGACTGTAAGCGGCACGGCTACTGCCGACGATTGCTGGGGTGGCCGTTAGCCGCTCCTGCTTTATGGACGTGGATGATAATGTCGTGATGGTCATGTTGGCTGGATTGCCTCTGTTACCGCAGGGGTAAATTGATTTCATGAAGCGCTACGTGCATGGTTTGATGCGTCGTACTCAGTATTGGCATGATTCACATACTCATGTAGTGGGATTGAATTTTCACAATAAATTCGTGTTAAATTTGCATATACTGTCTATATATAATGAATGATGACGAGCAATACATGTCGCAGGCTTTGCAATTGGCAAGCAATGCGCGCATCCTCTCACCGCCCAACCCCGCTGTCGGCTGCGTGATCGTCAAGGATCATCAGGTCATCGGCGCAGGCTTTACCCAGCCGCCCGGCGGCAATCATGCCGAAATCGAGGCGCTCAATGACGCCGTGGCCAAAGGATTTGATGTGCGCGGCGCAACCGTGTATGTGACGCTGGAGCCGTGCAGCCATTTCGGCCGCACTCCGCCCTGCTGCGACGCCTTGATACGCGCCGGTGTGGCGCGGGTGGTGGCTGCGGTACAGGATCCCAATCCGCAGGTGGCAGGACAGGGTTTGGCACGCTTGGCGGCGGCCGGGATCGAGGTTGAATGCGGCGTGCTGGCCGATGCAGCGCGGGAAATGAATCTCGGGTTTTTTTCCCGCATGCAGTGCGGCAAGCCCTGGGTGCGGATGAAGGTGGCGGCCAGCCTGGATGGCAAGACTGCGCTGGCCGATGGTCAAAGCCAGTGGATTACCTCGCAGGTGGCGCGCGACGATGGTCACGCCTGGCGCGCGCGCGCCGGTGCGATTCTGACCGGGATCGGGACCGTCAACGCGGATGACCCGCAAATGACGGTGCGCGCGCTGGGCGTGGCGCGTCAGCCGCAGCGCATCGTGATCGACAGTAAGCTCGAGATCCGTCCGCAGGCGCGCGTGCTGGCCGGCGGCGGTAGCTGGGTGGTGGCGGCGCAGCCCAATCCGGAAAAAGAAGCGCTGCTGCGCGACATCGGCTGCGAAGTTATTTTTCTGCCCGATTCCACAGGCAAGGTGGATCTGCCGGCGCTGATGCAGGAGCTGGGGCGGCGCCAGATCAACGAGTTGCATGTCGAGGCCGGCTGCAAGCTCAATGGTTCGCTGATCCGCGCCGGCTGCGTCGATGAGTTGCTGCTGTATCTGGCGCCCTGCTTGATTGGCGACGGCATGCCGATGTTTGCGCTGGGCGCGCTGGAATCGCTGCAACACAAGCGCCTGCTGCGGTTTCACGAAATTCAGCAAATAGGCGAGGATATGCGTATCCTTGCCCGGTTCAATTAATTTTTGGGAGAAATATGTTTACAGGAATTGTAGCTGCAGTGGGACGGATTACCTCAGTACAGGCATCGGGTGCGGACGCCGGTGTGCGCCTGACCATTGATGCCTGCGGCATGCCGCTGCAAGACGTGGCGCCGGGCGATTCTATTGCCATCAATGGCGCTTGCATGACGGTGATCGAGAAGACGCAGCAGGGCTTCATGGTGGACGTCTCGCGCGAAAGCCTGAACCATACGGTCGGGCTGGATGCAACGGGCGAAGTCAACCTGGAAAAGGCACTGACGCTGGCCGACCGGCTCGGCGGCCACCTGGTCAGCGGCCATGTGGATGGCCTGGGCACCGTCTGTAAGTTCGCCCCGATTAACGAATCGTGGGAGCTGGTGATCGAAGCACCGCCCGCCTTGGCTAAATACCTGGCCTACAAAGGCTCGATCGTGGTCAATGGCGTGTCATTAACGGTGAATTCGGTCGAAGATGTGGCCACAGGTTGCCGCTTCTCGATCAACCTGATCCCGCACACGATCGAAGTCACCGTGCTCAAGCATCTGAAGATGGGCGCAAAAGTTAATCTCGAAATCGATTTGATTGCGCGCTACGTCGAGCGGATGCTGTCGGTCAAGTAGTATTGCTGGCTTGCATGGGCATCAAAAGCAGTCTTTGGGCTGCTTTTTTGATTTTTGCGGCCACTGTCAGTCATAAACTGCGGCGAATTCGATATTACTTGGCTGTTTTAAGCTGGTTCCGACAGGTTGCCGGCTTAAATCCATTAAAATAGCGATCTCTTCAGGATTAAAAATCATGTCCATCTCAACTACCCAAGAAATTGTTGCCGAGCTGCGCGCCGGCCGTATGGTGATCCTCGTCGACGAGGAAGACCGTGAAAATGAAGGCGATCTGGTGCTTGCCGCAGAATTCGTCACGCCGGAGGCAATCAATTTCATGGCCAAATTCGGTCGCGGTCTGGTGTGCCTCACTTTGACTGAGGAGCGTTGTGCGCAACTGGATCTGCCGATGATGACGACGCGCAACGGCACTTCCTTTGGCACCAACTTCACGGTGTCGATCGAGGCTGCCGAGGGCGTTACTACCGGCATTTCCGCAGCGGACCGTGCCAAGACCGTGCAGGTCGCGGTTGGCAAGAATGTGAAATCGTCCGATATCGTGCAGCCTGGACATATTTTTCCGCTCAAGGCGCAAAAAGGCGGGGTCTTGATGCGCGCCGGCCACACCGAGGCTGGCTGCGATTTCGCCGAACTGGCGGGCTTGACCCCGGCTGCGGTGATTTGCGAAATCATGAATGACGACGGCACCATGGCGCGGCTGCCCGATTTGATCGAGTTTGCCAAGCTGCACGAATTGAAGATCGGGACCATTGCTGATCTGATCCACTACCGCAACCAGCACGAAAGCGTGATCGAGCGGATTGCCGAGCGTTCGATGCAGACCATCCACGGCGAATTCAAGGCCATCGCTTACCGCGACAAGCCCAGCGGCTCCGCCCATCTGGCGCTGGTGCACGGCAATATCACGAGTGATAGCGAAGCTCTGGTACGGGTTCATCAGCCGGTTTCGATTCTCGATTTTCTGGAAGTGCAGGCAACTACCCATTCGTGGAATATGGCGTCGGCAATGGCGGCCATCAAGGCATCCGAGTGCGGCGTGGTGGTGTTGCTCAATTGCGAAGAATCGGCCGAGGAAATGTTCGGGCATTTTGCGGCGCTCAATGCGCCGCAGGCTAACCCGCGTCCGCGCGGCGCCAGCATGGATTTGCGTAACTACGGCATCGGCGCCCAGATATTGAAGGACGTCGGAGTGCGCAAAATGCGGCTGTTGTCGAGCCCGCGCAAAATGCCTTCGATGACAGGTTTTAACCTGGAAGTAACCGGCTATCAGAATCACCCGCTGGATTAACGAAATTTCAACGCTCCCATGAGTGAGAACGTAATTAAAGCGTCTAGCGCACAAAAGGAAAAATCATGACCGTAGGAAAACTGGAATCGAACCTGAACGGCGAGGGTTTGCGGATCGGTATCGTGCAGGCCCGCTTCAATCCGGATGTCTGTCATGGCTTGCTGTCGGCTTGTATTGCAGAACTGCAGCATCTGGGCGTGATGCCCGAAGATATCCTGCATGTAAGCGTGCCGGGCGCGCTGGAAATTCCGCTGGCCCTGCAAAAGATGGCTGACACCCAGCAATTCGATGCGCTGGTGGCGCTGGGCGCCGTGATTCGCGGCGAGACCTATCATTTTGAATTGGTCTCGAATGAATCCGGCGCCGGCATTTCCCGCGTTGGCCTGGATGCAGGGATTCCGATTGCCAATGCAGTGCTGACCACCGAAAACGACGAGCAGGCCGAAGCGCGCATGGCCGAAAAAGGCGTTGATGCGGCGCGGGTTGCGGTAGAAATGGCTAATCTGGCGCTGGCATTGGAAGAACTGGCTGACCTGACCGAGCAGTAAGCCCGGAACGCGGCAAACGATCGCAGTCCGAACCAGGTTCCAGCGAACTGTCGGGCTGCGGTTCTGTATTGCAACAGTGTGCAGATGGCGCTGGCCATTGCATCGGATAGACCTGAAATTTATGACAAACAAGACCCTCCATGCCAATCCGAGCAAAAGTCGCTCGCCCCGTCACCGGGCGCGCGAGTTTGCGTTGCAGGGCCTGTATCAATGGCTGCTCAATAACGAGGATGTCGGCGCGATCGAGGCCCATATCCGCGAGGCGCATGGCTTCGGCAAGGCAGACAAGGAGCATTTCGACGCTCTGCTGTATGGCGTCATCAATGCCGCCGCGTCGTTGCGGGCCGAATTGACGCCGCTGATCGACCGCGCCATCAGTGAATTGTCGCCGATCGAACACGCGATATTGCTGATCGGCGCCTTTGAATTGCAAAACCATATCGAGATACCGTATCGGGTCGTCATCAATGAAGCGGTCGAGCTGGCCAAATCCTTCGGCGGCATTGACGGTCACAAGTATGTCAATGGGGTGCTGGACAAACTGGCCGGTAAAATGCGCGAAGCTGAAGTTCAGGCCGGCCGGAAATAATTCCATTGCAGCCGTGCCGGCTTCGCTTGCTGTACCTGCGTTTTTCCTGCACTGCATTCACGTTGATGATGGATTGTTAAATGGAGTAAGACAAATACAGCCGTTTTCAACTGGAAGAAAGAAGCGCAAGACCGCCACATCGTGATGGGTTTTCGGCAGCAGACTGCCGATTGCCGATGATCGTGTGGCGGTTTTCATTTGGAGAGAATACTTATGTCATCAATACACATTGCTTCCCGCCTGCAGCATATTGCGCCATTTCATGTAATGGAAATCACCAAAATGGCTGCTGCGCTGGAACGGGAGGGGCGTCACATCATCCACATGGGCATTGGCGAGCCGGACTTTACCGCGCCGCCGGCGGTGATCGAAGCTGCTGCCCTGGCCATGCAGAAAGGCCGGATGCAGTACACCGCAGCCACTGGCCTGCCGCAATTGCGGACTGCGATTGCGGAGCATTACCGTCAGGTGTACGGGCTGGAAGTGGCGCCGCAGCGGATTATCGTCACTGCCGGCGCCTCGGCCGCGCTGCTGCTGGCCTGCGCGGCGCTGGTCGAACAGGGTGTGCAAGTCCTGATGCCGGACCCGTCCTATCCGTGCAATCGCCATTTTGTCGCCGCTTTCGACGGTTGTCCGGTAATGATTCCAAGCGGCCCGGCCGAGCGCTTCCAGCTGTCGGATGCGATGGTGCAGGCGCACTGGAGCGACGCGACTCGCGGCGTGCTGCTGGCGTCGCCATCGAATCCGACCGGCACCTCGATAGCACCGGATGAATTGCAAAAGATTGTCAGCACCGTGCGCAGCAAGGGCGGGTTTACCATCGTCGACGAGATTTACCAGGGCTTGAGCTATGATGCGGCGCCGTTTTCGGCCTTGTCGCTGGGCGACGATGTGATCGTCATTAATAGTTTTTCCAAGTATTTCAACATGACAGGCTGGCGTCTGGGCTGGCTGGTGGTGCCGGAGGCGCTGGTGTCGCCGATCGAGAAGCTGGCGCAAAACCTGTTCATTTGCCCATCCACCATCGCGCAACATGCGGCGCTGGCCTGCTTTGCGCCGGAATCGATGGCGATCTACGAGCAGCGCAAGGCCGAGTTCAAGCGCCGCCGCGACTACATCGTGCCGGCCTTGCAGAAACTGGGCTTTACGGTGCCGGTGCTGCCGGACGGGGCGTTTTACGTGTATGCGGATTGTTCGGCGCTGACCGACGACGCCGATCAGCTGACGATAGACATGCTAAATCAGGCCGGCGTAGTGCTGGTGCCGGGGCTGGATTTCGGCACCCATACCGCACGCCACTATATTCGCCTGTCGTACGCTACATCGATGGAAAATTTGCAGGAAGCGGTGCGCCGCCTGACTATATTCCTGGCGGATAAGTGATGCATATACCGCGCATTGTATTTTTTAGTGGCATTAAAGCATGCTGAAAAATGCTTGGTTATTTCGGATGCCCTGTTTTTTTAAGCTGCGGGAGATCCTGGTTGAAATAAGAAAAGAGCCGTAAAGGCTCTTTTTCTATTGTCTTGTGTTCTACAAGACGGCAACCTGGTCGGCAAGGCCTTTCTGATCGTTTTTATGCTTGGGCAAGCCATCGATTGCAGTTGGCGGCAGTTCGGCAGACTCATTGTTTTTGACGGTTTTCGGCAGCGGTGGCGTGCTTGTTTTGGCCGTTACATACGCGGGCACTTTCTTGCCCATCGCAACTTGCTGTAGATAGTGGTATTCGGACAGAACTTTATTGCCGTAACCAAAATCGGAGTCGAACGCGGAAGCGCCGACATATTTTTTCAGGCCAGCTTCAATCGAACCGCCCTGAACCACATATTCCTTCAGAATGCGCGAGCCTACATTGATATTGGCAACCGGATTCAGGGCCGCTGCGACACCGCCATGTTTCTGGAATTTGTCCTTGTGGACATTCGACATTACCTGCATCAGGCCTTGCGCGCCAACCGGGCTTTCAGACAGCGGATTGAAACGGGATTCGATCGCAATCACGGAAAGTATCAGCAAAGGATCGAGCTTGAGTTCCCTGGCCACCTGATAAGAGGTCGATACCAGCATGTGGATGGCGTCCCCAGCCACCCGATAACGTTTGGCGAGCCAGTAGCTAACCCATTTTTGCTGCGTGGAAGTAGCTGTACTGGCTTGCTGTGGCCGGCCGGCCCTGGCCGTTTTTTGCTGGAGAGCCGGGATTTTCGGTGTGGCAATCGCTGCGATGGTGGGTGTAACGGCAGGATTTGCCGTGCTTGGCGCTTGGGGCGCTACCACTGTGGTGGTGTCGGTTTCGTATTCTTCGGCGAATGGGGATAGCTCCGTAAACCGGTCGGCGATTTCTGGCTTGACGAAGATCAGGCCGAGCAAGCCAATTGCCAGTACGCCCAGGATCAATACTGCGTGGCGTGCAACAGCGGCATAATTTTTAGTCGTGCCGCGGGCGAAGCCTGCCCATGCGGCAGACTGGACTGCGGTTTTTTGGGCGTAACCGTACATTGCCCTGGTAATCTGAGTAAACATGGAACCTCCTGAATCGTCACGGCATGCACAGGCACTCATTGACAGCGCGTCAACAGCTACATCGCGAGAGGCTTTTGTGTTTGCCGTGAATCAGAAACATCGTATGCCGCCGCATGATGCGCGCGGCATACGCCGGAGTTGCTTGCTGCAGCTGAGTGCCCTATGTGTCGGCAGGCAGTGGCAAACAACTTTTATCGGGGGTAAGGCAGACGCCTTTTGAAAACACTCCTTAAAATGTCATGTGGAGCCCCGAACTCCGTGAAATGAAAAAAGTTTTCCTTTGGCAGCTTTTTTGTGCTAGTAAAGAATTTTTTCTCATCAAGTTGGCGCATTGTAGAAGCGTGAATATATCAAGTCAATACTATAGAATTTAGTTTTTATTACTTTTATATATCATAATTATGTTGCTTTGCAGCACAATTCAATTAAATCAACTACTTGGCAGCACTTTCTCAGACAATGAGACCTACTTTTAGAAAACACTAGTTAAAAAATGAAATTATTTTGATTTGCGCGATTTTATTTCCCAGTTGCAACTACTTAACGAGTTAAAGCGCATTTCCACGCCGATTTCTCCGCATTTGGAGATGACTGAGGTGTGCGACCGCACTTTGCGTGCCGGTGGTCCGGCGTTATTGTTCGAGCGCCCGGTCGGTCACAGCATGCCGGTGCTGGGGAATCTGTTCGGCACTCCGCGTCGCGTGGCGCTGGGCATGGGAGCCGAAGATGTCAGTCAGCTGCGGAAGATTGGCCATGTGCTGGCGAGCCTGAAGGAGCCGGAGCCGCCCAAGGGCCTCAAGGATATTCTGGGCCTGGGATCGCTGGTCAAGGCGGTCTGGGACATGGCGCCGAAGGAGTTGCGCGGCGCGCCTTGCCACGACGTCGTGTGGGAAGGCAATGATGTCGATCTGGCCCGGTTGCCGATTCAGTATTGTTGGCCGGGCGATGCTGCGCCATTGATCACCTGGGGCCTGGTGATCACCAAGGGGCCGCACAAGAAGCGTCAGAATCTCGGTATTTATCGCCAGCAGGTGATCGGCCGCAACAAGGTGATCATGCGCTGGCTCGCGCATCGCGGTGGTGCGCTGGACTTTCGCGAGCATGCGATTGCCAGCAAGGGGCAGCCGTATCCGATTGCGGTAGCGCTCGGTACCGACCCGGCCACCATACTGGGCGCAGTGACGCCGGTGCCGGATAGTTTGTCCGAATATCAGTTTGCCGGCTTGCTGCGCGGCAGCCGTACTCAACTGGTGAAAGCGATCGGCAGCGAATTACGGGTGCCGGCTTCGGCTGAGATCGTGCTGGAAGGACACATCTATCCGGATGAATCCCACCCATCCGGCTACGAGCATGCATTGGAAGGGCCGTTCGGCGACCATACCGGCTATTACAACGAACAGGATTCGTTTCCGGTATTTACCATCGATCGCATCACGATGCGGCGCGATCCGATTTATCACTCGACTTATACCGGCAAGCCGCCGGACGAGCCGGCGGTGCTGGGGGTGGCGCTGAATGAAGTCTTTATTCCGTTGCTGCAAAAGCAGTTTCCCGAAATCACCGATTTTTATCTGCCGCCCGAAGGATGCAGTTACCGGATGGCGGTAGTGCAAATCAAGAAGGCGTATGCCGGCCATGCCAAGCGTGTGATGTTCGGGGTCTGGAGCTTCCTGCGCCAGTTCATGTATACCAAATTCATCGTGGTGGTGGACGAGGATGTGAATATCCGCGACTGGAAGGAAGTGATCTGGGCCATTACGACCCGGGTCGATCCGCTGCGCGACACCACGCTGGTCGATAACACGCCGATCGATTACCTAGATTTCGCGTCGCCGGTCAGCGGACTGGGCAGCAAGATGGGCATCGACGCCACCAACAAGTGGGCGGGCGAAACCAGCCGCGAATGGGGTACCACGATCCGGATGGCGCCGGAAGTCAAGGCGCGCGTCGATGCCATCTGGCAAGAGCTGGGAATCTGAAGTAAATCCGTTTGATCTGAAAACGCGATGCTGCAGGGGGAAATAAGTCGGGTATAATTCGCCTCGGCGGGCCCCTGCGCATTGTGGCATGGCTAACCTGGTCAGGTCGGGAACGAAGCAGCCACGGTCATTACCTGCAAGTGCCGCAGATCAGGCTCGCCTTCGTTTTTCCCCGGATTTACCCTTCCAGCCTTCCAGCCTTCCAGTATTTTTCCTTTTTTACATCGGCCAGGCGCGTTTCAGGATTGCTGCTTGCGCTCCGGCAGTAGCCAGCGTGCCGTAGATCCGGCCGGATGCGGCATCGACGCAAGAGGCGATGAAGGCTTCGGCGGCCGGCGCCGGTGCATGGCGCAGCATCAGCGCGCCTTGGGCGACCAGCACCAGACTTTGGGCCAGGCGACGCGCCTGCGCTTCGCGCTGTTCCGGTACCTGCCTCAAGTCGCGACGCAAGGTTTTCAGCATCCGCAACAACCCGGGATGCGCCGCAGCGGTGTCCTGCAAGTCTTCCAGCAGCAGATCGAATCCTTCCGTTTCGCGTTCGATGGCGCGCAAGACGTCCAGACACATCACATTGCCGGAACCTTCCCAGATCGAATTGACCGGCGCTTCGCGGTACATGCGCGCCATCGGCCCGCTCTCCACATAACCGTTACCGCCCCAAATCTCCATGCATTCGCCGGTGAATTCCAGTGCGCGCTTGCAAATCCAGAACTTGGCGGCCGGCGTCATGATGCGCTGCCATGCGCGCTGCAACGGGTTTTTCGGTTGTTCACAGGCACTGGCCAATTGCAGCATCAGCAAGGTTGCTGCCTCGCTTTCCAGCGCCAGGTCGGCCAATACATTGCACATCAGCGGCTGTGCCGCCAACGGGCGGCCGAATGCGCTGCGATGGCGGGCATGGTGTACCGCCTGCACCAAAGCCTGGCGCATCAGTGCGGCGCTGCCGATCACGCAATCGAGCCGGGTGATATTGGTCATTTCTATAATGGTTTGAATGCCGCGCCCCTCTTCCCCGATCATGATGCCGTAGGCATCCTGGAACTCGACTTCGGCGCTGGCATTGGAGCGGTTGCCCAGCTTGTCTTTCAGGCGCTGGATCAACACGGAATTTTTGCTGCCGTCCGGTTGCCAGCGCGGCACGAAAAAACAGGACAGGCCCGGCTCCGTGCGCGCCAGCACCAGATGGGCATCGCACATCGGCGCCGAGAAAAACCACTTGTGCCCGGTCAGCGCGTAATCGGCCCCGCGTCCGATGCCCGACAGCGGGCGCGCCAGCGTGCTGTTGCTGCGCACATCGGAGCCGCCTTGCTTTTCGGTCATACCCATGCCGATCAGGATCGCCTGCTTGTGCGCCAGCGGCAGATCGCGCCCATCATGCTGGCTGGAAAACAGTTTGGCTTTTAATGTGGCAAAGAGTGCAGTTTCGTTTTGCAGCACCGGAATCGAGGCAAAGGTCATGGTGGTCGGGCACAGGGAGCCGGATTCCACCTGCGCTTGCAGGAAATAGCCGGCGGCGCGCGCTACCTGTGCACCCGGCCGGGCATCCATCCATGGCAGCGCATGCAGGTTCTCCTTGCGCAGCAGGGTCAGCAGCGCATGCCAACTCGGATGAAATTCAACCACGTCGATGCGGTTGCCGTTGCGGTCATGGGTGTGCAGTTCGGGCGGGTGGCGGTTGGCCAGTTCGCCCAGCTCGAGTACTGCGCCGCTGCCCAGTTCAATGCCGAACTGGATCAGTGCATGGGCGTGCCAGGCTGCCGCGTGCTGCACGCCTTCAGCCAGCGCAAGATCGGTTGCAAACAGGTTGTATTCTTGCAGCTGCGGCACTTGATTGGTGACTTGGTGAGTTTGCCATTGCATGATCCGGGCCTGTGTCCATTGTGCGCTCAATCCAGAATAGGACTTTCAGGCAGGATTTGCCAAGGTTTCAGTACATTGCGATACATACCTCCGGTTGACCTGCATTGCCTTAGGTAAGTACTATCGACAGCTGCCTTATAGAAATCACTTTGATTATTTCCTATGCATTTGAATCTCAAGTATGTGTTGATTGCTGCCGGTGTTGTTGCTCTCGGCGCGGGTGCCGCCTATTACGTCATGCATTTCGACCGGAAAGCAGTCGCGTCCAAGGCGCGCGATACATCCCAGAGCGTGAAGACGGTGCTGTCCGAGCGGAAATCGATGCCGATTACGATTGCCGTCAATGGCAATGTAGTTGCCATCAATACGGTCGATGTGCGACCGCAGATTCAGAACGTGGTGCGCGCCATTCACGTGGTCGAAGGACAGCAAGTGCGTGCCGGCCAGCTATTGTTCACGTTGGATGAGCGCGGCGATGCCTCCGCTGTTGCCAAGGCGCAGGCGCAACTGGCCAAGGACCGTGCCGATCTGGAAGATGCGGAAAGCGCGCTGAAACGCAACCAGGATTTACTGGCAAAAAATTTCGTCTCGCAGGCGGTGGTCGACACCGCGCGCAGCCGGGTCGAGGCCGCGCGCAGCGTGATCCGCGCCGACCAGGCCGGCATTGAGGCCAGCGATGTCGCACTTGGCTATAACCGGATTGCCGCCAGCATCAGCGGCCGGATCGGCGCCATTGCCGTGCATGTCGGCAGTCTGGCGCAACCGGGCGGGGTGCCGATGCTGACCATTTCGCAGCTCGATCCGATTGCGGTCGGCTTTGCGGTGCCGGAGCGCGAACTGGCCAACATCGTCACAACGTATTCGAAGCTGGATGCGCCGGTGTCAGTGCAATTGCCGAACGGGCAGGCGATCGAAGGCAAGTTGTCGTTCGTCGACAATGCCGCGGATGCCGCCACCGGCACGATACGGATGAAGGCGCAGTTCGCCAATCCGCAAAAACTGCTATGGCCGGGCGCCTTCGTCAATGTCCGGCTGATTTCGCGCACCTTGCCGGCGGCGGTGGTGGTGCCGGCGCAGGCCATCATCACCGGGCCGTCCGAGCAGTTCGTGTACCTGGTGCGGCCGGACAGCACCGTGCAATCGCGCAAGGTCGACATCGTGACGATCGAGAACGGGTTGGCTGCAGTGTCCGGGCTGGAGCCCGGCCAGCGCGTGGTGCTGGAAGGCGCGCAAAACCTGCGCCCCGGCGCCAAAGTCAAGGAAATCGGGCAAGCTCTCCCGGCTACGGAGAATGCCCGGCCACAACAGAAAAATCCATCGTGAACATCTCCGAATTGTGTATTCGCAGGCCGGTGATGACGGTCTTGCTGTCGGCGGCGCTGGTGGTGGTCGGCTGGTTCGCCTACAACAAATTGCCGATTGCGGCGCTACCCAGCTATAACACCCCGATCATCAACGTCAGCGGCGTGTTGCCGGGAGCCAGCCCGGAAATCATAGCGGCGTCGGTCGCCACCCCGCTGGAAAAGCAGTTCTCCACCATCGCCGGGCTGTCCACCATCAGCTCCAGCAATACCCTGGGCAACACCTCGATCACGCTGGAGTTCAGCCCGGACCGCGACATCGATGCGGCCGCGGTGGACGTCCAGGCCGCCCTGCTGCGCGCGCAGCGCAGCTTGCCGGTTGAAATGACATCGCTGCCGTCGTACCGCAAGCTCAATCCGGCCGATGCGCCGATTCTGTTTATTGCGCTGACCTCGCCGTCGATCTCGCTGGCCAACCTGAACGATTATGCGGAGAACCTGATCTCGCCCTCGCTATCGACCATCGACGGCGTGGCGCAAGTGCAGATCAACGGCCAGCGCCGTTATGCGGTGCGGGTCAAGGCCAGGCCGGACCAGCTGGCGGCGCGCAACATGAGCATGGACGACCTGGCCACCGCGTTGCGCGTTGCCAATGCGAACAGCCCGGTCGGCGTGCTGGACGGCCCGCGCCAGAGCCTGACCCTGCAAGCCAACGAACAGCTGCGCAATGCCGAGGCCTTTGCCAACCTGGTTATCGGCAGCAAGGATGGCGCGGTAGTGAGGCTCAAGGACGTAGCGGAGGTGCTCGATAGCGTCGAATCGACCAAGAGCGGCAGCTGGTCGAACGGGCAGCCGGCGATCACGATGTCGGTGTTGCGCCAGCCGAATGCCAATACGGTGGCGGTGGTGGACGCGGTGAAGGCCACCATCCCGCAATTCAAGGCCCAGATGCCGGGCTCGATCGAGGTCAAGATCCTGAACGACCGCTCGGTCTCGATCCGGGATGCGATTCACGATGTGAAATTCACCTTGCTGCTGACCATCGCGCTGGTGGTGCTGGTGATCTTCCTGTTCCTCAAGCGCCTGTCGGCGACCATGATCCCGGTGCTGACGCTGCCGATTTCGCTGATCGGCTGTTTCGGCCTGATGTACTGGCTCGGCTACAGCCTGGACAATATCTCGCTGATGGGCATTACCATCGCAGTCGGCCTGGTGGTCGATGATGCGATCGTGATGCTGGAGAATATCGTGCGCTACGTGGAGCAGGGCATGGCGCCGCTGCCGGCGGCCCTGAAGGGCTCGCGCGAGATGGTGTTTACCATCGTCTCGATCTCGATTTCGCTGGTGGCGGTGTTCATCCCGATTTTCTTCATGCCGGGCGTGATCGGCCAGATGTTCCACGAATTTGCGGTGGTGGTGTCGCTGGCGGTGCTGGTGTCGGCGCTGGTTTCGCTGTCGCTGGTGCCGATGCTGTGCAGCCGTATCCTGCGCCACGAAACGCATGAAAACGACGGCTGGCTTAGCCGCAATTTCGAACGCGGATTCCAGGCGGTGGTGCGCGGTTACACGCATGTGCTGGATTGGTGCCTCGGGCACAGCAAGACGGTATTGGCGGTGGCGCTGGCCACGTTCGCGCTGACCGCGGTGTTGTTCATCGAGATACCGAAAGGATTTTTCCCGAGCGAAGACATCGGCCAGATCAGCGCCGCCATCGAAGGCCCGCAGGATATTTCCTATCCGGCGATGGCGGCGCTGGTGCAGCGGGTCGCCGACATCGTCAGGCATGACCCGAATGTCGGCAGCGTGATCGTCTCGGCCAGCAGCGGCAACAGCGGCCGGATGTTCATCGGCCTCAAGCCGAGGAATCAACGCAAGCCGATGGATGCGGTGCTGGAGCAGCTCAGGCGCAAGGCCAACAGCATTCCCGGGATGGCGGTCTACCTGAGTCCGATACAGAACCTGCGTCTGGGCGGCAGGTCCAGCAAGAGCCGTTATCAATACGTGCTGCAAAGCGTGCGTGCCGATGAGCTCAGCGACTGGTCGGAGCAGTTGCAAGCCAAAATGCGCGCCGATCCGATCTTCCGCGATGTCACCAGCGATTCGCAACTCAACGGTTTGCAGGCGCAGGTCGATATCGATCGCGATCGCGCCAATAGCGCCGGAGTTCAGATTCAGGATATCCGCACCGCGCTTTACAGTGCCTACGGCGATCGCCAGGTATCGACCATCTTTACCAGCAGCAACAGCTTTCAGGTAATCCTGCAGGATGCCGACAGCGGCGGCCAGGACGAAACGGATTTGAGCAAGATCTATCTGCGCGGCAAGGATGGCAATCTGGTGCCGCTGATCAGCATTGCCAGCGTGCGCCGCACGGTCGGGCCGGTGGCGGTGAATCACCAGGGCCAGCTGCAGGCCATCACCATTTCGTTCAATCTGGCGGCGGATGTGCCGCTGGGCGATGCCAGCGCGAAAATCGATCGGTTCAAGGCCGACATGCGCTTGCCGGTCAGCGTCATTACCTCCTATGCCGGCGATGCGGCGGCCTTCCAGTCGTCCCAGGGCAGCCAGATCGTGCTGCTGGTGCTGGCGGTGATCGTGATCTACGTCCTGCTCGGCGTGCTGTACGAGAGTTACATCCATCCGCTGACGATCCTGGCCGGGTTGCCTTCGGCCGCGGTCGGCGCCCTGCTGACGCTGCGCCTGTTCGGCTTCGAGCTGACGCTGATCGCCACCATCGGCATCCTGATGCTGATCGGCATCGTCAAGAAGAACGCGATCATGATGATCGATTTCGCGCTGGCCGCGCAGCGCGAGCAGGGCATGGCGCCATCCGCAGCGATCCGCAGCGCCTGCCTGCTGCGCTTTCGGCCGATCATGATGACTACGCTGGCGGCCCTGATGGGCGCGCTGCCGATTGCGCTCGGGCTGGGGGCGGGGGCCGAACTGCGCCAGCCGCTGGGGCTGGCGATCGTCGGCGGCCTGATCTTCTCGCAGGCGATCACGTTGTTCATCACGCCGGTGATTTACCTGTTCCTCGACCGCTTCAGCGGCAGCGGCCCGTTGCAGATCGCACCGGAACTGCTGTCCGATGACGTTGCGCGCACTGCTTAAGGTTATAGAATTGGCGGAGTATATCGATAAATA
>NZ_AVCC01000020.1 GCF_000622895.1 Herminiimonas sp. CN
TAAGGGTAGGTAGTTAGTTTAGTTCGACTACGTCCGAACTTAAGTTTGGTTAAGGGTAAAAAGGTTAAAAAGTTTAAAAGTTTTAAGTTTTGGTAGGACGTAACCTTAACCTACCGTAACGGTACGGACCGGACCGGTCCGTACCCGGACCCGGGCCGACCAACCAAAACCCAAAACCCCACCCTAGTCGTCGGGTGGGTTGTTTTTTTTGTCCGTGCCGTTTGCAAACATCGGCTTGAGGCAGCGATGGCCTGGTGTGCCGATGGCGGAAGACGCTGCGCTTTTCCGCCCTACTGACTACCCCGCGACCCAATCCCCGGACTTGCCGCCGTGCTTTTCCAGCACCCGCACATCGGTCATCACCATGCCGCGATCGACCGCCTTGCACATGTCATAGATAGTCAACAGGCCGACCTGGACTGCGGTCAGCGCTTCCATTTCGACCCCGGTCTTGCCGCAGGTTTCAACTTGCGCGCGGCAGTGGACGCTGGCGGCTGCGGCGTCGATGCTGAATTCGACCGCGACGCGGGTCAGCGCCAGCGGGTGGCACAGCGGGATCAGGTCGCTGGTGCGCTTGGCGGCCATGATGGCGGCGATGCGGGCGATGCCGAGCACGTCGCCTTTCTTGGCATTGCCGCCCTGGATGATGGCCAGCGTGGCCGGCTGCATGCGGATGGTGCCGGCGGCGACGGCGATGCGGTGGGTTGCATCCTTGGCGCCGACATCGACCATGTGGGCCTGGCCGGCGGCATCGAAATGGGTCAGGCCGGCGGGGGTGTCTGGTATGCGGTTCATGGGCGTGGAACGATTGTTGGGAGCGGGTATCATAGCATCGTGAAAACAAAACACCATGGCCCGAAAATGAAGCTGCTGCCACGCTTATTGACGCTGGCGCTGATCGCCGCCACCTGCGCCGCGCCCCTTGCGCCGCTGCCGCTTGCCGCGCAAGGCTTGCCGACGCTGGGCGATGCCGATAGCGATGCGCTGTCGCCGCTGATGGAGCGCAAGCTGGGCGAGGAAATCATGCGCGATATCCGGCGCGATCCCGATTACCTGGACGATGCGCCGGTGCTGGAGTATCTGAATGCGTTCGGCTCCAGCCTGGTGGCGGCGCGGCCGGAAGTGCGCGGCGAGGCCGGTTTTGACTTTTCCTTTTTCGCGGTGCGCGATGCCACGCTGAATGCGTTTGCCTTGCCGGGCGGCTTTGTCGCGGTGCATTCCGGCCTGGTGCTGGCGGCGCAGAGCGAGTCGGAGCTGGCGTCGGTGATGGCGCACGAGATCGGCCATGTGGCGCAGCGTCATATCGCCCGCATGCTGGGGCAGCAAAAACAGGATGCGCTGATCCCGCTGGCGGCGATTCTGCTGGGCGTGCTGGCTGCGCGCAGCCACAACGCGGGCGATGCGCCGATGGCGCTGGCGGTGGGCGGCCAGGGCTTGGCGATCCAGCGCCAGTTGAGTTTTAGCCGGAATGCCGAGCGCGAGGCGGATCGGATCGGTTTGCAGATCTTGCAGGCGACCAACTTCGATACCAGCGGCATGGTGGCCTTTTTCGGCCGCATGCAAAAGGCTACACACGGGTATTCCGATGCGGTGCCGGCGTTCTTGCTGACCCATCCGCTGACTACCGAGCGCATCGCCGATATCGAGGCGCGCATCCGCGACCAGCCGCACGTGCCGCGCCCCGACAGCCTGGCTTTTCATTTGATCAAGGCGCGCCTGCGGGTGCTGCAGGACGGCAGCGCGCAGGGCTTGCGCGAGGCCGGCGAATGGTTCGATAAGCAGTTGCAGCAAAAGGCGCGGATGCAAACCGCCGCCGCCAGATACGGCCTGGCCTTGATTGCGCTGAAACAGGGCGCACCGGCCAGGGCGAAAGCATTGCTGGCCGAGGCGCGGGTGGCGTCGCTGGCGCCGCAGGACGCGATCATGGCCAGTCTGGAAACCGACATCGCGCTGGCGTCCAAGGCGTCGCCGGAAATGGCGCAACCGGCGCAGCAGGCAGTCAAGCTGGCCGCTGCGGCGCGCGCGCAATTCCCGCTGTCGCGCGGGATTGCGCGCCAGTATGCGCAGGCGCTGATCGCGGCGGCGCGCTTCGATGATGCGGTGGCTTACCTGCGCGACCAGGCGCAACTGTATCGCAGCGAGCCGCAGTTGCAGCAAGTGCTGGCCGAGGCTTATGCGGCGCAGGGCAGGCAGGCGCTGCAGCATATCGCGCTGGCCGAATCGTATGCGCTGAACGGCAGCCTGCCGGACGCACTGCAGCAACTGACGATTGCGCGCCGGGCGCCGGATGCGTCGTTCTACGACCAGGCCGTGATCGACGCCCGCGAGCGCGAACTGCAGGCGCGCTGGCGCGATGTGTTGAAGGAGCAGGGCAAGAAGCCGCAGTAGTACAAATGCAAGCTAAGCCGCCTGCGGCGCGCTGACGAAGCCGAAGTGCTGCGCCAGCGCAGCCTGGGCAATGCGCTGCACCGGCAACTGCCGGCCATCGTGCAGCAGATGCAACGGCCGCGCTGTTGCACCGGTTTGGTTGTCGATCCAGTCCAGCAACGCGCTGTCGCTGACAATGCTATCGTCGATGCGCAATCGTTCGATGCACTGGGCCAGATCGCGGTCGTCGAGCGCGGCGATCTTGCCTTGGCTGCGCAGGATCAGGCATCCGCTGTCGGTCAGCCAGACCGCATCGATGCCGGCCAGCGGCTCGTCGGTCTGGGTGACGAAACCGCGCTGCGGATCGCTGCGCACGATGTAGGGCGTCAGTTCCAGGTTGACGTATACCCGTTGCGGCCCGTTCTGGAAGAACCAGCGGCCGCGCTCGTCGGCCAGGTAGTTGCGGCGGATGAAGCCGAGCAGGGCCGGATGCGCGATGCGCTCGCCAGGCAAGTCCTGCTGCTGCGCGCGCTCGTCGCGCATGCGCCAGGCGCCGCGCGCATCCAGCGCCAGCCAGCCGTAGCAATGCGGTACGTCCGGCCATTTGGCGATGGCCTGCTTGACGATTTCGTCCATTTCTATATCCAATTTATTGGAGTATGTTGAAAAATATGCTGTTCCCGCATTTATTTATTGTGGTAGCACTTTATACGGTAGCAAGTATATATCTGCCTGACGAAGCTGGTCAGGCCGTCCCATCAAGAAAACCCAGCATCCGTTGCGGCAGCCAGTCGATGTTGCCGGGCAGCGCGCCGGCGGCAAAGCCGATGTGGCCGCCCTGTTCCGGATATTCCAGCACCACCGCTGCCGCCGCCTGCTGCGGCAGGTGCTGCGCCGGCAGGAAGGGGTCGTTGCGGGCGTTGAGTACCAGCGTCGGCAGCGTGATGTCGCCCAGCACATGCCTGGCGCTGGCGCGATCCCAGTAATCGTCGGTGTCGCGGTAGCCGTGCAAGGGCGCTGTAACGATATTGTCGAAGTCGTACAGATTGTTTGCCCGCAGCATTTTTTCGCGGTCGAACAGACCGGGGAACTGCTCCAGCTTTTGCAGGCATTTCGGCTTCATGGTCTTGAGGAACATGCGCGTGTAGATGCGGTTGATGCCGTGCGACAGCGCTGCGCCGCCCTGCGCCAAGTCGAGCGGCGCCGATACCGCGCAGGCGGCGTCGATGATTTCGGCCTGATGCTGCGATTCGCCCAGCCAGCGCAGCAGCACGTTGCCGCCCAGCGATGCGCCGGCGGCGTAGAAACGGCTGGCTTGCTGCTTTTCTGCGTGCAGGCGGCGGATGATCCAGTCCAGTTCGGCGGTGTCGCCTGAATGATAGAAGCGCGGCGTCCGGTTCGGCTCGCCCGAGCAGCCGCGGAAATGCGGCACCGCACCCGACCAGCCGCGCGCCGCGACCTGCGCCATCAGCGCACGCGCGTAGTGGCTGTCGGATGAACTTTCCAGTCCGTGAAACAGCACCACGAACGGCTGGCCGGGCGATCCATCGACGAAATCGATATCGA
Organism: Herminiimonas sp. CN; assembly: GCF_000622895.1. Taxonomy (GTDB): domain Bacteria; phylum Pseudomonadota; class Gammaproteobacteria; order Burkholderiales; family Burkholderiaceae_D; genus AVCC01. The sequence continues at coordinate 3,934 of NZ_AVCC01000020.1, forward strand.
TGAAGTCGCCGTCCGGCGCATCCCAGCGCTGGCGGCGGTAGGCCACCGGCGGCTTGGCGATGCAAGTCGCGGGGTAGATGGTTTGCAGGTGGCCGTTCGGCAACCATGACGGCGCGGAGTATTTCATGCAGATTATTCTGTACCCGATTGCCGCGTGATTGTCTGCGCAAGCGCAATAATTTTAATAATCTAACAAGCTTTTCCGGGAAATGCGCCACGCTAACCGATCCAGGCTATTTCCTTGAAACGGGTTTTAATGTCCCTTGATCACGGCGCCCGGCTTGAGCCGGTACACGGTGCCGCAATACGGGCAGGTTGCGCTGCCGCCGTGCGACAGGTCGAGGAAGATGCGCGGGTGGGACGACCAGAGCGGCATCGCTACGTTGGGGCAATGCGCGGGCAAATCGTTGCCGTCGAGTTCCACGATGGCGCCGACCTTGGCTGGATTTGTTGCTTTCGTTGCTTGCATGTGATTCTCCGTTGCCGGGCGGCACCGGCCGCCCGAAATTGATTCTGAAATTGATTCAGAAGGATTAACTGAATTACACCAGCGTCAGCCAGTGCTGATATTGCGGTGCGCGTCCGGCGACCACTTCAAAGAACAGCGCTTGCAGTTTTTCGGTGATCGGCCCACGCTGGCCGGCGCCGATCTGGCGGTTGTCGAGCTCGCGGATCGGCGTGACTTCGGCGGCGGTGCCGGTGAAGAAGGCTTCGTCGCAACAATACATCTCGTCGCGGGTGATGCGTTTTTCGATCACTTCAATGCCAAGGTCGCGCGCCATGACGACCACCGAATCGCGCGTGATGCCGTCCAGGCAGGATGCCAGGTCGGGAGTGTAAAGCTTGCCGTTCTTGACGATGAAGACGTTTTCGCCCGAGCCTTCGGAGACGTAGCCTTCGGTGTCCAGCAGCAGCGCTTCGTCGTAGCCGTCGGTCAGCGCCTCCTGGTTGGCCAGGATCGAGTTGATGTAATAGCCGGAAGCCTTGGCGCGCACCATCGAGACATTCACGTGGTGGCGGGTGAAGGACGAAGTCTTGACGCGGATGCCCTTGGCGATGCCTTCCTCGCCCAGATACGCGCCCCACGGCCAGGCGGCGATGGCGGTGTGGATGGTGTTGCCGCGGGCCGAGATGCCGAGCTTTTCGGAGCCGATCCAGATCAGCGGGCGCAGATAGCAGGATTCGAGCTGATTCTCGCGCACCACCTGTTTTTGCGCGTCCATCAGGGTTGCCAGATCGTACGGGACCTTCATCTGGAAAATCTTGGCCGAGTTCAGCAGGCGCTGGGTATGTTCCTTCAGCCGGAAAATCGCCGTGCCCTGCTGCGTGTTGTAGGCGCGCACGCCTTCGAATACGGCCATGCCGTAGTGCAGCGAGTGGGTCAGCACGTGGATCTTGGCAGCGCGCCAGTCGATCAGTGTGCCGTCTTGCCAAATCTTGCCGTCGCGGTCGTCCATGGACATGGCGCAATCTCCCAAAATGTCAAAGCAATCAAAGTTATTAACCGGAATAAACCACGATTTTAACGGATTCGGGCAGCCCGGAAGCGGTATCGGTAGAATGGCCGGTTGATATATTTGCAGCCAACGCACCCATAATCGCATCCGGACCGGTATGCAGTGCCAACAAGGTGAAATAAAGCAGTATGGAAAACACAGGCGCCAATGGCGCGCATGCGCTGCCGCCGGAACAGGCCGCATTCCGTGAGGGTTTCAGGACTTCTTTGGCCAGCATGCCGGGCATCTTGGCCTGGGGGCTGGTGTCCGGCATGGCGATGATCAAGGCCGGCCTGACGCTGTGGCAGGCGCTCGGCATGACGTTTCTGGTGTTTGCCGGTTCGGCGCAGCTGGCGGCGCTGCCGTTGATGATGGCCAATGCGCCGGTGATCGTGATATTCGCCACCGCGATGGTGGTGAACTTGCGTTTCGTGATTTTCGGCGCCGCTCTCGGCCCGCATTTTTCGCATTTGCCGTGGTATCAACGTCTCTGGTACGGTTATTTCAATGGCGATATTGCGGCGGGATTGTTCCCGCTGCGGTTTCCTGCGGAAACGTTGTACCGGCCAGCCGGCAAAGCGGGTTTTTACATGGGCATCGGCTACAGCAACTGGCTGGCATGGCAGGTCGGTGCGGTAGCCGGAATTTTTCTGGCGGGCCGGATTCCCGAGTCCTGGAACATCGGTTTTGCCGGTACTCTGGCCTTGCTGGCGATCATGATTCCATTGATTATCAACGCGGCGGCACTGGGCGGCGTGGTAATTTCCGGTATCGTCGCGGTAATTGCGGCCAACTTGCCCTATCGGCTTGGATTGCTGCTGGCGATGGTGCTCGGCATGGCGGCCGCGATGCTGATCGATGCCTGGCTCGAAAAGAAAAAAACATGAGCGACTTTGACACCTGGGTCACCATCATCCTGCTGACCGTTGCCACCATTTTGACGCGCAGTTCATTCTTTTTGCTTGGCAATGCGATCAAGTTCCCACCCGCAGTCCAGCATGCGCTGCGCTACGCGCCGGCGGCCGCGCTGGCTGCGATCGTGGTGCCGGACTTGCTGCTGTCGGGCGGCGCCGTTACCGTTTCGCTGGTCAATCCGAAGCTGCTGGCCGGTATCGGCGCCGCGGTATTTTTTGTGGCGACCGGGCGCCTGCTGGGAACGATCGTGGTCGGCATGGGGCTATTTACCCTGGTTCGTTTTCTGCTCTGAAATTTGCCGTCAATCGTGCCAGCGTCTCCGTTGGTATAAAACGGTTTTGGATCGCGTTCGCTGCGGTAAAATAACGGCTTTTCCTTCGACCGCATCAGGACAGACATGCAATTCAATCGATTGAGCGACCTTATCGCCGCCAATGCGCTGGCAGGCAAGCGCGTATTTATCCGCGCAGATATGAACGTGCCGCAGGACGATGCAGGCAAGATCACAGAAGATACCCGCATTCGCGCGTCGGTACCGGCGATTCGGCAGGTGCTCGATGCCGGTGCGGCGGTGATGGTCACGTCGCACCTCGGCCGCCCGACCGAGGGCGAATTCAAGCCGGCGGATTCGCTGGCGCCGGTCGCGCAGCGCCTGTCGGAACTGCTCGGGCGGCCGGTGCCGCTGCTGCAGAACTGGCTGGATGGGGTGGCGGTGGCGCCGGGCCAGGTGGTGCTGCTGGAAAATTGCCGCGTAAACAAGGGCGAGAAAAAAAATAGCGACGCGCTGGCGCAAAAAATGGCCAAGTTGTGCGATATCTACGTCAACGACGCGTTCGGCACCGCCCATCGGGCCGAGGCGAGCACCCACGGCATCGCCAAGTTCGCGCCGATTGCCTGCGCCGGCCCCTTGCTGGCGGCTGAATTGGATGCGCTGGGCCAGGCGCTGCACCAGCCGGCGCGGCCGATGGTGGCGATCGTGGCCGGCTCCAAGGTGTCGAGCAAGCTGACCATCCTGAAGGCGCTGGCCGACAAGGTCGATAACCTGATCGTCGGCGGCGGCATTGCCAACACCTTCATGCTGGCTGCTGGACTAAAGATCGGCAAATCGCTGGTCGAGGCGGATTTGCTGGAAGAAGCGCGCGCCATCATGGCGATGATGGCGCAACGCGGCGCATCGGTGCCGATCCCGGTCGATGTGGTGTGCGCGAAAGAGTTTTCCGCCACCGCAGCAGCGACCGTCAAGGATGTGGCTGACGTGGCCGCCGACGACATGATCCTGGATATCGGGCCGAAAACCGCCGCCATGCTGGCGCAACAACTGGCCGGCGCCGGCACCATCGTCTGGAACGGGCCGGTCGGCGTGTTCGAGTTCGACCAGTTCGGCAGCGGCACCCGCACGCTGGCCATGGCGATCGCCGGCTCGAAGGCGTTTTCGATCGCCGGCGGCGGCGACACCCTGGCGGCGATTGCCAAGTACGGCATCACCGACAGGATCGGCTACATCTCGACCGGCGGCGGCGCGTTCCTGGAGTTTCTGGAAGGCAAGACGCTGCCGGCGGTGGAAATTCTGATGCAGCGCAAAACCTGACCGCTGCCGCGTGCAGGTTTTGGCGCATGTCTGGCAATAGCCTGAGTATATTTTCACTCCGCAATAAAACTGTGCGGTAAATAGCATGAAAATCATCATACCCCTTGTTTTTGTGTAATTGATAGGCGGCCCGCTTAGGGGCCCGTTGCAAATTCAGATTCCGCCATTCCGGCCTTCGCGGGGATGGCGGGTTTTTAAATTTGGACGGGTGCAATCCGCGCAGTTTTGCCGAGCGAAAAACGCGGGCGTCACCCGCTCTACTGACGAATATCAACCAAGGAAAGCCCCTATGTTTCGAGCAACCAAAATCGTCGCCACCATTGGCCCGGCATCGAGCGAACTGGAAATTCTGGTGCGTATGATCGAGGCCGGAGTGGATGTGGTGCGCTTGAATTTTTCGCATGGCAAGGCGCAGGATCACATCGAGCGGGCCAACCTGGTGCGCCAGGCTGCCGCCCAATGCGGGCGCGAAGTTGCCATCATGGCCGATCTGCAGGGGCCGAAGATCCGGGTCGGCAAGTTCGAGCACGGCAAGATCCATCTCGCCAACGGCGATGCATTCATTCTCGATGCCGACTGCGAGCTGGGCAATCAGGAGCGGGTCGGGCTCGATTACAAGGCGCTGCCGCGCGACCTGAAGCCGGCCGATGTGCTGCTGCTCAACGACGGCCTGATCGTGCTGGTGGTGGAGCGGATTATCGGCAGTGAAATCCATACCACGGTGAAAATCGGCGGCGAGCTGTCCAACAACAAGGGCATCAACCGCCAGGGCGGCGGCCTGTCGGCGCCGGCGCTGACTGCCAAGGACATGGAAGACATCAAGACCGCGATGCGTTTCCAGGCCGATTACGTCGCGGTGTCGTTCCCGAAGAACGCGACCGACATGGAAATGTCGCGCCAACTGGCCAACATCGCCGGCGAGCCCTACGGCCACAAGCCGATGATGATCGCCAAGATCGAGCGCGCCGAGGCGATTCCGGCATTGCAGTCGATTCTCGATGCGTCCGACGGCATCATGGTGGCGCGCGGCGATCTGGCGGTGGAAGTCGGCAACGCCGCGGTGCCGGGGCTGCAAAAGCGCATGATCAAGATGGCGCGCGCTTCAAATAAGATCGCCATTACCGCCACCCAGATGATGGAATCGATGATCGTCAACGCGGTGCCGACCCGGGCCGAAGTGTCCGACGTGGCCAATGCGGTGCTGGACGGCACCGACGCGGTGATGACGTCGGCCGAGACCGCGTCCGGCAAATATCCGCTCGAGACCGTGGAGGCGATGGCGGCAATCTGCCTGGAGGCGGAAAAGTCCGATATTTACAAGCTCGATGCCGATTTCCTGAATGTGCAATTTTCCCGGATCGACCAGTCGATCGCCTACGGCGCGCTGTTCACCGCCCATCATTTGGGTGCAAAGGCGATCGCCACCCTGACCGAATCCGGCTCGACCGCGCTCTGGATGAGCCGCTACAACATCAACATGCCGATCATGGCGCTGACCCCGAGCATCGGCACCCAGCGCAAGCTTGCGTTATATCGCAATGTGCGTGCACTGAGTCTGGCAAAATCGGACGTTACCAAGACGGCGCTGCGAGCGGCGGAAGACTTGCTGGTGGCCAGCGGCATCGTGCAGAAGAACGATACCGTGGTCGTTACCTGGGGCGAACCGATGGGGCAGGTCGGCGGCACCAATGCACTGAAGATCGTCAAGGCCGGCGAATATTAATTTTTGTTCTTTTTGGGAGTATTACCATGTCACTCGTATCCATGCGTCAATTGCTGGACCATGCGGCTGAAAACGGCTACGGCTTGCCGGCCTTTAACGTCAACAACCTGGAGCAGGTCACCGCGATCATGATGGCCGCCGATGCAGTCGGCTCGCCGGTGATCATGCAGGCTTCCGCCGGCGCGCGCAAATACGCGGGCGAAGCGTTCCTGCGCCACCTGATTTCGGCGGCGGTCGAAGCCTATCCGCACATTCCGGTGGTAATGCACCAGGATCACGGCCAGAGCCCGGCGGTCTGCATGGCGGCCATCAAGTCCGGCTTCACCTCGGTGATGATGGACGGCTCGCTGCTGGAAGACGGCAAGAACGTCGCCAGCTACGAATACAACCTCGACGTGTCGCGCGAAGTGGTCAAGTTCTCGCACGCGATCGGCGTCACGGTCGAAGCCGAGCTGGGCGTGCTGGGCTCGCTTGAAACCATGATGGGCGACAAGGAAGACGGCCACGGCGCCGACGGCAAGATGACCCGCGAGCAATTGCTGACCGACGTTGCGCAAGCCGCCGACTTCGTTGCCCGCACCCAGTGCGATGCGCTGGCGATCGCGATCGGCACCTCGCACGGCGCCTACAAGTTCTCGCGCAAGCCGACCGGCGACATCCTGGCGATCGACCGCATCAAGGAAATCCACGCCCGCATCCCGAACACCCATCTGGTGATGCACGGTTCCAGCTCGGTGCCGCAGGAACTGCTGGCCGAGATTCGCCAGTTCGGCGGCGACATGAAGGAAACCTACGGCGTGCCGGTCGAGGAAATCCAGGAAGGCATCAAGCACGGCGTGCGCAAGATCAACATCGACACCGACATCCGGCTGGCGATGACCGGCGCGATCCGCCGCTACCTGTTCGAGAACCCGTCCAAGTTCGATCCGCGCGACTACCTGAAGCCGGCCCGCGAAGCCGCGATGGAAGTCTGCAAGGCGCGTTTCCTGGCGTTCGGTTGCGAAGGCCGCGCTGCCGCCATCAAGCCGATCCCGCTGGAAAAAATGGCCGAACGCTACAAGAAAGGCGAACTTGCCCAAATCGTGAAATAATTCGGCATTGAAGCGGAGGGCACCGAAAATTCCGGTGCCCTTCTTTATTGCTGACGTGAATTAGGTGAATGAAAATGGCTGAAAAAACACTGGTTGGTATTGTCATGGGCTCCACTTCCGATTGGGACGTGATGAAGGAAGCGGCGCAAGTCTGCAAGGATTTCGGCATCAGCTTTGAAGCGCGCGCACTGTCCGCGCACCGTACCCCGACCGAAGTGGAAGAATGGGTCGCCGACATGGAAGCGCGCGGCTGCCAGGCCTTCATCGCCGGCGCCGGCGGCGCCGCCCATCTGGCCGGCGTGGTCGCATCGAAAACCATCCTGCCGATGTTTGCGGTGCCGATCCCGTCCAAATATCTGAAAGGCCTGGATTCGCTGCTGGCTACCGTGCAGATGCCCAAGGGCATCCCGGTGCCAACCCTGGCCATCGGCGAAGCAGGCGCCGGCAACGCCGGTCTGGCGGTGGTGGCGATGCTGGCGCTGCACGATGCCGGCCTGAAGGCCAAGCTGGTCGCCTTCCGCGCCGCGCAGGCGGAAAAAGTACGCAATGCCAAATTGCCTGAATTGAACTGAATAAGGAAGAATCATGTCCGGCCTATTGGAAACAAACATCAAATCCCTGCCTTTCCTGCATCGCGGCAAAGTGCGCGACATTTACGCGGTCGGCGACGACAAGCTGCTGGTGATCCAGACTGATCGCCTGTCGGCGTTCGACGTCATCCTGGACGACCCGATCCCGAACAAGGGCCGCGTCCTGACCGCGATGTCGGATTTCTGGTTCAAGAAGTTCGGCCATCTGATGCCGAACCACGAAACCGGCATCGACCCGGTCACTGTGGTGACGCCGGAAGAGCGCGCGCAGGTCGAGGGCCGCGCGATCGTGGTCAAGAAATTCAAGCCGCTGGCGATCGAAGCGATCGTGCGCGGCTACATCATCGGTTCCGGCTGGAAGGATTACCAGAAGACCGGCGCGATCTGCGGCATCGCCTTGCCGGCCGGCCTGAAGGAAGCGCAGAAGCTGCCGGAGACGATTTTCACGCCGTCGACCAAGGCGCCGATGGGCGCCCACGACGAGAACATCTCGTATGCCGAAGCCGAGAAAATCGTCGGCGCCGACATCGCCCGCCAGGTGCGCGACGCCGCCATTAACCTGTACACCCAGGCGGCCGAATACGCGGCCACCAAGGGCATCATCATCGCCGACACCAAGTTCGAGTTCGGCCTCGACGAGCACGGCACCGTGCATCTGATCGATGAAATCCTGACTCCGGATTCGTCGCGCTTCTGGCCTGCAGCCAGCTATCAGGTCGGCATGTCGCCGCCGTCGTTCGACAAGCAGTTCGTGCGCGACTGGCTGGAAACCCAGCCGTGGGACAAGAAGGCGCCGGCGCCGCGCCTGCCGGCCGAAGTGGCCGAGAAAACCGGGCAGAAATACGCGGAAGCCTTGCGCTTGCTGACCGCCTGAGCGCTTCTTGAATCAAGATGCGGATGGAGTATAGTTAATTTAACTGCTTTTTTCGCATGTATATCGAGGGCATCAAAAAATACCGTGTTGGGTATATTTTGATGCCCTGAATTTTTTGACACTGAATAATGCACCGATGAGCGCTTTTTCCACCGATATCCGCCAGGCTGTTGCGATCCTTGAGGCCGGCGGCCTGGTCGCCTTTCCGACCGAGACTGTCTACGGGCTGGGCGCCGACGCGGAAAACCCGGCGGCGGTCGCCAGCATCTATGCGGCCAAGGGCCGGCCGTCAGACCATCCGGTGATCGTGCACGTGGCGCCGGAGGCCGATATCGGCTATTGGGCCGCATCGATACCGGCCGAAGCGCAGGCGCTGATGCAGGCGTTCTGGCCCGGTCCGCTGACCCTGATCCTGAAGCGCGCGCCGCAGATTCCCGCTGCGGTGTCGGGCGGGCAGGATTCGATCGGCCTGCGCTGCCCGTCGCATCCGGTAGCGCTTGCGCTGCTGCGGGCGTTCAAGGGCGGCAAGGGCGGTCTGGCGGCGCCGTCGGCCAACAAGTTCGGCCGCGTCAGCCCGACCACCGCGCAGCATGTGCAGGATGAATTTGGCGACGAACCGCTGTTACAAGCGATACTGGAAGGCGGTCAGAGCGCAGTCGGCATCGAGTCGACCATCCTGGACTTGTCGCGCCTGGCCACGCACGGCCCGGTGCTGCTGCGCCCCGGCCACATCAGCGCGGCCCAGATTGCCGATGTCATCGGCGTCATGCCCAGCCTGCCGGACGCCGCCGCGCCGCGCGCATCCGGCACGCTGGCGGCCCATTACGCACCCCGCACGGCGGTGGCGCTGGTGGCGCCCGCCCAGCTGACCGCCACAGTGCAACGGCTGCATCAGGCTGGGCGGCGCATTGCCTTGATACGCTACGGCATGGCGCCGAGCGCGCTGGCAACCGACCAGTCGGAGCTGCCCGATACGCCGGATGGCTATGCCTACGGCCTGTACGCGGCCTTGCGCGCGATGGATGCGGCCGGCGCCGACCTGATCCTGATCGAATCCCCGCCTCTGGGCCACGCATGGCAAGGCGTCAACGACCGGTTGCGTCGCGCCGCCCACGACTCGGCCGGCATCCTGGAGCGCATGCTCTAAAACCTGCGGTACCTTTGGCCCGTTCAGGGCTTGGCGGCGGTGGGCGTTTATTGTTTCCAGAGGTTTCGGGAGCAGGCGTCCACCCATGTCTGCGGTTCGGTAGCGCTCAGCTTCGAATTCTGACGCAATGTAATGCATCCTGTCGCGCAGGTGAACATTGCATTCAGGCTTTGTTCATCTTCCTCTTGCAAAACTGTCGGTACGGTTCTCGTGAACCGCTTCAGACTGAAAGAGGAGACATCATGACTTCGACATTTTTCCTGACCCTCATAGCCTCGGCTGCAGTCATCGCGAGCGCAGCTGCGGTGGCTGGGCCCGATCAAGCCCAAGCTGGCGACGGCCATCGGGCGAGCCCGATGCTGCAGGTGGTGCCCAACAGCAGCCGGCCGCAAGACGCGGCGTACGGTTGGCAGTATTTTTCGGATTCGCGCGCTGTGCATGCGGTTGTCATCAGCCCGTCGGGTGAATATTTTCTCAGCCTGGGCGACGGACTGCGACAGATCACCGGGCCTGCCGGCCAGGTATTGACGGTTCAGTGAGCGCACAGCTGGTGCTGCAGGCTGCCTTGATCACGGCGTCCGCTACGCATGGCCATTGTTTTAGGGTCGATCGATATCACATGGCCTGCCCATCGGCGCTGGTTCAGCCGTGGCGGATTTTCATCAGCAGGATGAACAGGGCCAGCAGCAGGGTGATGCTGTTGGCTGCAATCATCGGCCAGGAACCGAGCAGCACGCCGTACGCCAGCCATAGCATTACCCCTACTGTGAATATGCTGTACATGCCGAGCGACACGCCATCGGCGCGCCGGGTTCGCCATGTCAGCCACGCTTGCGGGACGAAGGCGGCAGTGGTCAGGATGGCGGCAGCGTAGCCGATCAGTTCCGAATATGGCATTGGACGTTATTACATCGAAGGTTCAGGAGGCAGCATGAAAAAACAATTGCAAGGCGCGATTATAGTACTGGCATTCGCCGCAGCGGCGACAGCCAGCGGCACGGCACTGGCCCAAAGCGCCGGCGTCTGGTTGCTCAAGGCCGGCGTCAATCAGATCACGCCGAAAGTCAAAAGCGGCGACATGAGCGCACCGGCCTTGCCCGGAACCAAAGCCGATGTGCGCAGCGACACCTAGGCCATCATCGCCGCCAGTTACATGTTTACAGATAATCTCTCGGCGGAATTCCATCTCGGCATCCCGTACACTCACGAACTCGAAGGCGCCGGCTCCATCCAGGGCGCGGGCAAGCTGGGTACGGTTGAATCACTGCCGCCGACCCTGTTCGTGCAATGGCGCTTTCTGGAGCCGAAAGCCTTGTTTCGCCCCTACGTCGGCCTCGGTTTGACCTATGCCTGCTGGAAGCCGGCCCCGAAGACCGCAGCGCGTTCATTCATACGCCGATCGGCATCGCAGCATTGCTGCAGACCAGAACACTGGTACTTCAATACCGAGCCGGAACCGGAACTCAACGGCCGCCGCCCGCGGTGCCCGCGTGCTGTTCGGCGGCGCGGTGCGGGTGGATGATTGCATGGTGCAGTACGCGCATGGCGGCCTGCCATTTGGCGGCGCCAACCATTCCTGCATCGGCAGTGCGCATGACCGCTACGGCTTCAAGGCATTCTCGCACCAGTGCCCGGTGCTTCGCAGCCGGCTGCTGATGGCGTGCATGTTCTTCCCGCCCTACGGCAAGCTGACGCGCCGCATCTTGAATTTCATGTTGTGGCTGCTGTAAATCCGAATGTGAAATATAGGGGGTATATGTTTAAATATATACTTTGTGGCAATTTATGGGTGCGGGTATAAATAATACGATGGCGAGTATTAGTCTTCTGCCGGTTGCGTCGTAACAAACTTGCCGTTATGAAATACCAGCGCAGGCTGAGGATATGCTGCGCACCGTTCGACCTCGCCGACAAAAATCACGTGGTCGCCTTCCGGGTAGCGGCTGCGGTTATGGCATTCGAACCAGGCTGAGACGCCTTTCAGGATCGGATGTCCGGTACGCGACAACTCGTACTCAACGCCTTCGAAGCGGTTTTTGATCGGCCTGGAGAAACGCTCTGCCAGCGGGGCCTGGTCGAGCGCCAGCACATTGATCACGTAATGCGAGTTGCCGGCGAATGCTTCCATGCTGCTGGCACGATTGCCCAGACTCCACAACACCAGCGGCGGTTCGAGCGAAACCGAATTGAACGAGCTGGCGGTCAGGCCCAGCAAGGTGCCGTCGGCCAAGCGCGTGGTGATAATCGTCACGCCGGTGGCAAACTGTGATAATGCATGCCGAAAATGCGGCGTGTCAAATTCACGCGACAGGGCGCGTGCGGAGCGTGTATGCATTGGTGATCCAGAAAGTTTTAAACATTATCCTGGAAACGGCGCAGAAGTGCTTGTCATGCGGGTGAAGGAATGCAAGCGTTCTAGAACCGTTTGCGCTAAAGTCATGCTGTGAGGCATCAAAGAGGAGATTGATTATGGCAATTGAAATCGCAACGCTGGGCGGTGGTTGCTTCTGGTGCCTGGAAGCCGTGTATCAGGAGTTGAGCGGCGTGCAGCAGGTCGAGTCCGGTTATAGCGGCGGCCAGCTGCCGAACCCGACCTATGCGCAAGTATGCGAAGGCAGCACCGGTCACGCCGAAGTGGTGCGGCTGACGTTCGATGACACGATCGTCAGTTATCGCCAAATATTGGAGATATTTTTTATCATCCATGATCCGACCACGCTGAACCGGCAAGGCAACGATTGCGGCAGCCAATATCGTTCGGTCATTTATTATCATTCTGCGCAACAGAAGGATACCGCCCAGCACGTCATCAAGGAGATGGCGAATGTATGGGATGCGCCGATCGTCACCGAACTGTGCCCGGAACAGCCCTATTACAAGGCCGAAGACTGTCACCAGAATTATTTCCGCAAGCATCCGGAGCAGGGTTATTGCGCCTTTGTGGTGGCGCCGAAACTGGAGAAATTCAGGAGTATTTTCGCCGGCAAGAGCAAGGGCTGAGAGTTACGGCCAAGAACAAGGGGTTGCAGTCGATGAGGGCGTCATGACGACCATTTTTGAAAAAATACTGCTGGGCGAAATTCCCAGCGCAAAAGTTTATGAAGATGACTGGGTGTTTGCTTTCATGGATGCCGGTCAGGTCAATCCGGGCCATGTTCTGGTGGCGACGAAAAAACCTTACGAAACCTTGCTGGATGCCGACGAGGAATCCGCCGTGGCGCTGATGCGGGCCGCGCATAAAATCGCCAAGGCGATACAGCGCGCCTTTGCGCCGGAAGGCATCACCCTGCTGCAAACGAACAAACCAGCCGGTTGGCAGACCGTGCCGCATCTGCATATGCATGTAGTGCCGCGTTACCTTGATGATGGCGCAAGCCTGATCTGGCCGCGCAATGAACCGGGCCTCGCGAAGATGCGGGAATACGCGGAAAAGATAAAAGTGGTTTGACGCGGTTATTCGCCAACTTATCTGTAAATGTATTTGCGCGACCACGGGTGTGCGGAGGCATCCCGGCCGGCCTTGCTGCATATCACTTGATACAGGGATATCCAGTCGTGCGTGAAAGCGTGGGCGCAGCCTGCCAGATAGACGCGCCAGATGCGGTAATGGCGGTCGTCGGTCATCATCTTGATCCGATCGGCATGGGTTTCGAAATTGTCGATCCAGATGCTGCAGGTACGGGCGTAATGGCGCCGCAGGTTTTCGATATCGAGCGCTTCCAGCCCGCCTTCCTGCATGGTTTTCAGCACCAGCCCGATATGCGGCAATTCGCCGTGCGGAAACACATATTTATCGATGAACTCGCCGCCGCCATACGCGGTTTCGCCGCTATCGGGGTCGGTTGAAGTAATGCCGTGGTTCATGACCAGCCCGTCTTCTGTCAGCAGGCTGCGGATTTTGGCGAAATAATCCGGCAGGTGATTCAGACCGACATGCTCGAACATGCCGACGCTGGTGATGCGGTCGAAACTGCCGTTGATGTCGCGGTAATCCTGCAGGCGGATTTCAACCCGGTCTGCCAGACCGGCCTGTTCGACCCGTTTTCTGGCAAATTCGTACTGCTTCTCGGACAAAGTGATGCCGACGCAATTGGCGCCAAATTGTTGTGCGGCGCGCAGCACCAGCGCCCCCCAGCCGCAGCCGATATCGAGCAGGGTGTGGCCGGGCTCGAGCCGGATCTTGGTCAGGATGTGATCGATCTTCTTCAGTTGCGCGGTGGCCAGATCTTCCTCGCCATTTTCGAAGTAGGCGCAGGAATACACCAAATTCTCGTCCAGCCAGGCTTGATAAAACGCATTCGAGACATCGTAGTGATAGCGGATCGCCTCGGCATCGCGCTGCTTGTTGTGGCGGATGGTCCTGGCGATGCGGGCAAGCTTGCCGGCGTGCGCTTGGCCGGCCAGTGCGCTGCCGATGCGGATTATCTGCGTTGCGCGGCCTTCGATTTCGATTTTTCCTTCGACATAGGCTTCGCCCAGGCTTGCCAGCGATGGCGTCAACAGGTAGTGCACCGCGGAAGAGTGCGGCACCCGGATGGTGACATCAGGCTGCCCCGAGCCGAAATCGAACTGCTGCCCGTTCCATAACTCCAGCCGCAGCGGCAGCGCGGAGTGTTTGCGGATATCCGCAATCCATTGCGTCAGTTTCTTTTCCCAAAACACGATCACCTCCGTGCAGCTGAGTCAGTACTGCCTGTTGCGCACCCGTCAAAACATCAGGCCAATGCCTACGGTTGCAGTCGTAACCGGGCCCAGCTGCCATCGGCTTGCAGCTTGAAAGCGATCCTGTCATGCAGACGGGAGCTGCGGCCTTGCCAGAATTCGAGATAGTCCGGAATCAAGCGGTAGCCGCCCCAGTGCGCCGGGCGCAGAGGATGTGCGCCATGTTTTGCTTCGGCATCGGCATAGCGCGTTTCCAGCACTTCACGGCTGGCAACCGGCTCGCTTTGGGATGATGCAATTGCACCGATCCGGCTGCCTAGCGGCCGGCTCTGGAAATAGGCATCATTTTCTTCTGCGGAAATGGGTTCGACGCGGCCCTCGATACGCACTTGCCGCTCCAGTTCGATCCAATGGAACAACAGCGCCGCGTGCTGGTTCTGGTGCAACTCATGTCCCTTGCGGCTTTCGTAATTGGTGTACCAGGAAAATCCGCGCTGATCGAAATCCTTGATCAGCACGATACGTGACGAAGGGCGCCCATTGGCAGCCACCGTTGCCAGGCTCATCGCATTGGCTTCCGGCACTTTTGCCGCGAGTGCTTCATCAAACCATTTCTTGAACTGTGTCATCGGGTCCGCTGCAACATCCGATTCCGACAGGCTGGCGTGCATGTATTCTTTCCTTAAATCTGCTATCGACATCTTCATTCCTGGTTATTTATTGTGTAATTGCACGACGCAAGCGCATCGCTTCGCCTAACTGCGCCATTTGCGCCGCACTGAACAGGCGCAATGCCATCGGTGCGATCCGGGTTTCTTCCTTTTGCATATGACCGGCATATAGTTCGGCGAAAAGGCTGACGTCGCGTTCCTCTAAGAGCAGGCTGTTGGTGCCGGCTTTTTCACCTGCGGCAATGCGCTGCAATTGCCGGTCGAGCACTTGCCACGCAGCATCCATTTGCTGATGTTCCTGCAGAATCAGCGGCAATAACTCTGCCAGCGATGCTGCATCGTCTCCTTGCGCCGAGGTTTGCAGCATCGGCAGCAGGTCTTCCTCTTCATCCGCATGATGATTGTGCGCCGCTTTATTAAAATACTGCAGTATGGATTTTGCGGCTTGTTGTGCGTCAACATCCGCGCCATGTTGCGGCAGATGTGACAACAATCTTTGCATCGTGCCGATTTGTTTGCGGATGCGGTCGTGGCAGTGCTTGAGCACCGCAATCGGCTGATCGAAGCCGGGAACCGGCGTAAATAATGCATTTTGCATGGCGCTACCTCGTTTAACTGTAACCTTGCTCAGTATACATAAAGCATTGGCGCTGATTTTATTGCAGTTTCACTTAAAATGGCGCCATGAACACAATAACGGAACTTGCAACACCGATGCTCCCGGAAGACATCGATTTCGACCGTCGTTTCGGCGGCGTCGCGCGCTTGTATGGCGCTGCAGCGCTGCAGCGCTTTCGGGCCGCACGGGTCTGCGTGGTCGGCGTCGGCGGCGTTGGCTCCTGGGCGGTGGAGGCTTTGGCGCGCAGCGCAATCGGGCATCTGACCCTGATCGATCTCGATAACGTGGCGGAATCGAATGTCAACCGCCAGATCCAGGCATTGTCGGCGACTCTGGGCCAGGCCAAGGTGACTGCGCTGGCGCAGCGCATCGGACAGATCAATCCGTATTGCCGCGTCACCGAGGTCGAGGATTTCGTCGCGCCCGACAACCTTGATGCAATGATCGGCGCGCATGACTTCGATTACGTGATTGATGCCATCGACAGCGTGCGGGCCAAGTCGGCGCTGATTGCCTATTGCAGTGCGCATGCGATACCGCTGATTACTATCGGCAGTGCCGGCGGCCAGATCGATCCGACCAGGATCGAGGTGCGCGATCTGGCCAGAACCGAGCAGGAACCGTTGCTGGCGAAAGTGCGGAAACTGTTGCGCGCCCAGCATGGCTTTCCGCGCGGCGCCAAAAACAAATTCGGCATCGATGCGGTGTTCTCGACCGAGCCTTTGCGTTCTCCCGAAGGTGCCGAGGTCTGCGAGGTGGACGCAGGCGACAGCGCCGGCATCACCGGGCTCAATTGCGCCGGTTTCGGCTCGGCGATGGTGGTTACCGCCTCTTTCGGTCTGGTGGCAGCCGCGCAAGTGTTGCGCAAGCTTGCCGCAGCCGAGCCGCCTGTCGCAAGCAAAGTGGCAGTAACGGCGGATTGATTATTTTCAGACACCTTCAAGCCGGCGCGATGCCAGCAGGCGATAGCGGGGTGCGCTGCCAGTGGTGGTCGATTGCACCAGGGCGACGTGATCGGCGCGCCAGACGATCGCAGTGATCTCCGGCGCGGGAGGCACTACCGCATTCCGAGCCAGTGTGATGTGGGGCTTGAAGTGTGCACCTTGGTCGACCGCGATATTTTGCTCCACCAGCGCTGCAAGCAGGGCCTGTCGAAGCGCCTCCAGCGTGGCGGGCGGATGCTGGCTGCCCGCCCAGGCAATTCTACTCTTGGGAAAATGCCCCAGGCAATCGACGTTCAGCATGATTGCCGCTGCCGGCAGTTCGGCCAGCAATGCCTGCAGTGCCGGCAGCGACGCGGTCGGTTGTGTTCCCAGGAAAACGAGCGTCAGATGCAGGTCCTCGGGGGGCGTTATGCGCCCCTGCAGCGGTGTCTGCAGCTTGATCAGCGCCGAGCGGGTAGCGTCGTCTGGCCATAACGCGTAAAAAAGACGCTGAACGGACTTTTGTGTCTTCATCGCCTTTTAGTCTATTATTCGCCAAGCATCTTATTGCCTTGTGTTTGCAACATGCTGGATATGACAGGCTGTTGAGTTACATCAGGATAATGTCGTACTGTTCCTGCTGATAGACGGTTTCGACCTGCAGTGAAATCGGCTTGCCGATGAAGTCGCCCAGCATCGCCAGGTGCTGGGATTCTTCTTCCAGGAACATGTCGATCACGACTTGCGCGGCCAGAACGCGGAATTCGCGCGGGTTGAATTGTTTTGCTTCGCGCAGCAGTTCACGCAGAATTTCGTAGCAAATGGTGCGCGCGGTCTTGACTTCGCCCTTGCCGCCGCAGGCCGGGCAGGATTCGCATAAAATATGCGCCAGCGATTCACGGGTGCGCTTGCGCGTCATCTCGACTAAGCCCAGCGCGGAGAAGGTGCTGACCGAAACCTTGGTGCGGTCGCGCGACAGGGTTTTCTTGAGTTCGGCCAGCACCGCATTGCGATGTTCAAGGTTTTCCATGTCGATGAAATCGAGGACGATGATGCCGCCCAGATTGCGCAGGCGCAACTGGCGCGCGATCGCATGCGCGGCTTCCAGGTTGGTCTTGAAAATGGTGTCGTCGAAGTTGCGGCCGCCGACATAGCCGCCGGTATTGACGTCGATGGTGGTCATCGCCTCGGTCTGGTCGACGATCAGGTAGCCGCCGGATTTCAGGTCGACGCGGCGCCCCAGTGCACGCTCGATTTCCTCTTCGACGCCATACAGGTCGAACAGCGGGCGCTCGCCGGTGTAGTGCTGCATCCGGCCCAAGACGCTGGGCGTGTAGACGGTGGCGAAATCGTGCAGCCGGATGAAGTTCTCGCGCGAGTCGATCTGGATGTTGGCGGTGTCGTCATGCACAAAATCGCGCAGTACGCGCTGCGCCAGGCTCAGGTCCTGATACAGCAATTGCGGCGCTGCTTTGGTGCGCGACGCATCGGTGATTGCGCTCCATGTTTTGCGCAGATATTCGATATCTGCCTGCAGATCGGCATCCGATGCTTCCTCAGCCATGGTGCGCACGATGTAGCCGCCTTTTTCCTCCGCCGGCAGCAGGCTCTGGACCCGGTTGCGCAGCAGCTCGCGTCCCGCTTCGTTCTCAATCCGCTGCGAGATGCCGATATGCGGATCTTGCGGCAGATATACCAGCATGCGGCCGGCAATCGAAACCTGGGTCGATAAGCGGGCGCCCTTGGTGCCGATCGGATCCTTGACGACTTGTACCGTCAGAGCCTGGCCGTCATGCAGGATTTTTTCGATGGCGGTCGGCGCGGCGCTGGCGCCGTCGTGCGGGCGCGCTTCCCAGATATCGGCAACGTGCAGGAAAGCTGCGCGTTCCAGTCCGATATCGATGAAAGCCGATTGCATGCCCGGCAAAACGCGCACCACTTTCCCCGAATAGACGTTGCCGACCCGGCCGCGCGACAGCGTGCGTTCGATATGCAGTTCCTGGACCGCGCCTTGCAGGATCAGGGCTACCCGAGTTTCCTGGGGCGTAATGTTGATAAGGATGTTTTCACTCATGGAGGCTCATAGTGGCCGGATGCCGGCTTCTTGTAATAGTTGTGTGGTTTCAAACAGCGGCAGCCCCATGATGCCGGAATAGCTGCCGGAGATATGCCGGATGAAAACTGCGGCCAGGCCCTGGATTCCATAGCCGCCCGCCTTGTCGTATGGTTCATGGGTGGCGCAGTAGCGGTCAATCGTTGATTCGGACAAGTCGGCGAACGTCACTTCGGATATCTGGGTCAGTTGCCATGACTGCGCATTGTGGTGCAGCGCAATACTGGTCATCACTTGATGGGTGCGCCCGGATAGCTGCCGCATCATTTCAATCGCTTCGGCGGTACATGCAGGTTTGCCGAGGATCTTGCCGTCGATCACGACCGTGGTATCGGCCGCCAGCACCGGGCGCGAGGGTAGCCGGCGCTTCTGTATCATTTGCCAAGCAAAAGATGCCTTTTCGCCGCATACCCTTGCCACGTATTCGTGCGGCAATTCGTCCGGACGGACGGCTTCACTCACGTCCGGGCCGCGCGCAGTGTGATCGCGCAACTGCAGTATTTCAAATTCGACGCCGATTTGACGTAGCAACTCGCGCCTGCGCGGGCTTTTTGATGCCAGGTAGATTTTCCGTTCGGGTAGCTTCATGGAGTGCTCAGACGCGGTGGTAGGGATGGTTTTGGGTGATCGACCAGGCTCGGTATAGTTGCTCGGCTAGTATGACGCGTACCATGCCGTGCGGCAAGGTCAGGCTGGAGATGCGGATCAGCATCTCGGCGCCGGCCTTGAATTGGGCATCGAGACCATCGGCGCCGCCGATGACCAGGGCGACATCTCGGCCGTCTTGCTGCCATTGCGTCAAATATTGGGATAACTGCACCGAAGTCAGGTCGCGGCCGCGCTCGTCGAGCGCAATGATGCGCGCCCCTTTCGGGAGCGCCGCTTCGATCCTGCTGCGCTCCAGCGCCATCGCGGTCTCGGCCGTCTTGCTGCCGGAACGCTCGACCGGTTTGATTTCCTTCAGATGGATGCGGATTTCGGGCGGCATGCGCTTGCTGTATTCAGTAAAGCCGGCCTCGATCCACGCAGGCATCTTGTGCCCGACGGCTGCGATGACGAGTTGCATGACGCCCGCTGTTTAGCTGGCAGCTTTGGCCCGGGGGGCGCGTTTGGCCGGAGCTTTCTTGGCGCTGGCTGCACTCTTGCTGGCCGCGACCTTGACGGTTTTGCCGACCGGGGGCTTGGCCGCGCGTTTTTTTGCAGGTTCTGCGCCGGTTTTTGCGGCCGGCTTGCGAGTGGATGGCTTTTTGGCCGCCGGCGCATCGTCGACGGTGGTTTGCGATGCCGCCAGATGGCGGGAAACCGCGCGCTTGGGCGCTTCTGCGGCATCGTCGGTTTTTTTCGCGGTGCGCTTGGCGGCGCCGAACTTGACTTCCTTGTCGCCCCAGATTTCCTCCAGCCGGTAGTAGGCGCGGATGGTCGGCTGCATGATGTGGACGATGATGTCGCCCAAGTCGACCAGTACCCACTCGCCGGTGTCTTCGCCCTCCATGCTCAGGACTTCGCCGCCGGCGGCCTTGACCTTGTCGCGCACCGACGCGGCCAGCGCCTTGGTCTGGCGATTCGAGGTGCCGGAGGCGATTACGATGCGGTCGAACAGGCTGGTCAGATGGACGGTATCGAAGACATTGATGTCTTGCGCCTTGACGTCTTCCAGAGCGTCAATGACGAGGGTTTGCAGTTTTTTGAGTTCCATTTAGTTCTTATATAGATGATGTTGTTGAATATAGTCTAGCACTACGGCGGGAATCAGCGAGTTGGGCTGGTCCCCATGTTGCAGCGCGTGCCGGATTTCAGTGGCAGAGATGTCGACTGCCAGGTCCGATGCCAGGCAGGTCAAACCGCACGCAGCATTGCGAATTTGCTCCGGGGTGCCGATGCGCTGGGCGAATTCTGTCGTGACTTCCAGCGGCAGATCCGTCATGTTCAGCGTAAAACCCGGTCTGGATGCAACGCAGATATGGGCATAATCAAACAATTTCTGCCAGTTGTGCCAAGTATGCAATCCCAGCAGCTGATCGGCCCCCATCAGAAACGCAATCGAGCTATCCGGCCCCAGTTCGTCGCGCAGCAGGCGCAGCGTATCGAGCGTGTAACTGGCCTCGCCGCTGACGCTGGTGCGGCGAATTTCCTGCTCGTCGATGACGACCGGCATGTTGGCTGCCGCAAAGGCGAGCCGCACCATTTCGACCCGGTCCTGTGCCGAGGCTTTTAGGCCCTGGGTTTTTTGCCACGGGTTGCCGGCCGGCAGAATGCGCAATTCATCCGGTTCCAGCAGGCGCGAAAAACATGCGGCCAGCGCGATGTGGCCCTGATGGATCGGATCGAAACTGCCGCCCAGCACAACCACGCAGCGCCGCCCCGGCTGGGGGCGCATCAGATCCATTCCCGCGCGATCAGAAATTCGGTGCATAGCCTGGCCTCGACGCTGCCGGCTTGCGGTTTCCAGTCGTAGCGCCATTTGGCCACCGGCGGCATCGACATCAGGATAGCTTCGGTGCGTCCGCCCGATTGCAGGCCGAACAGGGTACCACGATCGAACACTAGATTGAATTCGACGTAACGGCCGCGGCGGTAAGCCTGGAAGTCGCGTTCGGTTTCGCCGTACCGCATATCCTTGCGCCTTGCCAGCAGCGGCAGGTAGGCGTCAATGAAATGATCGCCGACGCTTTGCGTCATGGCAAAGCTTTGGGCGAAATCGAGCCGGTTGAAGTCATCGAAAAAGATGCCGCCGATGCCGCGTGCTTCCTTGCGATGCCTCAGGTAAAAATAGTCGTCGCACCATTTCTTGAATTCCGCATGCAAGCCGCCGTCTTCGCTGTAGCCGACCAGCGCTTGCTTGCAAGTCCGGTGGAAATGGACCGCATCTTCCTCGAAGCCGTAATACGGGGTCAGATCCATGCCGCCGCCGAACCACCAGACCGCCTCCTTGCCTTCTTCCGTGGTAATGAAGAAACGCACGTTCATGTGCACGGTCGGTGCGTATGGGTTGCGCGGATGCAATACCAGCGATACGCCCATCGCTTCCCAATTGCGTCCCGCCAGTTCCGGGCGCGCCGCTGCAGCCGATGGCGGCAGGCTTGTGCCGGTCACATGGGAGAAATTGACGCCGCCGCGCTCGAATACCCGGCCTTCTTCAATCACACGCGAGATGCCGCCACCGCCTTCCGGGCGTTGCCACGCGTCGGAGAGGAACGGCTTGCCGTCGATTTCTTCGAGCGCTGCGACAATACGGCTCTGCAGTTCGAGAAAATAGGTTTTGACGCGTGAAGATGAAGTGGGTGCTGGCATCGGCAGGTAGTAGGAAAAAACACACCGGCGGATTGTACCTTGCCGTGACTTCATGTGAGTGCAAAACGTGCGAGGGCAGCGGCCCGGGTCTCGAGCCGCTGCTCTGCGCGCAATCAGCTAGGGTGGCGGATGGCGCGCCAGCCGATGTCGCTGCGATGCTGGGCGCCGTCGAAATGGATTTTCTCGATTGTGTCGTACGCCTGTTTTTGCGCCATCTTGACGCTATCGCCCAAGCCCACCACGCACAGCACGCGTCCGCCGGCGGTGACCAGCTTGTCATCGCGCAATGCGGTGCCGGCGTGAAACGTAATGCAGTCGGGCGTCTCCGCGGGGATGCCGCTGATCAGATCGCCTGCGCGCGGCGCCTCAGGGTAGCCGGCGGCGGCCAGCACCACGCCCAGCGCGGTGCGGCGATCCCATACCAGCTCTACCGTGCCGAGCGTGCCGTCGGTGGCGTGCTCCATCACCGTGGCCAGATCGCTCTTCAGGCGCGCCATGATCGGCTGGGTTTCCGGGTCGCCCATGCGGCAGTTGAATTCCAGGGTTTTCGGATTGCCTTGCGCATCGATCATCAGGCCGGCGTACAGGAAGCCGGAAAACGGAATGCCGTCCCTGGCCATGCCCTGCACGGTGGGCGTGATGATTTCGCGCATCACGCGCGCGTGCAGCTCGGGTGTGACGATCGGCGCCGGCGAATAGGCGCCCATGCCGCCGGTGTTCGGGCCTTCGTCGCGGTCTTTCAGGCGCTTGTGGTCCTGGCTGCTGGCCAGCGGCAGGATGTCCTTGCCGTCGACCATGACGATGAAGCTGGCTTCTTCGCCGGCCAGGAATTCCTCGATCACGACCCGTGCGCCGGCGTCGCCGAAGGCATTGTCTGCCAGCATCATGTCGACTGCGGCATGCGCCTCTTCTATCGACATCGCGACCACCACGCCCTTGCCGGCGGCCAGGCCGTCGGCCTTGATGACGATCGGCGCCCCTTTGCTGTTTACGTAGTCATGCGCGGCGACGATGTCGGTAAAGGTCTGGTATTCGGCGGTCGGGATCGCGTGGCGCTGCATGAAGGCCTTGGCGAAGTCCTTCGAACTTTCGAGTTGGGCGGCTTCCTTGGTGGGGCCGAAGATTTTCAGCCCGTGCTGGCGAAAGATATTCACGATGCCGCCAGCCAGCGGGGTTTCCGGGCCGACCACGGTCAGTTCGATATGCTCTTTCTGCGCGAATTCCGCCAGCGCCAGCGGGTCGGTCAGCGCAATGTTCTGCAGTCGCGCGTCGAGCGCGGTGCCGCCGTTGCCGGGCGCGACATACACCACTTGCACGCGTTCGGATTGGGCCAGTTTCCATGCCAGCGCATGTTCGCGGCCACCGGAGCCAACTACCAGGATTTTCATAAGTGTTATCGCCAAAAAGTTAAGTGCAGTATATTCGCCGTGCGCGAAACAGGCATTATTCCCCGTCGATGACCGCGTTGGTATACACCTCTTGCACGTCGTCCAGATTTTCCAGCGCGTCGAGCAATTTCTGCATTTTGACCGCATCGTCGCCGGTAAACACGATCTCGGTCGACGGCTTCATGACGATTTCAGCCACTTCGGCCTTGAAGCCGGCTTTCTCCAGCGCATCCTTGACGCTGGCAAACTCGAACGGCGGGCACAATACCTCAATCCCGCCTTCTTCGTCGGTGAGCACGTCTTCGGCGCCGGCGTCGAGCGCCGCTTCCATCAGCGCATCTTCATCGGTGCCGGGGGCGAACAGGAGTTGGCCGCAGTGCTGGAACAGGAATGCGACCGAACCTTCGGTGCCCATGTTGCCGCCGAACTTGGAAAATGCGTGGCGCACTTCGGCCACCGTGCGCACCCGGTTGTCGGTCATGCAATCGACGATGATGGCGGCGCCGTTGATGCCGTAGCCTTCGTAGCGGATTTCCTCGTAGCTGGCGCCTTCCAGGCTGCCGCTGCCGCGCTGGATCGCGCGCGTGACGTTTTCCTTCGGCATGTTGGCGTCGGCCGCCTTGTCCACCGCCAGCCGCAGGCGCGGATTGGTGGCGATGTCGGCGCCGCCCATGCGCGCGCCGACCGTGATTTCCTTGATCAGACGGGTCCAGACCTTGCCGCGCTTGGCATCGGTGGCGGCCTTCTTATGCTTGATATTGGCCCATTTGCTATGTCCTGCCATGGCGTATCTTTCTAAGGCGAGTTCGCTATAATGAATCGAATATTTTATCATACCGGTTCCCGGTCAAATCCCGCCTCACCGCCCTCGAAAAAGCGCCGAACAATGCCAAATCCTCTCCCGATCGCCAAAGATACCCATAGCAAGCCTGCGGTTGATATCGGCCTGCTGCCGAACTTGGTGAATCGGCACGGCTGCATCACCGGCGCCACCGGCACCGGCAAGACGGTGACCTTGCAGGTGATCGCGCAAGCCTTGTCGGACCTCGGCGTGCCGGTCTTCATGTCGGACGTGAAGGGCGATTTGTCCGGCCTGGCCAAGGCCGGCGCGCCTTCCGACAAGATGCGGCAGCGGCTGCAGATGCTGGGCATTGAGGAGCCAGCCTGGTCGGCCTGCCCGGTGACGTTCTGGGACGTGTTCGGCGCAGCAGGCCATCCTGTGCGCGCCACCATTTCCGACCTCGGCCCGCTGCTGCTGGCGCGCATGCTGAACCTGAACGAAACCCAGGAAGGGGTGCTGCAGCTGGTGTTCAAGATCGCCGACGATAACGGCCTGCTGCTGCTGGACGCCAAGGATTTGCGGGCGATGCTGCAGGAGGTCGGCGACAATGCGGCCAGCTTCCAGACCGAATACGGCAATATTTCAGCCGCCAGCATCGGTGCCATCCAGCGCGGCCTGATCGCCATCGAAGAGCAGGGCGGCGACCGCTTCTTCGGCGAACCGATGCTGAATATCGACGATCTGCTGCAAACGGATGCCAACGGCCGCGGCGTCGTGAATATCCTGGCGGCCGACAAGCTGATGAATTCGCCGCGCCTGTATGCGATTTTCTTGCTTTGGCTGTTGTCGGAGCTGTTCGAGAACCTGCCGGAAGTCGGCGACCTGGACCAGCCGAAGCTGGTGTTCTTCTTCGACGAGGCGCATTTGCTGTTCGACGAGGCACCCAAGCCGCTGCTGCAAAAAATCGAGCAGGTGGTGCGCCTGATCCGCTCCAAGGGCGTCGGCGTGTTCTTCGTCACGCAAAACCCGCTCGACATTCCCGATACCGTACTGGGCCAGCTCGGCAACCGGGTCCAGCACGCCTTGCGCGCCTACACGCCGCGCGACCAGAAGGCGGTCAAGGCGGCGGCCGACACGTTCCGCCCGAATCCGGCGCTCGACACCGCGCAAATCATCACCGAACTCGGCGTGGGCGAGGCGCTGGTGTCGTTTCTGGACGAAAAGGGCCGGCCGAACGTGGTCGAGCGCGCGTTCATCCTGCCGCCGGCGTCGCAGATCGGCCCGATCAGCGCGGCCGAGCGGCAGGCGGTGATGGCGGCCTCGGTGGTGGCCGGAGTGTATGAAAAAACGCTCGATCGCGCCTCGGCTTACGAAAGCATCAGGAACCGGGTGGCAGCTGCGGGAGCCTCGCCGCGTGGTGCACCGGCCGAGGCCGCGACCGACGGTGGCGGCCTCGGCGGCTTGCTGGGCGGCCTGTTGGGCGGCGGCAGCGGCGCGAATCGCCGGTCGAGGCGATGGTGAAATCAGCGGCGCGCAGTATCGGTTCGCAGGTGGGGCGCGAGATCATTCGCGGCGTACTGGGTTCGCTGTTCAAGCGCTAGCCCCGCGCTAACCCCACGCTAACCCCGCGTCAAGCCGGCATGGATGTGGCAAGGAGCCGTGCGCGGCTGCTCTGCAGTAATTTCGAATTGTATTTATACTGCTATTGGTATTTTTAATTGTGGCAATACAATATTGCGGTAATCCGATAATTTATTTGCATACCCCGTCTATTTACGTGGCATCACAATGACCGGGCAGCATGCATGCGAGCATGCGCGGCGTCATCTGGAAATATTTTGAACATGACCACCTCCCCTTTGCAGCAGGCGGCGCGCAAGGAATTCCTGATCGGCCTGGCGATTGCGGTTGCCGGCGCGGTGCTTTTTTCCGGCAAGGCGATCGTCGCCAAGCTGATCTACCGCTATCCGGTCGATGCGATTACCCTGCTGGCGTTCCGGATGCTGTTCTCGGTGCCGGTGTTCGCCGCCGTCGCGCTCTGGCAGGGCTGGTCGGCGGCGCCGTTGTCGGATGCCGATCGGGCCCGCGTCGCGGTGCTGGGCTTGCTCGGCTACTACCTGGCCAGCTTTCTCGACTTCCTCGGCCTGCAGCACATCAGCGCCGGGCTGGAGCGGCTGATCCTGTTCCTGACCCCGACTTTCGTGCTGCTGTTGTCGGTGTTTATCTTCAAGAAGCGCATTTCCCGCTTCGAGTGGGGCGCGCTGGCAGTGTCGTACCTGGGCACGGTATTCGTGTTCATGCACGACGTCAGCCGCGGCGGCAGCAACGTCTGGCTGGGCGGCGCGTTCGTGCTCGGCAGCGCGGTGTCGTATGCGCTGTACCTGATTTTTTCCGGCGAGCTGCTGCAGCGCGTCGGCACCCTGCGCCTGGTGGCGTACGCGATGTGCGTCTCCAGCGTAGCCTGCATCGGCCAATTCTTCCTGCTGCGGCCGCTCTCGATGCTGCTGCAGCCGCTGCCGGTGTACGGGCTGTCGCTGGTGAATGCGCTGTTTTGCACCGTGCTGCCGGTATTCATGACGATGATTGCGGTGGCGCGTGTCGGCGCCGGCACCGCTTCGCTGGCGGGCATGGTGGGGCCGGTATCGACGCTGTTTCTGGCGGCCGTCATTCTGGGCGAGCCGGTGACCGGGATTCAGCTGACCGGCACCGCGCTGGTGCTGTGCGGGATGTACCTGTTATCACGAAAGAAATCTTAGGAGGCATCATGTCAAAAGCGATTCGCATCAGTACCACAGGCGGCCCGGAGGTGATGGAATACATCGAGGTCGAGGTCGGCGCACCCGGCCCGGGCGAGGCGCGGGTGCGCAATGTCGCCTGCGGCCTGAATTTCATCGATGTGTATTTCCGCACCGGTCTGTATCCGCAACCGTTGCCGGCCGGCCTCGGGATGGAAGGCGCCGGCGTGGTGGAGGCGGTCGGCGCCGGCGTTACCGACATAAAAGTCGGCGACCGCGTCGCCTACGCTGGCCGCCCGATCGGCGCCTATGCCGAAGTGCGCCTGATGCCGGCGGCGGCGCTGGTCCGGCTGCCGGACGCGATCGACTTCGAGACTGCCGCGGCGATGATGCTGCAGGGCTTGACGGTGCAATACCTGTTTCGCCGCACCTACCGGCTGCAGGGCGGTGAAACCATCCTGTTCCATGCGGCCGCCGGCGGGGTCGGCCTGATCGCTTGCCAGTGGGCGCGTGCGCTGGGCGTGACCATGATCGGCACCGTCGGCTCGGACGCAAAAGGCGCGCTGGCCAAGGCGCACGGCTGCGCCCACGTGATCAATTACAACACCGAGAATTTCGCCCTTCGGGTCAGGGAAATCACCGGCGGCAAAGGCGTGCCGGTAGTCTACGACTCGATCGGCAACGATACCTTCATCGGCTCGCTCGATTGCCTGTCGCCGCTGGGGATGATGGTCAGTTTCGGCAACGCCTCCGGGCCGGTGCCGCCGTTCAGCCTGAACGAACTGGCATCGCGCGGCTCGCTCTTCATCACCCGCCCGTCGCTGATGAATTACACTGCCAAGCGCGAGGATTTGCTGGCGATGGCAGGCGAACTGTTTGCAATGGTTGAAAGCGGTAAAGTGAAGATCGAGATTAATCAGCGTTATGCGCTGAAAGATGTCGTGCAAGCCCACATAGACCTGGAGTCGCGCAAGACGACAGGTTCGAGTATTTTGATCCCCTAAGGAAAACATGACATCCCCCGCAGAGAATCCGCAGCAAACCCCGGAACAGCCACCGCAAGAACGCTCGGCTGATAGCCCGGGAGCAGCCGCCATGGCGCGCTTATTTGTCGTCAGTATTGTCGTGGTGGCGCTGACCCTGATCGTCACCGTGGCCGGGCAGATCTATTACGGCTAGATTGCAACATAACCCGGAGCTTGCACAGGCCGGGTATGCCCGGGTATACCATAAAACATTGAATTTTCTGCATGTTTTATATGCGGCAATGAAAAATACAGCGCAATGTATGTATTTTTCTGAAATCTTTTCCCGGAAAAAATCCACTTGCCGATGAAGCGCGACGTTGCGGCGACCCTGTGCCGGCGCAACAGTCGGGCCGCATTTCAGCAAGCATTGCGCGGCGATTGGTAAAATGCCGTTTTGCATCTCTTCCATTGGATGATTTCCCCATGCGAACCAATACTCCCAATACAATTTTCCGCGCGGATTACGCTGCGCCTGGTTATACCGTCAGCACCGTGGAAATGGGCTTCGACCTCGATCCGCACGCCACCCGCGTTGCCACCCGCATCACGATGACGCGCAATCCCGCGGCGGCCGGCAAGAATCTGGTGCTGCATGGCGAGGGGCTGGAGCTGCTGTCGCTGCGCATGAACGGGGAATTGCTGAGCAAGCGCGCCAAGGGCGGCTACACGCTGTCCGGCGCGATTTTGCAAATTGCCGATGCGCCGGATCAGGTCACGCTGGAAATCGAAACCCTGATCCATCCGGACCGGAACACCACGATGATGGGACTGTATGTCTCGAACGGCAATTTCTTCACCCAATGCGAAGCGGAAGGCTTTCGCAAGATCACCTACTTCCCGGATCGCCCGGACGTGATGGCGCAATACACGGTGATGCTGCGCGCCGACAAGAAGAAATATCCGGTGCTGCTGTCGAACGGCAATCTGGTCGAACAGGGCGACCTGGGCGGCGGTCGCCACTATGCGAAGTGGCAAGACCCGTTCAAGAAACCGTCCTACCTGTTCGCGCTGGTGGCCGGCAAGCTGGTCTGCCAGGAAGAGAAATTCAAGCTCCAATCCGGCCGCAGGGCCTTGCTGCAAGTATGGGTCGAGCCGGGCAACCTGGACAAGACCCAGCACGCGATGGACTCGCTGAAACACAGCATCCGCTGGGATCAGCAGCGCTTCGGCCTGGAGCTGGACCTGGACCGCTTCATGATCGTCGCCGTCGGCGATTTCAACATGGGCGCGATGGAAAACAAGGGCCTGAACATTTTCAACACCAAGTACGTGCTGGCCAATCCGAGCATCGCCACCGACGCCGACTACGCGAATATCGAGTCGGTGGTCGGCCACGAGTATTTCCACAACTGGACCGGCAACCGCGTCACCTGCCGCGACTGGTTCCAGCTGTCGCTGAAGGAAGGTTTGACGGTGTTCCGCGACCAGGAATTCTCGGCCGACATGATCGGCTCCGACAGCGGCCGCGCGGTCAAGCGCATCGAGGACGTGCGGGTGCTGCGCCAGGTGCAGTTTTCCGAGGACGCCGGCCCGATGGCGCATCCGGTGCGGCCCGACAGCTATGTCGAGATCAATAATTTCTATACGGTCACGATCTACGAAAAAGGCGCGGAAGTGGTGCGCATGTACCAGACGCTGCTGGGGCGCGAGGGTTTCCGCAAGGGCATGGATCTGTATTTCGCGCGGCACGACGGCCAGGCGGTATCCTGCGACGATTTCCGCGCCGCGATGGCCGACGCCAACGGCCGCGACCTGTCCCAGTTCGAGCGCTGGTACAGCCAGGCCGGTACGCCGCGGGTGAAGGTGCAGACCAAATACGATGCCGATGCGCAAACCTATGAGGTGACGCTGGCGCAATCCTGCCCGGCCACGCCCGGCCAAGGCAAGAAGCAGCCGTTCCACATCCCGTTTGCGATCGGCTTGCTGGACGCGCATGGCAGGGATATGCCGCTGCATCTGGAAATTGCACAGAAAAAAGGACGGGCGCC
Source organism: Herminiimonas sp. CN (assembly GCF_000622895.1). Classification (GTDB taxonomy): domain Bacteria; phylum Pseudomonadota; class Gammaproteobacteria; order Burkholderiales; family Burkholderiaceae_D; genus AVCC01. The sequence goes on from NZ_AVCC01000020.1 coordinate 33,557, forward strand.
GCTGGCAAACGATCAAACCTGCCAAGCCGGCCACACCACCTGCGTGCTGGAATTCACCAAGACGCGTCAGACTTTCCGCTTCACCCGGGTAGGCGAACAACCGGTTCCGTCGCTGCTGCGCAATTTCTCGGCGCCGGTGCTGCTCGATTACGCATATTCGGACCAGGAACTGGCGCACTTGCTGGCGTTCGACAGCGATCCGTTCAACCGCTGGGAAGCCGGCCAGCGCCTGGCGATGCAGCGCCTGCTGGCACTGACTGCGACGCTGCAAGCCGCAGCCGAGCCAGCGCTGGAACTGGATGCACTGTTCATCGAATCGATGCGCGCGGTGCTGAACGACAGTACGCTCGATCCGGCCTTCCGCGAACTGGTGCTGACGCTGCCGTCGGAGTCATTGCTGGCCGAGCAGTGCGCAGTGGTCGATCCGCACGCGATACATGCGGCACGCCGCTTCATGCGCACCAGCCTGGCGCAAGCGCTGAAGGCGGACTTTCTGGCCGCTTATGAAGAAAATCTCGGCAGCGGCAAATACAGTCCTGATGCAGCTTCGGCCGGCAAGCGCGCGCTGAAAAATCTGGCGCTGTCGTACCTGCTGGACTGGAATGACGACAGCGCGCTGCAGCTGGCGCACGCGCAGGATGCTGGCGCCGACAACATGACCGATCGCCTGGCTGCTCTGATCTGCCTGGTCAATTCCGGCAGCAAGAGCGCCGCCAAGCCCTTGCAGCGTTTTTACAAGGATTTCAAGAAGGAAGCGCTGGTGATCGACAAATGGTTCAGCCTGCAAGCCACCGCGCGCACCACCGATGTCGCCGCAGTCAGGAAGCTGATCGCGCATCCGGCATTCACTATCGCCAATCCGAACCGCGCGCGCAGCCTGATTTTCAGTTTCTGCAACGGCAATCCGGCGCAATTCCATGCGCCCGACGGCAGCGGCTACGCGTTCTGGGCCGAGCAGGTGATCGCGCTCAATGCGATCAACCCGCAAGTGGCGGCACGCCTGGCGCGCACGCTGGACCACTGGAAGAAATACCGGCCGGCGCTGCGCCTGCAGATGCAGGTCGCGCTGCAGAAAGTCGCAAAGGCCAAGAAACTGTCGAAGGACGTGGCCGAAGTGGTGTCGAAGGCGCTGGCGGCTTGATATGCATTTGCCCCGCTCCCGCTTGCGGGAGCGGGGCGGTACCATAGTTAGAAAGGAAATTCATGAAACGCATCAGCCTGACACAATACCTGGTGGAAGAACAGCGCCAGAACAACACCATCCCGGCCGAATTGCGGCTCTTGATCGAAGTCGTCGCGCGCGCCTGCAAGACCATCAGCCATGCGGTCGGCAAGGGCGCTTTGGGCGAAGTCATGGGCAGCGCAGAGACGGAGAACGTGCAGGGCGAAGTGCAGAAAAAGCTCGACATCATTTCCAACGAAATCCTGCTCGAAGCCAATGAATGGGGCGGCCATCTGGCGGCGATGGCGTCGGAAGAGATGGAAACCATTCACCCGATCCCGAACCGCTATCCGAAGGGCGAATACCTGCTGCTGTTCGATCCGCTCGACGGCTCTTCCAACATCGACGTCAATGTCTCGATCGGCACCATCTTCTCGGTGCTGAAAGCGGCGGAAGGCATGGGCGAACCGACCGAACAGGATTTCCTGCAGCCGGGCAGCCAGCAGGTTGCCGCCGGCTATGCGGTGTACGGCCCGCAAACCGTGCTGGTACTGACCACCGGCAACGGCGTCAACTGCTTCACGCTGGACCGCGAGATGGGCTCCTGGGTGCTGACCCAGCGCAACATGCAGATCCCGGCTGAAACGCGTGAATTCGCGATCAACGCCTCCAACGCCCGCCACTGGTTCCCGCCGGTGACGCGCTATGTGAACGAATTGCTGGCCGGCGACGCCGGTCCGCGCGGCAGCAATTTCAACATGCGCTGGATCGCCTCGATGGTGGCCGACGTGCACCGCATCCTCAACCGCGGCGGCGTCTTCATGTACCCGGCCGACGCGCGCGAACCGGGCAAGCCCGGCAAGCTGCGCCTGATGTACGAAGCCAATCCGATGGCGTTCATCGTCGAGCAGGCCGGCGGCGCGGCCACCAACGGCGCCCGGCGCATCATGGACGTCCAGCCGGAAAAACTGCACCAGCGGGTGCCGGTGTTCCTGGGATCGAAGAGCGAGGTGGAGCGGGTCACGTCCTACCATCAAGCATAAGTACAGTCCATCGCGCATCTGGTGCATGATTGGCAGTATTTGTTGAGTCGCTTGTTTTATATGCGGGAATGGCAGGGTTTATAACGATACCCTGCCATTTTTTTAATCCAGATCGATCAGGCGCCCGTCGACGGTGATCAACGCCGATTTCAGGGGCTTGTCGCCGAACACCATTGCGCCCGCAGCGCGGTAGCCGGCCAGCTGCGCCCGATAGGCGGCGCGCTCAACGTCGAGGTAGTTGCGCTTGTAGTCGAGAATCCAGATTTCCTCCTCGAAGATGACCACCCGGTCCAGCCTGAGCACGCTTGCGCGGTGCAGGATTTCCATTTCGTTGCGGGCGCTGTGATGCTGGCCTGGGTCGAAAAAGCGCGCCAGATGCGGCTGCGCCAGGATGGTTTCGGCCTGAGTGCGGATGGTCGCCGCCAGCGCGGCGGGGCAGCGCAGCCAGCCGGCGATGGCGTCCGCCGCGGGGATTTCGACCGGCCACGCGCTAGCGTGGGTCAGGCGTTCCAGCAGCGCGTGCAGCGCGATGCCTTCCGCAATCGCATCGCCTGCGGTGCTGGCCGTTGGTGCGCTGCCGGGGGCGGCCAGCAGCGGCGGATCGTACAGCGGCAGCGTGAAGCTGTCGGCGGTCATTTGATCCGGCGCGGCTGCGAGTGCAGAAAACGCATAGTCCGGGATTTCCGGCGCGTGGCGCAGCCGGTCGTACCAGCTGCCGGGCGCGCTGCCGTCGGCTTGCGCGCTTTTGGCAGCTGCCACGCCGCTGACGATCAGGATCTGCTTGGCGCGGGTGGCGGCGACATACAGCAGATTCCAGTCTTCCTGCTGCTTGAAGCTTTCCTCTGCGGCGAACAGATGGTCGCGCGCCGCGCCGCGCTCGCCTTGGCGGCCGAACACCGAGAAGTGGGTCGGGGCCCGAGATTCCTGCGGCCAGTCGCACAGCACGCCGCTATCGTCGCGGGCCGGTTCGCTGTGGTTGGCATCGAGCAAGACCACGATCTGCGCTTCCAGCCCCTTGGCGCTGTGGATGGTCATGATGCGCACCGCGTCCAGCCCGGCATCGATCCCGGCTTCGTCGGGCGCATCGTTGCCCGCCTGGTTTTGCAAGGTGCGCAGCGCATCGATGAATTTCGGCAGGCTCGGATAGCGACCGGCATCGAGGTTCAGCGCCAGCTCGACGAACGCTTCGATATTGCCGATCACCTGGCTGCGCACCAGCGGCTGCGCGGCTTGCGCGGTGCGTGCGATCAGATCGCCCTGATGCAGGATCAGGTCGAGCAGGTCGTGCACCGGCAATTGCGGCGCGGCCAGCAGCCAGTGCGCCAGCAGACGTTCGGCGCGCGCCAGCGGCTGTGATGCGCCAGCGTCTGCGGCAGCCTGCAGGCGGGCCCACCAGCCGTGTTCGGTGCGCTGCGCAAGCGCAATCAGGTCGGCGTCGCCGGCATCGAACAAGGGCGACTTCAACACCTGCGCCAGCGCCAGATCGTCGCCGGGCGTGATCAGGAAATTCAGCAGCGCAATCAGATCGAGGATTTCCAGTGCGCTGAGCAGGCCGCCGCGGCGGTCGGACGCGAACGGAATTCCGGCCGCACGCAACGCGCCCTCGTAGGCGCCCAGATGGGTGCGCTTCTTGACCAGCAGCATCACGTCCGACCAGCGCACCGGCGCATTGGTCTGCGTGCTCAGCGCGTGCCGGGCGTGCAGGATTGCCTGCGCCACTGCATGCCCCTCGTCGCGCCGGCGCGCATCTTCCTGTTCGTCGCGCGCGGTGGCGAGCGGGTTGCGGATCATCGATGCCGCTGCCACATCTGCCGCACCTGCGGCGGGCTTGTCGTCGGCTGCTGACCGGATCAGCGGCAGGCGCCAGACCGTGCCGGCTTGCGCGGCCAGCGTGGTTTGCGGCTGGAAGATCGGGTTCGGCGCGAAGCTGGCATTGAGCGCCTCGACGATGGCTGCCGCATTGCGCCGGGTCTGGTTGGTGCGCAGCAGCGCCGCGCCTTGCGCGGCCAGATGGGCGCTGGCGGCCTGGAACACGCGCGGCTCGGCGCGGCGGAAACGGTAAATCGATTGCTTGGGGTCGCCGACGATGAAGATGCCGGGCTTGCCGGCGTCGTCGCCGTAGGCGTTCAGCCAGCCTTGCACGATGTGCCATTGCAGCGGATTGGTGTCCTGGAATTCGTCCAGCAGGATCTGCTTGTAGCGCGCATCGAGCCGGCTTTGCAGGTACGCCGCGTGTTCTTCGTTGGACAGCAGCCGGTACGCCTGCCATTCCAGATCGGCGAAATCGAACACGCGCCGTTCGGCCTTGATCGCCTGATAGCGCTCCAGGTAGGCGGCGCCGACGGTAAACAGCGCGGCGTTCACTGCCAGCACCTGCGGCTCGCAACTGCGGCGCTGCAGTTGCAGCAATGTTTCGCCCAGGGTGGTGAATTCGCGCTCGAAGGCGTCGCCGCCGTCTTCTCCCAGATTGGCTTCGATCGCCTTGAACAATTGCCCGCGTCGGTGGTCGTTGCCGCGTGGCGCGCCCTTGTCGTCGCAGAACTGGCCCAGCAGTTGGGCAAAATTTTCCAGGCCGGCGCCGGCAGTCAGCGCGCTCTCGATGCTGGTGGCGCGTTCCTGATTGCGTTTTGCGCCTTGCCCCAGCAGCCATGCGATGTTCAGCAGGCGTTTTTGCAGAGCTGCGTCATTCCACAGCGCCAGCCGCGCGTCATTTTCGGCATCGTCGCCGCACAGTTCTCGCAGCCATGCCAGCGGCAGTGGCTCTTGCGATGAATCTTCACGCTGGGTGCTGGCCCACCATTCGGCGCGCTTGCCGATGAAGGCGTCCAGCAGTTTCCTGGTGTTGAAGTCGCCGATGCTGTCGTACAAAACCAGCAGCGCAGCCTTCAGTTCGGCATTGCCGTCATCGTTGATCGATTGCATGAAGGTGCTGTAAGCCTCGGACAGCAGTTCGCCGGTGGCTTCGGTCAGCGTGTAGCCGTGCGGCACGCCGGAGGCCAGCGGCGCAATCCGGATCAGCTTGGCAAACCAGCTGTGGAAGGTGTCGATCGACAGCGCTTGCGGGCTGGACAGGACCCGTTCATACAGGCCGCGCGCGGTCGGCAGCGCGTGCGCCATGTCCTGCGGCGGCACGCCGCGCTCTTCCAGCAGCGTGCGGATTTGCGCTTCCGGCAGCAAGGCCAGGTCGCGCAGCAGCAGCAGCAGGCGCTCGCGCATTTCCTGCGCGGCCTTGCGGGTGAAGGTAATGGCCAGCAATTCGGCCGGTTCGGTGCCGGCCAGCAGCAGGCGCAGCATGCGCGCTACCAGCAGCCAGGTCTTGCCGCTGCCGGCGCAGGCTTCCACCACCACCGATAGTCTTGGGTCGCAGGCGCTGGCGATGAAGGCTTGCGCGCCGACCGGCTGCCGGTTGATTTCGTAGGCGTGCGGGGCTGGTTCGGGATTCATGCGTTCCATTACCAGGCTCCCTTGCGGCACAGACCGCGCACATCGCAGTACTGGCAAACCGATTCGACGCCGTTGGCCGGCAGCGGCGTGCCGCCGGCTATCGCTTGCATATTCATGACGATGTGTGTTTCCAGTGCGGTTTTCCAGTTGGCGTAGTCGGGTGCGGCAGCGGCGCCAGTTTTGCCGCCTTTCCCTTTGTCTGCTTCCAGCGCGACATACTGCGCGCTGGCCACCGGCGCGTCCGACAACATGCCGTAGAACGGCAATTGCAGGTCTTCGCCGCCTTTCAGCCTGGCCTTCAGGCTGGCGGCGTCGCTGGTCTTGTAGTCGAGTATCGCCCGCGCGCCGTCTGCGGCTTCATCGATGCGGTCGATGCGGCCCTGCAGCAATACTTCTCCTTGAATTTCACCCTGCTGCCAGCGCAGGGTTTTCTCGAACCATTGTTCGCCGACCACGAACTGCCAGCCTTCGGCCTCGTGCGCATTGGCCCATTCCAGATACGCGGGAATCACCTTTTGCCAGCGCGTGTAATAGCCGAGCGCGGCGGCGTTCTTGCCGAGAATGGCATCGAACGCTTGCGCGGAAATGCTGCGCAACAAGTTTTCGCGCCCGGGCAGCGGGCAAGGCTGGTCGCGCAGCGTGTCGTGATAGGTTTTCAGGATCGCATGCAGCCAGCCGCCGTAATCGCGCTTTTCCGGCATGTCGGACAGTTCATCCAGTGCGGAAAGGCGCAGCATGCGGGCGGCGAAGAACTGGTACGGGCAGGCCAGCAGGCTGTTGTAGCCGCTGGCCGAGAGTTTTTGCGGCGCCAGTTGCGGCGCTGATGGCGCCGGCATGCGCGGCAGCGCAGGCTGCAATTGCCGGGTCGCCAGCGCGCTGTGGTGCGCCGGCAACGGCGGCAGACCGTGCCGCGCCAGCGTCAGCTGCAGCCGTTCGATCCAGGGGCTGAGCGGATTCGGTTCGCCGTCCGTATGCGCCTGCCACGACAGCACCACCTCCGGATTGGCGCTCAGCAGCTCGGCAAAGTCGCGCAATTGCTGGCGCTGGCGGCTTTCGCGGGTTTCCAGCCCGAGTTCGCGCCGCACCGCATTGGCGAAGAACAGGGTTTCCTGCGGCTGCGAGGGCAGGTGCTTGGCGTCGGCACCGACCAGCAGCACCGCATCGAAGCTGCGCAGGCGCGTGCCGTTGAGCGGCAGCATCACGACCCGGGCATCAAGATTGGCGGCCACGAACGGCGCCGCTTCCAGCTGCATGTCGAGGAAGGCGCGCCATTCGGCAAATGCAAAGGTTTCGGTCAGCGCCGCGCATTCCGCCTGCAGCGCTTCCAGCACCGCCAGCACCTGTTGCCCGGCAGCGTCGGCCGCCAGCGCGGCCTGCATGTCGAGCGCAGCCAGCATGCCGCCGGTGGCGGCCAGCCAAGCGGCCAGCGTCTTGCGCCCGCCAAATGCCGCGGCCTGCTGCGCGATGCGGCGCACGCTGGCCTGCTCAGTCGGACTTCCGGCCAGCGCCGCGCCGGCCGCGTCCCAGCCGGCCAGCACATTGGCGCGCCGCAGCGTGCGCTCGATCGTCATCAGTTGCGCCGGCTTGTCCGCCAGCGGCGCGAACACGTAGGGCGACTTCAGGAAGTCCAGCAGGGCGGCGGTCTCGGCCCGCGACGACACCACTTCGAACCACGCCGCCAGCGCCGCTGCAGCGCGGGTGGTGGAGAGCTTCCAGCCGGTTTCGTCGCTGACGAAGACTTGGGCGCGCTCCAGCAGCGCCCGGATGCGCCGCGCCACGACCCGGTCCTGCGCGACGATGGCCAGGCGGGATTTGCCTTGCTGCAGCCAGTCGACGATGGTCTGGGCCGCGTGCAGCGCTTCGTCTTCCAGTCCGCTGGCGCCGTAGAGCGCCACGGGTTGTCGCCCGGAAAATATACTGGATTGACTGGCATCGTTTTCCGCATGTATTTCGTGCCATGCGACTGCATACTCCTTGCTTATTGCCGAGGTGCGCCAGTCGAGCAGGAGCGGCAAGACCGGCTGGCGTGCGGCGTAAGCGCTCAGGAATGCCGCTTGCTGCGGATCGGGCGCAACCGGGCTGATCCAGACCAAAGGCCCGCGTGCCTGCTCCGCAAAACGCTGCAGCTGCAGCATGCGGGCGGCGCTGGCATCGTTCTGCTCGAGCTGGCTCTGCCAGATCGTCCACACCAGCTGGGTTTCGTCCGACAACAGCTGGCGTGCCGGCGGCGACAGTTCTGCCAGTGCGGCCTGCCAGCTTTGCTCCAGCGCCTCCGGTGCCAGCTGGAGCGCCGGCAGCAGCGCCTGCGTCAGTTCATCCGACAGCGACAGCAGGGTTTGCGCCAAGGGCAGCAGATCGGTATTGCGCTTGGCGGTGAACAGTTTTTTCAGCCACGCATGCTGGCGCAGCCCCGCGTACAGCGCCATCAGCCGTTCGCTGTCGTGCGCAATCGCGCTGCCGCCGCTCTCCGGCGGCAACAATTCGAGCCAGGTGGCTGGCGTGGTGATGCGCGGCGGAATGAATGCGCATTGCAGCGCTTCTGCCAGCGCAGCCTTGAGCTGGAGCGCATGGCCGTAGGTCGGCACCATCACGCACAGCGCCGAAAAATCGGGTGCTTGCGATGGCGTCCGCTGCGGCAGCAGCGCGTCTTCTTGCAGCCGGCGCAGCAGCGCGCGCGCCGCATCGCACCAGAAAGTGGCGGAAGGGGGAATCAGGATAGGCGAAAGCGGCATCTGGTATGGGCTGATTGCGACGGGGAAGAAGGGTCGGCTTTGCGTGAAAACCACGCCGATCATGCATTTTATGCGAGCGGCGCAGGCGCCTGCAGATAAAATCGAAGCCGCTGCACAACATTTCGCGCAAAAATAGGTTATGATTTACCGCATCCCCGCCGCATTGTTTCTTGCCGCACATTTCAAAAACATTGAATTAAAGCACAGCGCCTCAACTTCATTGAGGTCACAATGGAGGCGCTGTCAAGCAGGCAACGAGTATTGCAGGCAAGTCTGAACGAATTCCGTAGGCAGCGCCATTTACCCTTTTATCCCCTCACTCCGAGGAATCCATGAGCGAAAACATCAAACATATTACCGATGCATCCTTTGAAGCGGATGTACTGAAGTCCGACAAACCCGTGCTGGTCGATTTCTGGGCGGAGTGGTGCGGCCCCTGCAAAATGATCGCGCCGATCCTGGAAGAAATCGCCAAGGAATACGACGGCAAGATCACCATCGCCAAAATGGACGTCGACGCCAATCAGGCGGTACCGGCAAAATTCGGCATTCGCGGCATTCCGACCCTGATCCTGTTCAAGAACGGTGTCGCTGCGGCGCAAAAAGTAGGCGCGATGGCAAAAGGCCAACTGACCTCGTTTGTGGACAGCAACATTTAATGCAAGCAGCGGCGCAGCGCTCGCAGTGCCGCTGATTCATATAAATATTCTTCAGATTATCCCGCTTGATACTCAATACCCGATTACAAGCACACCTCGCGGTTCCCACCCCCACCTATATTCATCCCGTCTCGGGACACTCTCACCATGCATTTATCTGAATTAAAGGCGTTACACGTCTCGGCCCTGCTGGAAATGGCAATCGGACTCGACATCGATAACGCCGCCCGCTTGCGCAAACAGGAATTGATGTTTGCCATCCTGAAAAAACGCGCCAAGCAAGGCGAACAAATTTTCGGCGACGGCGCCCTTGAAGTGCTGCCGGACGGCTTCGGCTTCCTGCGCTCGCCGGATGCCAGCTACATGGCGTCGACCGACGACATCTATATCTCGCCGTCGCAAATCCGCCGCTTCAACCTGCATACCGGCGATTCGATCGAAGGCGAAGTCCGTACCCCGAAAGACGGCGAACGCTATTTCGCACTGGTGAAGGTGGACAAGGTCAACGGCGAGGCCCCCGAGGCATCCAAGCACCGCATCATGTTTGAAAACCTGACGCCGCTGCACCCGAACAAGGTGTTGCACCTCGAGCGCGAGATGAACGGCCAGGAAAACATCACCGGCCGCATCATCGACATGATCGCGCCGATCGGCAAGGGCCAGCGCGGCTTGCTGGTGGCGTCGCCCAAATCCGGCAAGTCGGTGATCCTGCAGCATATTGCGCACGCGATTACCGCCAACCATCCGGATGTGACGCTGATCGTGCTGCTGATCGACGAGCGGCCGGAAGAAGTGACCGAGATGCAGCGCTCGGTGCGCGGCGAAGTGGTGGCGTCGACCTTCGACGAACCGGCCACGCGCCACGTGCAGGTGGCCGAGATGGTGCTGGAAAAAGCCAAGCGCTTAGTCGAAATGAAGAAGGACGTGGTGATCCTGCTGGATTCGATCACCCGCCTGGCGCGCGCCTACAACACCGTGATCCCGGCCTCCGGCAAGGTGCTGACCGGCGGTGTCGATGCCAATGCGCTGCAGCGCCCGAAACGCTTCTTCGGCGCCGCCCGCAACATCGAGGAAGGCGGCTCGCTGACCATCATCGCCACCGCGCTGATCGAAACCGGCAGCCGGATGGATGACGTGATCTTCGAGGAATTCAAGGGCACCGGCAACATGGAAGTGCATCTGGAGCGCCGCCTGGCCGAAAAGCGCGTCTACCCGGCCATCAACCTGAACAAGTCCGGCACCCGCCGCGAAGAGTTGCTGATCAAGCCGGACCAGTTGCAGAAAATCTGGATCCTGCGCAAGTTGCTTTACAGCATGGACGAAATCGAAGCGATGGAATTCATTCTCGACAAGATGAAGGCCACCAAGACCAACGCCGAGTTTTTCGACATGATGCGGCGCGGCGGCTAATTCTGCTTAAATCGCCGGATCAGGTTCGGTGGCGGGCAAAGGAGGGCGTAGGCTGCGGCAGGCGCCCTTCTTGTATTCAGGCCGGCAGTTTCAGATCGAAGCGCACTGCCAGCAGGCGCATTACGAAGGTGACCAGGATGCTGGAAAGAAGCGCAAGCGTCTGGTGAACATCAAGCAGATTGAGGATCAGATACACCCAGCAGCCGACGAAGGCGCAGGTGGCGTAGAGTTGCCCGCGGCGAAATACCAGCGGTATCTCATTGCATATCACATCGCGCAATACGCCGCCAAAAATGGCGGTGATGACGCCCATCATCACGCAGATGAAAAGCGGCATTTGCATTTCCTGCGCAACCGAGGCGCCCACGGCGCTGAACAAACCCAGTCCCAGTGCATCGGCAAAAATGATCGCGCGTTCGGCAGTTGAGGATTGAAGGTAGTGCGAGAGCGGCAGCACAACCAGGGCCAGCACGAATATCAACAGCGTGTATTCCTGATGCTGCACCCAGAACAGCGGACGGCGGTCCAGCAGGATGTCGCGCAAGGTGCCGCCGCCGAAAGCCGTGATGAAAGCCACGGTGAAAACGCCGATCAGATCCATTTTCTTGCGGCGCGCCTCGATGAAGCCCGAGCTGGCGAAGGCGATGATGCCAAATACTTCAATGGCCCGCAAAGCCGTACTCATCCCTGAATTAATGCCGATTGCCACGTTTCTTGCTCCTGTTCTGGTTCGACATTTTATTCCAATTTGGCCATAGTGCCTGATTGCATTGTATAATCTCCGGCTGCGATTTTAAGCAGCGGCATTCAACCACAGGCAAGTGATCGACAATCGGGCCAAGAGGCGGCACGGCCGACGAAGTGACGATTGGCTACCAAACTACTAGAGGCACACATGAAAGACGGCATTCACCCAGATTATCGCGAAGTTTTGTTCCACGACTTGTCCTGCGATTTCAAATTCGTTACTCGCTCAACTATCCAGACCCGCGACAAGATGGAATTTGAAGGCAAGGAATATCCACTCGTGAAGATCGAGGTATCTTCCGAATCGCATCCGTTTTACACCGGCAAACACAAGATCGTCGATACCGCCGGTCGGGTGGAAAAATTCCGCCAGAAATTCGGCACTGTTGGTTCAAAAACCCAAGTGGCGGAGTAATTTCGCTGCTTCACAACAAAANAAG
>NZ_AVCC01000021.1 GCF_000622895.1 Herminiimonas sp. CN
ACGAGGCCGCTGGCTCGACACCAAGCATAAAAAAGACGAAACGGATCCGGAAAAACGCGCGGAACGGCTGTGGAGCAAGGCCGCCGCCGAGTCGATCGTCGCCGCCTGCCGCGGCAAGCAGGGCAGCGTCAGCGAAGAATCGAAGCCGACCACCTCGATGGCGCCGGCGCTGTTCGACCTGACCAGCCTGCAGCGCGAAGCCAACTCGCGCTTCGGCTTTTCGGCCAAGAACACGCTCGGACTGGCGCAGGCGCTGTACGAAAAGCACAAGGTGCTGACCTACCCGCGGACCGACTCGCGCCATTTGCCGGAAGATTATCTCGGCACCGTCAAGCAGGCGCTGGAAACCGTGTCGGAGAACCATAATTACCACCAGTTTGCCAAACAGATCCTGAACAAGGGCTGGGTCAAGCCGAACAAGCGGATTTTCGACAACAGCAAGATTTCGGATCACTTCGCGATCATCCCGACCACGCAAGCGCCGAAAAACCTGTCCGAGCCGGAACAGAAGCTGTACGACCTGGTCACCAAGCGCTTCATGGCGGTGTTCTTCCCGGCGGCCGAATTCCAGGTCACCACCCGCTATACTGAAGTCTCGGGCCACCAGTTCAAGACCGAAGGCAAGGTCATGACCAATCCCGGCTGGCTGGCGATCTACGGCAAGGAAACGGCCGAAAAAGACAGCGAAAATGCCGGCAATCTGGTGCCGGTGGCCAAGGGCGAAAAAGTCCTGACCGACAAGATTACGGCCAACGGGCTGGTCACCAAGCCGCCGGCGCGCTATACGGAAGCCACCTTGCTGTCGGCGATGGAAGGCGCCGGCAAGCTGCTCGACGACAATCTGCGCGAAGCGATGGCCGGCAAGGGCCTGGGCACGCCGGCCACGCGCGCGGCTATCATCGAAGGCTTGCTGACCGAGAAATACTTCCTGCGCGAAGGGCGCGAGATCATGCCGACCGCCAAGGCATTCCAGCTGATGACGCTGCTGCGCGGCCTCGGCGTGTCCGAGCTGACTTCGCCGGAGCTGACCGGCGAGTGGGAATACAAGCTGTCGCAAATCGAAAAAGGCCAGAAAAGCCGCGAAGAATTCATGCGCGAAATCGCCCAGATGACCCAGATCATCGTCAAGCGCGCGAAGGAATACGACAACGACACGATACCCGGCGACTACGCGACGCTGACTACGCCGTGCCCGCATTGCGGCGGCGTGGTGAAGGAAAATTACCGCCGCTTCGCCTGTACCAAATGCGAGTTTTCGATGAGCAAGACCCCCGGCAGCCGCCAGTTTGAGGTGGCCGAGGTCGAGGAACTGCTGAAGAACCGCACTATCGGCCCGCTGCAAGGCTTCCGCTCCAAGATGGGGCGCCCGTTCGCCGCCATCCTGCGCATTGTCCCGGATGAAGAGCACAAGAACCTGAAGATGGAATTCGACTTCGGCCAGAACGACGAGAGCGAAGATGGCGAAGGGGTCGATTTCAGCGGCCAGACGCCGCTCGGCGCCTGCCCGAAATGCGGCAGCGGCGTGTATGAAATGGGCCTCGGCTACGTTTGCGAAAAAACCGTCGCCAGGCCGAAAGCCTGCGATTTCCGCAGCGGCCGCATCATCTTGCAGCAGGAAATTCTGCCGGAGCAGATGGCCAAGCTGCTCAACGAAGGCAAGACCGACCTGTTGCCGGGCTTCATCTCGCAGCGCACCCGCCGCCCGTTCAAGGCTTTCCTGGTCAAGGGCAAGGACGGCAAGGTCAGCTTCGAGTTCGAGGAGCGCAAGGCCAAGGCGCCGGCCAAAGGCAAGGCGGCTGCAGGTGCGGACGCGGCTACGGCGGCAGATGCGGCGGATACGCAAACCGCGGCAACAATAAGGCCGGCAGCCAAGAAGGCCGCCGCCAAAAAAGCGCCGGCCAAGAAAGCCGCCGCCAAACCGGCGGTACGCAAGGCCGTTGCCAAGAAAACTGCTTAACGCGCAGTGTGCGCCGCTAGCGATGCATGGCGGGAGTATGGTAAGAAATTTGTAGTTTGCGTATGTATTTCTTGCGGTATTAAAAATACTCCTGATTTTTATTCAATTTTTGCCAATCGCCCGACACCATGCTCCACGACCCTGCTTCCCGCACTCCCGATCTGAAGGTGATCCTGATCGCCACCGGTCTGATTTTGACTCTGGCGATGGGGGTGCGGCACGGCTTCGGCTTCTGGCTGCAGCCGATCTCGCAGGCGCAGGGCTGGACCCGCGAAACCTTTTCGCTGGCAATTGCCTTGCAAAACCTGATGTGGGGCGTATTCGGGCCGTTCGCCGGCATGGCGGCGGACCGTTACGGCACCATGCGGGTGGTGCTGCTCGGGGCGCTGCTGTATGCGGCCGGCCTGGTCTGGATGGCGCTGGTGAGCGAACCGACCCTATTCGTGCTCGGTGCCGGCGTGTTGGTCGGGGGCGGCCTGGCCTGTACCGGCTTCGGCGCGGTCAGCGGCATCATCGCGCGCATCGCGCCGGCCGAGAAGCGTTCGTGGGCCTTCGGCATTTCGGGCGCGGCCAGTTCGTTCGGGCAATTCATGCTGATGCCGATCGAGCAGCGGATGATTTCCATCGCCGGCTGGCAAAACGCGTTCTATCTGGTGGCCGCGCTGTTGTTGCTGATAATGCTGCCGATGGCGCTGCGCCTGCGCGAACCGCGGCATGCTGCCGTCGACGAACACCAGCAAAGCATCACGGATGCGATCAGGGAGGCGTTCGCCTACCGGCCTTTCCTGTTGCTGGTGGCCGGCTATTTCGTCTGCGGCTTCCAGGTCGTGTTCATCGGCATGCATTTGCCGGCCTACCTGAAAGACAAGGGCATCCTGGACCCGAACGTGGCAGTGATTGCGCTGGCCCTGATCGGGCTGTTCAATATCTTCGGCTCGTTCGTGGCCGGCCATCTCGGCGGGCGGGTTCCCAAACGCTATTTGCTGTCCGGCATTTATGCCAGCCGCGCGCTTATCATCAGCCTGTTTCTGCTGGCGCCGCTGTCGCAATGGTCGGTGTATGTGTTTGCCAGCGCGATGGGATTTTTGTGGCTGTCGACGGTGCCGCTGACCAATGGCGTGATCGCCGGGATTTTCGGCGTGCGTTACCTGTCGATGCTGTCGGGCTTCGTGTTCTTCTCGCATCAGATCGGCAGTTTTCTGGGCGTCTGGCTGGGCGGCTATCTGTTTACGCTGCAGGGAAATTACAATACGGTCTGGATGATCACCATCGGGCTCGGGGTATTCGCCGCACTGGTCAACCTGCCGATCAACGAGCAAGCGATTGCGCGCAGCCGCGCCGCGCTGGCATGAGATGAAGCCGTTCCTCAAGCGCCTGCTGTTCGGACTCGCCGGCGCGCTGCTGCTGGCGCTGATCTTCGGTGCGTACCTGCAGCCGGACTTCGTGCTGGATCTGGCGAACCGGATTTATCTGTGTTTTTGATTTTGTTCATACAGAAGATTGGTATTTTTCAAGTGCCGCAAAATTCATGCGGTAAATACGGTATTTATTGACACACCCTTCAATATTGCAGGCATGGCCGGGCTGCCGGTGCACCGTTATTGTTCGACCAGCCGCAGATCGGCCAGCCAGGTACCGGCTGCTTTTGAGTCCGCCTCGCGTCCCGGTTCGCGCCATGGTTCGGCCAGCGCCGCACGTTCCCAATCGCGCATGCTGTCGTGTGCCAGCAAGCGCGCCAGATACGCCTGTGCCGCGCCGCTGGTCTGCAGGCCGTAAGTCTGGAAGCGGAATGCGACCGGCGCGAAGAAGGCGTCCACCGCAGTAAACTCCCGCCCCGCCAGATACGGCCCGCCGAAGCGCGCCAGCCCCTCTTCCCATAGTTCGCTCAAACGCGTAATGTCCGGCTGCAAGCCTGCTGCCGCCTGATTCACTTGCACCCGCACGCCGCAATTCATGCTGCAGACAGCGCGCAGCGCAGTAAACCCAGCATGCATTTCGGCACTGGCGCAGCGCGCCCAGGCGCGCGCCTGGGGATCGGCCGGCCACACGCCGAGATGGCGCTCGGCCAGATACTCGACGATGCCGAGCGACTCCCACACCGTGGTGGCACCATCGACCAGGCACGGCACCTTGCCGGTCGGCGAGAAGCTGCGGAAGTGTTCCCAGCTGGTGCCCGATATGCCGATCACATAGGGCATCAGCTGTTCGGTGAACGCAATTCCGAGCGTTTTCATCAATACCCACGGACGCAGCGACCACGCGGAATAATTCTTGTTGGCGATATAAAGCTGATACATGGGCTTCCTTCAGAACGTATTACGGGTTTGGACAGCGGTTAATGGCAGTTTGCCAGCCGCGCAGGGCGCGCCGTCGGGCGGCGCAGCAGCTTGCGCAGCCACGGCAGCGCATGAAATTTGGCCGGCTGGCGCGATTCGATGGTCAGCGCGCTATCGCCGTAGGCTTCCAGCAGCAGCACGCCGGCGTGCGGAAAGGATAGGCCGGCTCCGGGCATCAGCCAATAATCGTGACTATCGTTGCTGCGGGTGATCCACAGCATGCCTTGCCGGTTGGTCAGGCAGGCTCCCGCCGGCAGTTGCAGTTCAGTGACTGCGCCGGCGCGCATTTCCAACCGTTCTATGGAGAATTTACTTATCATATCGTTGTGGCGATCCATGATCTTGCTCCTTGAGGTAATGCCAGTTGAAGCGGCATGAAGTCATGATAGTGGGTGGCCGCAGTGCATTCCAGTGATACCTTTTCGCCAACCTGATAATAAAATTATCGTATGAGCCCAGCAGAAGCATTGCCGAGAATGCCAGCCTTGCCGGCCCTGCGCGCGTTCGAGAGCGCCGCGCGGCACAACAGTTTCAGCCGCGCCGCAGAAGAACTGCATCTGACCCACGGCGCGGTCGGCCATCAGGTGCGCGCGCTGGAAGAATCGCTCGGGGTGCAACTGTTTACCCGCGTCGGCCGCGGCCTGGCGCTGACGCCGGAAGGGCGGATGCTGGCCGAGCGGGTGCGCGCGGCCTGGCTCGAAATCGCCGCCGCGGCGCAGGACATCAGCCGTCGCGCCAATGCCGGCCAATTGACGATCAGCGTGATGCCGTCCTTCGCGGCGCGCTGGCTGGTGCCGCGCCTGGGGCGCTTCATCGAGCAGAATCCGGATATCCAGCTGGTGGTCCAGACCGCCGACCATCTGGTCGATTTTTCGCGCGAAGCGGTCGATATCGGCTTGCGCATGGGCAACGGCAACTGGCCGGAGCTGTGGTGCGAGCGCCTGTTCGGCGACATCTATTTCCCGGTTTGCGCGCCTGCTTTCAACCAGGGCAAGTTGCCTGAAGCAGCCAGTGAATTGCCGAGCCTGCCCTTGCTGAATTCGATGGGAGAGCCCTGGACGCCGTGGTTCGCGGCGGCCGGACTGGATGCGCCCGAGCCGCGCGGCGTGACTTACAGCGATTCGCACTCGCTGTTGCAGGCCGCCAAGGAAGGGCAGGGGATTGCGCTGGCGCGCCAAACCATGGTGGCCGACGACTTGCAACGGGGCGCGCTGGTGCGGCTGTTTGCGGTCAGCATCCCGAGTCCGGCTTCGTATTACCTGGTGTGCCCGCCGGCGCTGGCGCAAGCCGGCAAGGTGCAGCGCTTCCGGGCTTGGTTGCGGGAGGAGATCAAGGCGCAGGAACAAGAAACAGAATGACGCCGTCAGGCCGTCATATGTCGCGCTTGCCGCTGCGGTGCCGCATGTTCCGCCAGCTTGGCGGCGGCCTTGGCCGCTTTCGGCTTGGTGTGCGGCTGGTTGGCCTGTCCGGCATAATCGCTGGCCAGCGTCGCCGCAACGGTGGCGCCATCCTGCCCCTGCTCCAGCAGCCATTCACCGACCAGCGCGGCCAGTCGTTCCAGCGCGATGCGGTGGGTGGCGTCGGTTTTCGCGTAGATCCAGTCCGATAGCGCCATGAAGCGGGCGAACGGGCTGTATTCCAGAATCAGCGGCAGCGTATGGGCGAAGCGGCCGGAATTGGCCACCAGGTCCCAGTAGCGGGCGAAGCGCACCAGCCGCTGCATGGCGGCGAAGTCGATGCGGTCGGTGGCCAGGATGGTGTAGGGCGGCCGGGCGTCGAACACCATCTTGAAGGTTTCGGTATGGCGGATGATCGGGGTGCCGCGCAGGCGCTTCAGGATGCCGAACTGGATTTCGTGCGGCTGCAGCGCATGCAGCTGGTCGAAGCCGGCGGCGAAGCTGGCCATGTCCTCGCCCGGCAGGCCGGCGATCAGGTCGACATGCAGGTGGGCGTGCGAATGCTCGACCAGCCAGCGGATGTTGTCGGCCGCTTTCGCATTGTCCTGGCGGCGGCTGACCAGCGCCTGCACCTCGGGGTTGAAGCTCTGGATGCCGATCTCGAACTGCAGCGCGCCGGGCGGGAACTGCGCGATGCCGGCTTTCAGCGCATCCGGCAGGTGGTCCGGCACCAGCTCGAAGTGGGCGAACACCGGGTCTTGCGGGGCGGCCGCGATCTTGTCGAGGAAGAACTGCATGATCTTCAGGCTGGTCTTGATGTTCAGGTTGAAGGTGCGGTCGACGAACTTGAACAGCCGCGCGCCGCGCGCATGGAGCGACTCCAGCTCGGCCAGAAAGCGCTCCAGGTCGAACGGCCAGGCGGTCTTGTCCAGCGACGACAGGCAGAATTCGCACTTGAACGGGCAGCCGCGCGAGGCTTCCACGTACAGGATGCGGTGCTTCAGGTCGTGCTCCGAATACAGCGCGTACGGCAGCGCGATCTGATCCAGCGGCGGCTGCAGCCCGGCGTGGATCTTCATCAGCGGCTTGGGGCCGTTCAATACTTCGCGGCACAGCCTGGCAAAGCTGAGGTCGCCCCAGCCGGTGATCAGGTAATCGGCCGCCTGCACGATCGCCTGCTGCTGCGGCTCGTGCGACACCTCCGGCCCGCCCAGCATGATCACGATCTGCGGCGCGATCTGTTTCAGCATCGCCACTACGCGGGTGAGTTCCTCGACGTTCCAGATATACACGGCGAAACCGATGATGCGCGGCTGTTGCTGCAGCAGCTTTTCGACGATATCGGTGGTCTTGGCGCCGATCACGAATTCCTGCAGGCGGGTTTCCGGCTGCAGTTCGCCCATGTTGGCAAGCAGGTAGCGCAAGCCTAGCGAGGCGTGGGCGTAGCGGGCGTTCAGGGTCGACAGGATGATGGTCATGGCGGATGGTCCAATTGTGATTCCATTTAACTGTCATTCGTGCAACGGAATGAAGTTCGGTATTCCAGGCTCGGGGTGAGGCAATGGGTAACGCGCATGGTCGGCAGGCGAAATGCGTCAAGCCCGCATCATAACGGTTAAACAGCAAGGCGATACGCAATGCGCTACCATCCAGGTTAGCCGCAAGGCAATTGTCGCCGGCGGCTTTGCCTGCATATGCTGTTCCACTTCTGCGAAAGAATGATCCGATGAAACTGTATTTTTCTCCTGGCGCCTGTTCCCTCTCCCCCCGTATCGTGCTGCATGAAGCCGGCCTTGCGTTCGAGGCCGAAAAAGTCAACCTGAGCAAAAAAACTACTGCCGGCGGGCAAGATTACAGGAGCATCAATCCGAAGGGATCGGTGCCGGCGCTGCAACTGGACGACGGCCAGATCCTGACCGAAGGCCCGGCCATCGTGCAATACCTGGCCGACCTGGTGCCGGAAAAACAATTGGCGCCGGCAGCCGGCAGCATGGCGCGCTACCGTTTGATGGAGTGGCTGAATTTCATCGCCAGCGAACTGCACAAGGGTTTCAGCCCGCTGTTTAACCCGGAAGTGCCGGAACAGTCCAAGCAAATGGCGCGCGATGCGCTGGCAACCCGCTTCGAGATCGTGGCGCGCCAGCTGGCAAGCAGCGATTACTTGTTGGGCGCGCAATTCACGGTGGCCGATGCATACCTGTTTACGGTGCTGAACTGGGCTGGGTTCGTGCAGCTCGACATGAGCCGCTGGCCGGCTATTGCCGTCTTCCAGGCCCGCGTTGCGGCACGCCCGGCGGTGCATGCAGCGCTGCTGGAAGAGGACTTGATCAAGGCGTGATGCGGTTCCAGGCCGATTCCAAGCCGTTTTTCGCATCCGTAACCGACGTGAGGGCAGTTCGATCATGAAAAATTCGCAACGTATGCCTGCACTCTTCATCGGCCATGGCAGCCCGATGAATGCGCTGCAGAACAATCAATGCACCCAAAGCTGGCAGCGCCTGGGTGCTCGCCTCCCGCGCCCGCGGGCGATCCTGGCGGTGTCGGCGCACTGGACCACGCGCGGCACCGCGGTCACGGCGATGGCGGCGCCGCCGACGATCCACGATTTCGGCGGTTTTCCGCAGGCCTTGTTCGATATCGAATACCCGGCGGCCGGCGACCCAGTGCTGGCGGCGCGGGTGCGCGAACTGCTGGCGCCGCTTCCGGTGCAGCTGGACCAGTCCTGGGGCCTGGACCACGGCAGCTGGTCGGTGCTGTACAAGATGTATCCGGCGGCTGATGTGCCGGTGCTGCAGTTGAGCATCGACCTGACCCAGGATGCCGCGTTCCACCTCGATCTGGGCCGCCGGCTGGCGCTGTTGCGGGAGGAAGGCATGCTGATTCTCGGCAGCGGCAACCTGGTGCATAACCTGCGCGCGGTGGTCTGGGACGGCGCAGCGCCGGCCTTCGACTGGGCGCTGCGTTTCAACCGCACGATGCGCGACTGCCTGCTGGCCGACGACCGCGCGCAACTGCTGGCTGCCATGACGGATGGCCCGGATGCCCGGCTGGCGGTGCCGACCACCGAGCATTTCCTGCCGCTGCTGTACGCGCTCGGCAGCAAGCAGCCGGACGACACCGTGACGTTCTTCAACGATGTGGTCGAACTGGGCTCGATCGGCATGCTGTCGGCCGGGTTCGGCTTGCCGGCAGGGTTGGCGCTGGCCTGAATCCGGCGTAAAACTTTGCCGGGATACGGCCGATTCCGGCGGCCAGGCACTACACTGTCAGCCTGCCCGACTTTACCGATTGATCCGTCCCATGTCGCATCTGATTACCTTGTTGCGCGGCCGCGGCCGCGCGTTGCTGCTGCTGTGCGCTTTGGGCGCGGCTGCCGGCGCCGGATTTGCCGCCACCCCGGTCACCCAGCCTGCCGCTGCCGCGCCGGCGATCAAGCCGATTGCGGTGCCGAACATCGCCGCTGCCGCCGAGACTGCCGATGCGCTGCTGCGCGATATCGTCGCCGGCCTTGCGCCGACGCCGAAAGTGGCGGCCATCGACCGCGAACTGGGTTCTTTCGGGCGCGATTTCGATGCGACCGGAAAGGAAACCCGGCTGGCGCTGGGCGCGACCTACTCGCAGGAGCAGCTGCGCGAGCTCGATACCCGCTGGTTGTCGTTGCTGGCGCGGCTGGGCGCATGGGAAGAAACGCTGACCGGCCGCGCAGTCTTGCTCGAAAACAATTTGACCCAGCTCGACGGCCTGCAGCAGACCTGGCAGGCCACCCGCGACGCTGCGCGCGACAGCGGCGCGCCGGATGCGGTGCAGGCGCGGGTGCGCGCGGTGCAAACCGAGATCGAACGGGTGCAGCTGCTGGCGGACCAGGCGCGCTCCGAAATCCTGACGCTGCAAGCCCAGGTCAGCCGCTTCGAAGCGCGCGCGGCCGAGCAGCGGGCGCAACTCAAGCGCGCCACCGATGCCGCGCTGGAAAGCCTGCTGCTGCGCGACAGCGCGCCGATCTGGAGCGCCGAGCGCAGCGCCGGCGGCCAGATCGAGCGCCTGCAGGAATTCCGGCGGGCGATCCGCGCCAATCAGGAAACGATTGCGCAATACCTGCAGGCCAACCAGCCGAGCGGCGCATTTCTGCTGTTGCTGACGGTGCTGTTTACGGCCGGACTGTGGCGCATCCGCACCCAGGTGCGGCTGCGGACCCTGGCCGATCCCGCACTGGCCGGCACCGTATGGGTGTTCGAGCATCCGGGCGCGATCACGATCTTGCTGATGACCGTCGTCAGCCCGTGGGTGCTCAGATACGCGCCGCATGAGTTCAACCTGCTGTTGCTGGCGCTGGCGCTGCCGCCGACGATCGTGATCCTGCGCCGCCTGATCCACCGCAAGCTGGCGGCTTTCCTGTATGCGCTGCTGGTGCTGTACGTGGTCAACCGGCTGCGCGAAATGTTCGGCGCGGCGGTGCTGTGGGAGCGGCTGCTGTTCGAGCTGCAGCTGGCCGGCACGCTGCTGTTCCTGTTCTGGTTTTTGCGGCCGCGGCGGCTGGCGCAGATGCCGCCTGCGGTCAGCGCCGAGGCCGACTTCACATGGTCGCTGCGCATTGCGCGCGCGGCCACGCTGCTGTTTGCAGTGGCGCTGGCGGCGGAAGTGCTCGGCTATTCGCAGCTCGGCTACTTCCTGAATGCGGCCACGCTGAACGCGCTGTATGCGGGCGTGATTCTGTATGCGGCGCTGCGCGCGCTGGTCAGCCTGTCGACGCTGGCGCTGTACACCTGGCCGCTGCGTTCGCTGGCCATGGTGCGCCATTACAAGCCGTTGCTGGAACGCCGCCTGCAGCGCGCTGCGCACTGGCTGATTGTCGGCTGGTGGCTCGTCGCCGTGCTGGAACTGTTTGCCTTGCGCAAGCCGCTATTCGACTTCGTCCTCAAGACCCTGGCCAGCAAGAGCGCGATCGGTGCGCTGCATGTGTCGCTGGGCGACCTGCTGGCCTTCGGCGGCACCATCTGGGCCGCGTTCCTGCTGTCGCGGCTGGTGCGCTTCGTGCTCGAAGAAGATATTTTCCCGCGCATAGCGCTGGCGCGCGGCATCCCGTATGCGCTGTCGATGATGCTGCATTACCTGTTGCTGCTGACCGGCTTCATTCTGGCCATCGTCGCCACCGGCGTCGATCTGGACCGCTTCACGATCCTGATCAGCGCGTTCGGCGTCGGCGCCGGTTTCGGCCTGCAGGGCCTGGTCAACAATTTCATGTCCGGCCTGGTGCTGCTGTTCGAGCGCCCGATCAAGGTCGGCGACGCGATCGAAACCGGGCAACGCTCGGGCGAGATCAAGAGCATCGGGATTCGCGCCAGCATCCTGCGCACCTGGGACGGGGCCGAAGTGGTGGTGCCGAATGCGTCGCTGATTTCGAATGAGGTGGTCAACTGGACCTTGTCGGACCGCCAGCGCCGCATCGAAATTCCGCTCGGCGTCGCCTACGGCAGCGATCCGGAACAGGTGATCGCGCTGCTGATCGGGGTCGCCGCCGCGCATCCGGAAGTGCTGGCGCAGCCGGCGCCGGACGCCTTTTTCGAAGGCTTCGGCGCCGACGCGCTGAACTTCAGGCTGCGCTGCTGGGCCGGGCAGTACGACCGCACCGGCCCGATCCGCAGCCAGCTCTGCATCGCGGTCAGCAAGGCGCTGGCCGGCGCCGGCATCGAGCTGCCGTTCGCGCAACGCGACCTGCACCTGCGCAGCATGGACGAGCGCCTGCTGCAGCAGTTGCGCGGCGCGCTGCAAGAGCCGCCGCCATAACATCCTATACTTGGAGTATGCCTATTTTCATTGCGCTGTAGCATGTTTTTAAAGCGGCATGTAAAAATACAATATCCAGTATATTTCATCCCTGCGGCAGCGTCAGGAGCGCTTCCAGGCCGCCGTCTGGATGGTTGCGCAGCGTCAGGCTGCCGCCGTGCTGTTCGGCGATGTTGCGGGCGATGGTCAGGCCGAGGCCGGTACCGCCGCTCTGGCGCGAGCGCGAAGTTTCGATCCGGTAGAACGGCTCGAACACCCGCGCCAGCTGGTCGGGTGCAATGCCGGGGCCATGATCGCGGATGCGGATGGCGATTGTGCCGGCATCGCCGGCTTCAACCGCCACGCTGACCGCCGCCGACTGGCCGTACTTGACCGCGTTGTCGATCAGGTTGATCAGGCAGCGCCGCAGCGTGTTGGGGCGCGCCAGCACCGACTTGCCGGCGTGGCCCGACAGCGTGACCGGCTGGCCGGCATCCAAGGCGTCGCTGCAGACGCTGTCGAGCAGCGAATCCAGGTCGAGGCGCTGCATCGGCTCGGCTGAAGCCATGCTGCGCGCCAGTTCCAGCCCTTCGCGCACCATGTCCTGCATCGCCGACAGATCGTCGACCAGCTTGCTGCGCAGTTCAATGTCGGCCACCTTTTCCAGCCGCAGCCGCAGCCGCGTCAGCGGCGTTTGCAGGTCGTGCGTGATGGCTGCCAGCATCTGCGTGCGCTGCTGAATATGGTCGCGGATGCGGCCCTGCATCGCATTGAAGGCGCTGCCGGCCTGGCGGATTTCGCTGCTGCCGGCCAGCGCCAGCGGCGGGTGGTTCAGGTCGAGGCCAAGATCGAAGGCGGCCTGCGCCAGCTGCTTGAGCGGGCGCATCGTCATGCGCGCAACCAGGTACGCCAGCACTCCGATGCTGCACACGAACAGCGCCAGGTACAGCAGAAAGTCGCGGTGCAGCGGCGGCATGCCGTTGTGCGGCGGCAATATCGTCATGCGCAGCAGGGTGCCGTCGCGCAGCGTGATGCGGGCGATTTCGCAGCCCGGATTCCAGCCCGGCGGCGCGATGCTGCGCTCCCGGTGCGGCGGCTGGCAATCGGCCGCGCCGGGCTCGATCGACGCCACCCGAAAACCCTGCCCCAGGTGCGTGCCCAGCGCCTTGGCGAAGGCCGACGGGGCGGCCCGCTCGCGGGCGCCGGATTGGGCCGATTCGACCCGCAGGCCGATCCGCTTTGCGGTTTCCAGAAACGCTTGCCGGCTGGCTGCCGGCAGCGCATCCAGTGCCAGCGTCAACTGCTCGGCCCGTTCCACCTGATGCGCCTCGCGGAACTGGCCGATGGTGCGCTGGCGCTCGCTATCCGAGAGCCAGAACGTCAGCGCAATCGTGGCCAGCATGCCGCACAGCAGGATCAGGAACACGCGCCCGGTCATCGAATTGAAGAAATTCTTCATTGCGCACCTTCCGCGCGCACCGCAACCGCCAGCACATAGCCGCCGTTGCGCACGGTCTTGATGATTTGCGGCGAGCGCGCATCTTCGCCCAGCTTCTGGCGCAGGCGGCTGATCTGGATATCGATCGAGCGGTCGAACGGGTCGGCGTCGCGGCCCTGCGTCAGGTTCAGCAACTGGTCGCGGTTCAGGACCCGGTTCGGATGCTCGAGGAAAATCTTCAGCAGGCGAAATTCCGCGCCCGACAGCATCACCACCAGCTGCTCCGGACTCTGCAGATGGCGCGCGGTCAAATCCAGCGTCCAGCCGGCAAACTGCAGCCGCTCGGGGCTCTGCCCGGCCTGGCCGGGAGGCTGCGCATGGCTACGGCGCAGCACGCTGCGGATGCGCGCCAGCAGTTCGCGCGGCTCGAACGGTTTCGGCAGGTAATCGTCGGCGCCCATTTCCAGCCCCAGAATCCGGTCCAGCGGCTCGTTGCGCGCAGTCAGCATGATGACCGGCATCTGCGACTTGGCGCGCAGCTTGCGGCACAGCGTCAGGCCGTCGTCGCCCGGCAGGTTCAGGTCCAGCACGATCAGGTCGATTGGCGTTTCTTCCAGCGTCTTCCACATCGCGTTGCCGTTTTCGGCGCTGTGCGCGACATAGCCGTTGTTGCTCAGGTAATCCGCCAGCAGCGAGCGGATTTCACGATCGTCATCGACGATCAGGATGCGAGAAATGGGTTCCATAGGGGATAGATTATGGCGGCTGCCGCGCCCAGGGAAGCGGGATTTTGTATCTTCTTGTAATCATTACAGAATGATACAAATAATCGCCTTGCAGACACTTGCCAGATACATCGGCGGCGCAGAGTATGTTGCATGTGCAGTGCACATGTTCATCAACTAACGCACTTAAGAGGAAACACCATGCGACCATTTACCAAAAGCATCGTCATCGGCATGACCGTACTGGGCTTGGGCGGCACCGCGCTGGCGCAAATGCCACCGTCCGACAATGCCGCCAAGCCCGGCATGATGCAGGGCAAGAATGAAAAACGCGGCGACCGCATGCAGGAGTACATGGTCAAGCGCCAGGCGGCGCTGCACGCCAAGCTGAAGCTGAGCGCGGCCCAGGAACCGGCCTGGAAAACCTACATCGACGGCATGACGCTGCCCGCAGTGAGCCAGCGCCCGGACCGCGCCGCACTGAATAACATGCCGGCTCCCGAGCGGATGCAAGCGATGCTGGACCTGATGAAGCAGGGCCAGGCCCGGATGGAAAGCCACCTGGCCGCATTGAAGACGTTTTACGCGGTACTCACGCCGGAGCAGCAAAAAAATCTTCGATGCCGAGTTCGGCCAGGGCCGCGGGCATCGTCGCGGTCATATGTGGAGATAACCGCAACCTGTGACACCGGGCGGCGCCGTAAGGCGCCGTTTTTTTTGCGTTGCCGGCCGTGCGAATATGGATAGAATGCAGCAAAGCATAGTTGTGGTTATCAGGAGATGCGGCGCAATGTTTTTTTGCGCAGCATAAGACATCAACTTCACCAGGTTGCGCATTGACCATTCAATCGACCCTTGCTCCCGCGCAGCACTGCGACCTGCTGGTCGTCGGCGGCGGCATCAATGGCGCCGGCATCGCGCGCGATGCGGCCGGGCGCGGCCTGCGCGTGATCCTGTGCGAGCAGCACGATCTGGCGCAACATACCTCGTCGGCCAGCACCAAGCTGATCCACGGCGGCCTGCGCTACCTGGAATACGGCGAATTCAGGCTGGTGCGCAAGGCCCTGCAGGAGCGCGAGGTATTGCTGCGCGTCGCGCCGCACATCATCCGGCCGCTGCGCTTCGTGATGCCGCACGCTGCCGGCCAGCGTCCGGCCTGGCTGATCCGCGCCGGCCTGTTCCTGTACGACCATCTGGCCCGGCGCGACATCCTGCCCGGCTCAAGCGCCATTGCGCTGGCTTCGCATGCGGCCGGCGCGGCGCTGAAAGGCGCGTTCAGCCGCGCTTTCGAATACTCGGACGGCTGGGTCGACGATGCGCGCCTGGTGGTGCTGAATGCGCTGGACGCATCCGAGCGCGGCGCGCGGATATTGACGCGCACCAAATGCGTCGGCGCTGTCCGCAGCGCCGACGGCCGGCTGTGGCGGGCGACGCTGGAAAGCGCGCAATCCGGCCGCTGCGAAGTCGGCGCGCGCGCGATCGTCAATGCGGCCGGCCCGTGGGCCGCGCAGTTCGCCGCCGCGCTCGGGGCCAGCAGCAGGCACGGCTTGCGGCTAGTCAAGGGCAGCCACATCGTGGTGGCGCGCCTGTTCGAGCATCCGTATGCGTACATTTTCCAGAACCCGGACCGGCGCGTCATCTTCGCGATTCCGTATGAAAACGATTTCACGCTGATCGGCACCACCGACCTCGAATACAGCGGCGACCCCGGCGCGGTGCGGATCGATGCGGCGGAAGTGGCGTATCTGTGCCGGATGGCGAACCGCTATTTCAGGCAGCAAATTGCCGCCGGCGACGTGCTGCACGCGTATTCCGGCGTGCGCCCGCTGCTGGACGACAGCGCGCACAGCGCGTCGGCGCTGAGCCGCGATTATCTGCTGGAGTGCGACAATGCCGGCGCGCCGCTGCTGCACGTCTGGGGCGGCAAGATCACCACCTACCGCAAGCTGTCCGAACAGGCGCTGGCGCTGCTGCTGCCGCGGCTGGGGCTGGATGCGCCAGCCTGGAGCGCGGCTGTGCCGCTGCCGGGCGGCGACCTCGAACGCCCGGGCGGATTGATCGGGCATTACGATTTCGCCGCATTCCTGCAGCGCTTCCGGCACGCCTACCCGTGGCTGCCGGCCCGGCTGGCGCAGCGCTATGCCCATGCCTACGGCACCCGGGCCGAGCGCTTCCTGGCCGGCGCGCGGCAATTGTCCGATCTGGGCGTGGAGCTCGCGCCCGGCTTGTTTGCGCGCGAGGTCGAATATCTGCGCGACGCGGAGTGGGCCTGCAGCGCCGACGATGTGCTGTGGCGCCGCAGCAAATGCGGGCTGCACTGCCGGCCGCAGCATCTGGCGCAGTTGCAGGCATGGTTTGACGAGGGTACACGGATCTGAGGTGGGCTATGGCGTATTTGCTGGCGATGGATCAGGGAACGTCGAGTTCCCGCAGCATCATTTTCAATCAATCCGGCGTCATCGTGGCGCAGGCCCGGCAGGAGTTCCGGCAGCATTTTCCGCAGCCGGGCTGGGTCGAGCACGACCCGCTGGAGCTGTGGCAGAGCCAGATCGGCACCGCGCGCCGGGCACTGGCGGACGCCGGGCTGGCGGCCGGCGACATCAGCGCGCTGGGCATTGCCAACCAGCGCGAGACCACCGTGGTGTGGGAGCGCAGCAGCGGCCAGCCGATCTGCAATGCGATCGTCTGGCAGGACCGCCGCACCGAACCGATCTGCGCGGCGCTGCGCGTGCGCGGCCTGGCGGCGCCGATCCAGGCCAAGACCGGACTGGTGCTCGACCCGTATTTTTCCGGCACCAAGCTGCAGTGGATCCTGCAGCAGGTGCCGGGCGCACGGGCGCGCGCCGAACGCGGCGAACTGGCGTTCGGCACCGTCGATGCCTGGCTGATCTGGAACCTGACCGACGGCGGCGAACATGTCACCGATGTCACCAACGCCTCGCGCACCATGCTGTGGAACATCCACGACGGTTGCTGGGACGACGAATTGCTGGCCTGGCTGGAAATTCCGCGCCGGATCCTGCCGCAGGTGCGCCCGTCCAGCCATCGCTACGGCAGCAGCAGCGCGCACTGGCTGGGCGCGCCGGTGGCCATCGGCGGCGTCGCCGGCGACCAGCAGGCGGCGCTGTTCGGGCAGGCCTGCTTCAGCCCCGGCATTGCCAAAAATACCTACGGCACCGGCTGCTTCATGCTGCTGCATACCGGCGACGCCTGCGCCGCCTCGCAGCACGGCTTGATCAGCACCGCTGCCTGCCAGCTCGGCGCGCGCCCGCAATATGCACTGGAAGGCAGCGTCTTCATCGGCGGCGCGGTGGTGCAATGGCTGCGCGACGGCCTGGGCGCGATCCGGCAGGCGGCCGATATCGAGGCGCTGGCGGCTTCGGTGCCGGATGCCGGCGGGGTGGTGTTCGTGCCAGCGTTTACCGGCCTCGGCGCGCCGTACTGGGTGGCGTCGGCCAGGGGCGCGATTGTCGGCCTGAGCCGCGGCAGCACGATCGCCCACATCGCGCACGCGGCGCTGGAATCGATCGCGTTCCAGAGTGCCGCGCTGCTGGCGGCGATGGTGCGCGATGCGGTGTCGCCGATCGCCGCATTGCGGGTCGATGGCGGCGCGGCGGCGAACAACCTGCTGCTGCAGTTCCAGGCCGACCTGCTGGGGCTGCCGGTAATCCGGCCGCAAGTCACCGAAACCACCGCACTGGGCGCCGCCTATCTGGCCGGGCTGGCGGTCGGCGTGTATCAGGGCTTGCCGGAATTGAGCGCGCACTGGCGCATCGAGCGCACCTTCCTGCCCGCCATCAGCCGCGACCAGGCCGCGGCCCTGATGTGGAAATGGGAAGCCGCGATCGCGCAGGTGACGCCGGTCTGATGCGGTCGATTGCAGTAGAGCGGGAGCGGCAAGTCATGCTATAAATGGGGCGAGTTAACAACCAGCGAGCATCGATATGCTAATCACGTTCAAATCCAAGGCTGCGTCCGAAGTCGTCATGTACAAGGAACACGCAAAACGCATCCTCGATCTGCTGCACAAGGACGTCGAGCGCGGCGTCATCACCGCCGCCGAAACCGCCGGCGCGATCGTCAGGCTGGAAGCGGAAATCGCCGAAAGCCGGCTGCACCCGGTGTCGGAAGACGTGCAGCAGGACGTCGCCGCGCATCACGGCGACGCCGGCGACGACAACGAGCACGAGCCGATCGCAGTCGTCACCTTTTCGTCGCGCGCCTACCCGCTGCTGGAAATGCTGCGCGCAGCGCACAAGGACGGCCAGGACATCGTCTGGGGCGTTTGACGGCGCCGGGCGTGCTGCCCTGCGTTCGCAGTTACTGGTAAAATGCTGGGGTATATAAATAAATGCATGAATTTTCGCTTTAATTCATTGCGATTTTAAAAAATACATAATCCTAGTATTTTTAGTTGTGAAAAAACTGCAAACGCTTGCCTGGAATGCCCGGATAATCTGTGCCGCATTTGACGTTATCGTTGGCGCCAAACTTATTACGAAAAACCCTCGTGACAACATCCACCCTGAAAATCGATTCCCTGGCCTACTCGCTGCTGCGCGCCGCGCAAGCGGTCGCGCTGGTGCGCAGCGGCACCGCGTTGCCGCTGGCGCTGGCCAAAGTAATTGCGCAGAGCAATACGCCGGTAGCGGCGCGCGGCGCGATCCAGGACATTGCCTACCGCGCGATGCGCGGGCTCGGCCGCAGCGAAGTGCTGCTGTCGCTGCTGGCCAAGAAACAACCCGATCCGGCCATCCTGCACAGCCTGCTGTGCTGCGCGCTGGCCCTGATCGCGCCGCCCGACGATGCGGCCGAGGCGCTGCCTTACGAAGTCTTCACCGTGGTCGACCAGGCCGTGACGGCGGCGTCGTCGCATGGCGACATGGCGCATGCGAAGGGCATGGTGAATGCGGTGTTGCGGCGCTTCCTGCGCGAACGCGACGCCTTGCTGCAGCAGGCATTGCAGCAGCCGTCGGCGGTCTGGAACTATCCGGCCTGGTGGATCGCCGCCGCCCAGGCCGCCTACCCGAAACAATGGCAAGCGATCCTGCAGGCCGGCAATAGCGCGCCGCCGCTGACCCTGCGCGTGAACTGTCGCCAGACCACGATCGACGCCTATCTGGCCTTGCTGGAAACCAACGGCATGGCCGCGACCCGGATCGGCCCTTCCGCGGTGCGGCTGGAAAAGCCGCTGCCGGTGAGCCAGATTCCGGGTTTCATGGCCGGCCTGGTGTCGGTGCAGGACGCTGCCGCGCAACTGGCTGCGCCCTTGCTCGACGCGCAGGACGGGATGCGGGTGCTGGACGCCTGCGCGGCGCCGGGCGGCAAGACCGGCCATTTGCTGGAACTGGCCAAGATCGACCTGGTGGCGCTTGACAGCGACGCCAAGCGCCTGCCGCGGATCGAGGAAAACCTGCAGCGCCTGCGCCTGCAGGCCACCCTGAAGACCGGCGACGCCCAGGCCCGCTACTGGTGGGACGGCCAGCTGTTCGACCGCATCCTGGCCGACGTGCCGTGCACCGCGTCCGGCATCGTGCGTCGCCATCCGGACATCCGCTGGCTGCGCCGCAAGAGCGATACCGCGCAACTGGCAACGCTGTCCGGGCAGATCCTCGACAATCTTTGGCGCATGCTGCGCCCCGGTGGTAAATTGCTGTTTGTCACCTGTTCGGTCTGGCCGCAGGAGTCGCAGGCGCAGGCCGACGCGTTTGCGCTGCGCAACCAGGCCCGGCGCCTGGACGCTCCCGGCCAGTTGCTGCCGGCCACAGGGGAGCTGGACGATCACGATGGCTTGTTCTATGCCTTGTTTCAGAAAGCGTCCGACTGAATACGGTCGGATAATCGAGCAACTTCCGACAACTTTGAAGAACGGCCCGCAAACGCGTGACTAGACGCCTATTCCATCTGCTGACCTGCTGCCTGCTGGCCTTGCTGGCGCAGCTGCCGCTGGCGGCGCGCGCCGGCGATGCGGTCGAAATCGTGCAGGCCCAGCTGGAGGCGAGCGAAGACGGCTACCGGCTGCAGGCCAGTTTTGCGTTCGAGCTCAATCGCGGGCTGGAAGATGCGATCATGCGCGGCGTGCCGCTGTCGTTTACCACCGAAGTCGAACTGACGCAGCCGCGCTGGTACTGGTTCGACGAGAAAACCCTGCTGGCTTCGCGCACGGTGCGCATTTCCTACAATGTGCTGACGCGCCGCTATCACGCCGCCATCAGCGGCAGCCTGCAGCAGAGTTTTGCCACGCTCGACGATGCGCTGTCGCTGATCCGTCATCCGGGACGCTGGCTGGTAGCGGAAAAGGGCGAGCTGAAGGCCGGCCAGACCTACCGGGTCGCAGTGCGCATGCGGCTCGACGTGACGCAGCTGACCAAGCCGTTCCAGGTCAACGCGCTCAACAACAGCGACTGGCAAATGGCCTCCGACTGGAAGCGCTTCAATTTCAGGGCAGACGACAAGTGACGCGGCAGATGCGGTATCTGCTGGTGGCCGGCGGCGCCATCATGAGCATCCTGCTGTTCCTGCTGGCTTCGGCATCCGAGAATTCCTCCTTTTTCGAGCAGAATTATCCGTGGCTGCTGGGTTTGAACGCGCTGGTCGCAGTGCTGCTGCTGGGCTCGGTCATGGTGCTGCTGGCGCGCCTGTACAAGCGCTACCGGCGCGGCAAGTTCGGCTCGCGCCTGATGGCGCGGCTGGTATTGCTGTTCGCGCTGATGGGCATTCTGCCGGGGGCGCTGATCTATCTGGTGTCGGTGCAGTTCGTGTCGCGCTCGATCGAATCGTGGTTCGACGTGCGGGTCGAATCGGCGCTGGAATCGGGCCTGAACCTCGGCCGTGCGGCACTGGACGAATCGCTCAACGATCTGCAGTCGAAGGCCCGCAATGTGGCGCAGGAACTGGCCGACTTGCCGGACGCCGCGCTGTCGTCGCGGCTGTCGCGGCTGCGCGAGCAAAGCCAGGTCCAGGAAGCCACGGTGTTGAGCGCCGACGGCCGCGTGATCGCCACCGCGGGCGGCAGCCTGACCAGCCTGCTGCCGGATTTGCCGAGCGCCGCGGTGCTGCGCAGGGCGCGCCTGAGCCGCGGCTTTGCCGCCATCGAGGGCGGCGCCGACCCCGGCGCCGAACCGGATAAGAATGCGGCAAAAGATGCGGCTCAATATGCCGGTCCGAACCACGATGCGGGTGCCGCGCAGGCATTGCGGTTGCGGGTAGTGCTGCAGCTGCCGGCTTCGATGAGTTCGCTGTCGCTGCAGAGCGAGACTTACTTCCTGCAACTGTTGCAGCCGGTGCCGGCCCAGCTGGCGGCCAATGCCGAAGATCTGCGGGTGGCGTACAGTGAGTACCAGCAGCGCTCGCTGGCGCGCTCCGGCCTGCGCAAGATATATATCGTGACGCTGACGCTGACCTTGCTGCTGGCGATTTTCGCTGCCATCGTCAGCGCCTTCCTGATCGCCAGCGGCCTGGCCAAGCCGCTGCTGCTGCTGGCCGAGGGCACCAGGGCGGTGGCCGAGGGCGATTTGTCGCCGCGCCCGATCGTCGCCACCCCGGACGAGCTGGGTACCCTGACGCAATCGTTCAATGCGATGACGCGGCAATTGCTGGATGCACGCACTGCGGTCGAGCGCAACAGCGCGGCGCTGGAGCACGCGAAAGCCTATCTGGAGTCGGTGCTGGCGAACATGTCGGCCGGGGTGCTGGTGCTCGATACCGAATTCAGGCTGGTTTCCTGCAATGCTTCAGTCGAGCGCATTCTGCAGCAGCAACTGGACCAGGCGCTTGGGCAACCGTTGTCGCAGATCGCCGGGCTGGCCGCATTTTCAGACGCGGTGACCCGGGCTTTTTCAGAACAAAGCGCACAGACTGCCGCTGGCGATAGTGATGGCGGTAACCTGCACTGGCAGCAGCAGATCGAAATCCCGCGCCAGCCGGCCGGGGACGAGGCCGGGCACGCGATCACGCTGCTGGCGCGCGGCTCGAATTTGCCGCTCGACCAGGGCAACGGCTATGTGGTGGTGTTCGACGATATTTCAGACGTCATTTCGGCCCAGCGTTCGCTGGCCTGGGGCGAGGTGGCGCGCCGCCTCGCGCATGAAATCAAGAATCCGCTGACGCCGATCCAGCTCTCGGCCGAGCGCCTGCAGATGAAGCTGCACGGCAAGCTGTCGGCCGAGGATGCAGCGATGCTCGACAAGGGCACCGCCACCATCGTCAACCAGGTCACCTCGATGAAGCGGATGGTCGATAATTTCCGCGATTACGCCAGAACACCGCCGGCGGTACTGGTGCCGCTGGACCTGAATGCGCTGATCCGCGAAATCCTGCAGTTATACTTGAACGAGGATGCCAGCGACACCATCCACCTGTCGCTGGGCGCCGATGTGCCGGAAATCATGGGCGACCCGACGCAGCTGCGCCAAGTGGTCCATAATCTGTTGCAGAATGCCCAGGACGCGGTCAATGAGCGCGATGGCAAGGAAGGCGGCCCGGTGTCGCGCATCGATGTCAGGACCGAAACCATCCGTTACCAGGGCGCCGATGGCGGCAGCCGGACTGCGGTGCGGTTGTCGATCAGCGACAATGGCAGCGGTTTTCCGCCACGGATCCTGGCTTCCGCGTTTGAGCCTTATGTGACTTCCAAGCCGCGCGGCACCGGACTCGGCCTGGCCATGGTGAAAAAGATTGTCGATGAACACGGCGGCCGCATCGACATACAGAACCGCAACGACGACAGCGGCGCAACGATCCGGATCGTACTGCTTAAGTTGGCAGATGAGTTGGCAGATAAGCTGCCTGAAAAAACACCATCGTTACTGCGGTGATGGCGCCGGGTTAAAATAATGTTGCTAAAATATTACTAGGAAAACAATTCGTTATGGCTAATATCCTCGTCGTGGATGATGAAATGGGG
Source organism: Herminiimonas sp. CN (assembly GCF_000622895.1). GTDB lineage: Bacteria > Pseudomonadota > Gammaproteobacteria > Burkholderiales > Burkholderiaceae_D > AVCC01. Next base: position 22,519 of record NZ_AVCC01000021.1, read on the forward strand.
ATCCGTGAATTGCTTTCGGAAATTCTGAGCGATGAAGGTCATGCGGTCCAGCTGGCGGAAAATGCCGGGCAGGCGCGCCAGCAGCGCGCCGCCGGCGTGCCGGATCTGGTGCTGCTGGACATCTGGATGCCGGACACCGATGGCGTGACCCTGCTCAAGGAATGGCAGCGCGACGGCTTGCTGACGATGCCGGTCATCATGATGTCCGGCCACGCAACGATCGATACCGCGGTCGAGGCGACCCGCATCGGTGCCATCAACTTTCTGGAAAAGCCGATCTCGCTGCAAAAGCTGCTGAAGGCGGTTCAGCAGGGCTTGTCGAAGGGCAGCGACCCTGCGCGCATCGCTTCCTCCTTCGCAAAAACGATGCCGCCGCCCGCTCCCGAACCCGCCGCTGCGCCGGCCCAGGCGCCGGCACCCGGATCGGTTGCCGGGCATGCCGCACACGCGCTGCCGGCCACGGCAGAAATCAACGAAGCGCGGTTTTTCGCGATGACTCTTGAATTGCCGCTGCGCGAGGCGCGCGACGCCTTCGAGCGGGTGTATTTCGAATACCATCTGGGGCGCGAAGGCGGCAGCATGACGCGGGTGGCCGACAAGACCGGGCTGGAGCGCACCCATCTGTACCGCAAACTCAAGCAGCTGGGGATCGAATCGGTAAAAGCCGCCCGCAAGCTGCAGGGCGATGCGGTGCCGGATGCGGCGCCGGAATCCAATAATTAACGCGTGAACCGGCAGCCGCAAGCGGCCCTGGTGCGCGTCACGCTGGTGACCGGCGCCAGCGCCGCCGCGCGCGAGCAGGCCATCGCTCGTGCGATCCGGGCCGCAGCGCCGGCGCCAAACGGCAGCATCGCGCTGATCCTGGAGGGCTTGCCGGGCGGCCTGTCGCAGCAAACTGTCGCGCTCGATCCGCAGCACAATCCGGTTTTGGGCCAGACGGCCCGGATCGCTCCCGGCTGCATGTGCTGCGTCGGCAACCTGACGCTGAAGGTGACCCTGAACCGGATCCTGCGGCGTGCGCCGCAGTGCCTGTACATCAGCCTGGCCGGCGCCGCCCACATCGGGCAGCTGCGCGCTTTCCTGAGCCGGCCGCCGTACGATGTCCTGCTCAGGCTGGGCGACGATCTGGCGGCGGCCTAGTCGCTGTAGCGGATGGTCAGCGGCGCGTGGTCGCTAAAACGCTGCTCCTTGTAAATTGCCGCGCTGCTGGCGCCGCCGGCGATGCCGGGTGTGGCGATCTGGTAATCGATGCGCCAGCCGACGTTGTTGGCCCAAGCCTGGCCGCGGTTGCTCCACCAGGTGTAGGCTTCGCCGGTGGCATTCGGCTGCAGCCGGCGAAACACATCGACCAGTCCGATTTCATCGAATACGCGCGACAGCCAGGCCCGTTCCTCGGGCAGGAAGCCGGAGTTTTTCTGGTTGCTCTTCCAGTTCTTCAGGTCGATTTGCTGGTGCGCGATGTTCCAGTCGCCGCAGATGACGATTTCGCGGCCGCTGTTTTTCAATGCCAGCAGGTGCGGCAGGAAAGCCTCCATGAAGCGGAATTTGGCCAGCTGCCGCTCGTCGCTGGAAGAGCCGGACGGGCAATACAGCGAGATCACCGTCAGCGTGCCGAAATCGCATTCGACATAGCGGCCTTCGGCGTCGAATTCCGGGTTGCCGAAGCCGATGGTCACGCTTTTTGCCGGCATCCGGCTATAGATGCCGGTGCCGGAGTAGCCCTTCTTTTCCGCGTAGTGGAAGTAGCCGTGATAGCCGGGCGGGTTCAGGAATTCCGGCGTCATGTCGGCTGCCTGCGCCTTGAGTTCCTGGACGCAGACGAAGTCGGCATCCTGTTTCTGCATCCAGTCGAAAAAGCCTTTTTTGCTGGCGGAACGGATGCCGTTGAGATTGGCGGAAATGATGGTCGGCATAAAGTGCAGGCGTGTTTGATCAGCCGGCAGCATAACCGAAAGCCGGCAATCCCGCGCCGGGCAGCGGATTTGCTCAGCGCCATCAATCTGCCGCAATGGCTTTAAAATAGCGTTCTATTTGGTTAATCACTGACGTTGCTTGTCAGATCACAGCTGCCGGGGAGATTTCTTGAACAACTTGCGTCAACAATTCATTGCATTTTCGGTCGATGCCGGGGTGCTGCAATTCGGCCGGTTCGTCACCAAGGCGGGCCGCACTTCGCCGTATTTCTTCAACGCCGGCCTGTTCAACTACGGCCAGACCCTGGGCCGGCTGGCCGAATTCTACGCGCAGACGCTGCTTGATTCCGGGGTCGAGTTCGACATGCTGTACGGTCCGGCCTACAAGGGCATCACGCTGGCTTCGGCGACCGCGGTGGCGCTGGCCAACAAAGGCCGCAATGTGCCGTTCGCCTACAACCGCAAGGAGGCCAAAGACCACGGCGAGGGCGGCACCATCGTCGGCGCCAAGCTGGAAGGGCGGGTGGTGATCATCGACGACGTGATTTCAGCCGGCACTTCGGTGCGCGAATCGGTCGAACTGATCCGCGCCGCCGGCGCCCAGCCGTGCGCAGTGCTGATCGCGCTCGACCGGATGGAGCGTTCCGGGGGCGACGACGCGCTGTCCGCGCACTCGGCGGTGCAGGAAGTCAGCAACGCCTATCAGATGCCGGTGATTTCGATCGGCAACCTGGACGACTTGCTGGAATATATTTCGGCGGCCGGCGCCAGTTCGCAGCTGGCGCAATATGCGGATGCCGTGGCCGCCTACCGGCAGCGCTACGGGGTCTGATGTTCGGGCCGCAGGCGGCGCTTGTTCCTGCAATATACAGAATCCTGTATTTTTTGAATGCGCACAAAATACATGCGGAAAATCGCATGTATTTTGCTATACCCATGCTTTATGCCTCAAGCTTCTGCTTCAGCAGGGCATTCACCTGGGCCGGATTGGCCTTGCCCTTGGTGGCTTTCATCGCCTGGCCGATCAGCGCGTTGAAGGCTTTTTCCTTGCCGGCGCGGAAGTCCTCGACCAGCTTGGCGTTGTCGGCCATGACTGCATCGATGATGGTTTCCAGCGCGCCGCTGTCGGAAATCTGCTTCAGCCCCTTGGCTTCGATGATGCGGTCGGCGCTGTCGTCGTGCTCCGGGCCGGCCTCCCACATCGCCGCGAACACTTCCTTGGCGATCTTGTTGGAAATGGTGCCGTCGGCGATGCGCTGCAGCAGCAGCGCCAGTTGCGCGGCCGCTACCGGGCTGGCGGCGATCTCGATGCTCTCGCGGTTCAGGGTCGAGGCGACGTCGCCCATTAGCCAGTTGGCGGCGCTCTTGGCCTGCTCGCGGCCGGTCTTGGCTACCACCGCTTCGAAGTAGTGCGCCATCGCCTTCGATTGCGTCAGCACTGCCGCATCGTATTCGGACAGCGCGTAATCGTGCACGAAACGCTCGCGCATCGCGCCCGGCAGCTCCGGCATCGCGGCCCGGACCCGTTCGATCCACTCCGGCGCGATCACCAGCGGCGGCAGGTCGGGGTCGGGGAAGTAGCGGTAATCCTGCGCGTCTTCCTTGCTGCGCATCGAGCGGGTTTCCTTTTTGTCCGGGTCGTACAGCCGGGTTGCCTGCTGCACGCTGCCGCCGTCCTCGATCAGCTCGATCTGGCGCCGCACTTCGTAGTTGATCGCGTCTTCCATGAAGCGAAACGAGTTCAGGTTCTTGATCTCGCAGCGGGTGCCGTATTCCTTCTGTCCGAGCGGGCGCACCGAAACGTTGGCGTCGCAGCGGAACGAGCCTTCCTGCATGTTGCCGTCGCAAATCCCGAGCCACATCACCAGCGCATGCAGCGCCTTCGCGTAGGCCACCGCTTCGGCGGCGCTGCGCATGTCGGGTTCGGTGACGATTTCCAACAGCGGCGTGCCGGCCCGGTTCAGGTCGATCCCGGTCATGCCGTGATAATCCTCGTGCAGCGATTTGCCGGCGTCCTCTTCCAGGTGGGCGCGCGTCAGCTGCACTTCCCGCAATTCGGGCTTGCCGTCTATTTCCAGCATGAACGGCACGCGGCCGCCCTGCACCACCGGAATCTCGAACTGGCTGATCTGGTAGCCTTTCGGCAAATCGGGGTAAAAGTAATTCTTGCGCGCGAAAACCGATTGCGGCGCAACGGTGGCGCCAACCGCCAGCCCGAACTCGATTGCGCGCTCGACCGCGCCGCGGTTCATCACCGGCAATACGCCGGGCAGCGCCAGATCGACCGGGCAGGCCTGGGTGTTGGGTTCGGCGCCGAAACGGGTCGGCGCTGCGCTGAAAATTTTTGACTGGGTCGAGAGCTGGGCGTGTGTCTCAAGACCGATTACGACTTCCCACTGCATATTGTCTGTCCTTGCTGGCTGATTAAGCGTCTGTATCTGGGTGATCGGGCGGCGGGTCAGATTCCGGCCGGTGCGCGCTGGTGCCAGTCGGTCGCCTGCTGGAACTGATGGGCGACGTTGAGCAATTTTGCCTCGTCGAAATAGTTGCCGATGATCTGCAGGCCGACCGGGCGCTGCGCATTCTTGTCGCCCTGACCGAAGCCGCACGGGATCGACATCCCCGGCAGGCCGGCCAGGCTGGTCGACAGCGTGTAGATGTCGGCCAGGTAGTTCGCCACCGGGTCGTCGGCCTTGTCGCCGATATCCCAGGCCACGGTAGGCGCCACCGGCCCCATGATGACGTCGCACTGCGCGAACGCGTGCTGGAAGTCCTGCGCGATCAGGCGCCGGATTTTTTGCGCCTGCAGGTAGTAGGCGTCGTAATAGCCGTGGCACAGCACGTAGGTGCCGACCAGGATGCGGCGCTGGACTTCCTCGCCGAAGCCTTCGGCGCGGGTTTTCTTGTACATGTCCGACAGGTCTGTGTATTCCTTGGCGCGGTGGCCGTAGCGCACGCCGTCGAAGCGGGACAGGTTGGACGAGGCTTCGGCCGGCGCGATCACGTAATACACCGGGATCGACAGCGCGGTGTTCGGCAGCGCAATGTCGACCAGGGTGGCGCCGAGCTTCTCGTACTCGTGCAAGGCGATGCGGATCGCCTGTTCGACGTCGGCGGCCAGCCCGTTGCCGAAATATTCCTTGGGCAGGCCGATGCGCAAGCCCTGCAGCGGCCGCTGCAGGTCGCGGCTGTAGTCCTCAATGTCGCCGCCCTTGCCGCACTCGAGGCTGGTCGAGTCGCGCGCATCGAAGCCGGCCATGGCGCCCAGCAGCAGCGCGCAATCCTCGGCAGTCCTGGCCATCGGCCCGCCCTGGTCGAGCGAGGAGGCGAACGCGATCATGCCGAAGCGCGATACCCGGCCGTAGGTCGGCTTGATGCCGGTAATGCCGCACAGGGCGGCCGGCTGGCGGATCGAGCCGCCGGTGTCGGTGCCGGTGGCAGCCGGTGTCAGGCGCGCGGCAACGGCGGCGGCCGAACCGCCGCTGGAGCCGCCCGGGATCGCGCGCTTGTCCCACGGGTTCTTGACCGCGCCGAAGTAGGAATTCTCATTCGAGCCGCCCATCGCGAATTCATCGCAATTGAGCTTGCCCAGCGTCACCATGCCGGCGTTATTGAACTGTTCGACCACCGCCGCGTCGAACGGGCTGGTGTAGTTTTCCAGCATCTTCGAGCCGGCAGTCGAGCGCCAGCCGCGCGTGACGAAAATATCCTTGTGCGCAATCGGGATGCCGGTCAGCGCCGTGGCGTCGTTGCCGGCCAGGCGGACGTCGGCAGCGGCAGCCTGCTGCAGGGTCAGCGCCGCATCGACGTGCAGGAAGGCGTTCAGGTCGCTGTGCTTGATGCGTTCCAGGTGCAGCGTCGCCAGTTCGGTGGCGGAAATCTGTTTGGCCTGGAGCAGGGCCGAGAGTTGCTTGATGGTTTTGGTATGCATGAGGTCGGTATTCATTCAACGTGAAAGTCGCGGTGCGACTCACTTCGCTCCCCTCTCCCGCGGGCGGGAGAGGGGTTGGGGAGAGGGCGGTCGCGGCGTGGCGTCAGGGCTGCGGCTTATTCGATCACTTTGGGTACCAGATACAAGCCGTCCTGGATGGCGGGGGCGACTTGTTGATATTCTTCGCGCCGGCTGGGCTCGGTCGCTACGTCTTCGCGCAGCCGCAGCGCCAGATTCGGCATGTGGGCGGCGATCGGATGGCTCAAGGGTTCGATGCCGGCAGTGTCGATCGCGCGCATTTGCTCGACCAGGGCAAAGATCCCGTTGAGCTGCTCCAGCGATTTGGCGGCCTGGGCGTCGCCGAGTTCGAGTTGCGCCAGATGGGCGATGCGTTTGACGTCGGATAATGCTAGTGGCATGGTTGGCTGGGCGCCAGGGGCGCGTGAAAATGATGAAAAAAATACTCTAATGGCGACAAAACCCTGTCAAAACAACCTATTGCGCAGATGTTTTTGGACTGTAAGCGGCCGAGGTTCCGCTAAATTATAAGGTAGAATGGCAGGTTGTTGCCTTGCTGGCGCGGTGGTGGTATCGCTGCAGGCATCCATAGTTACCTCAAAATTCTTAAGCGCACTATTGTTGCGCATCAGGACAATTCATGTTTGGATTTTTACGCAGTTATTTTTCGAATGATCTGGCAATCGATCTGGGCACCGCCAACACGCTGATTTACGTGCGCGGCCAGAACATCGTGCTGGACGAACCCTCGGTGGTGGCGATTCGGCAGGAAGGCGGCCCGAACGGCAAGAAAACCATCATGGCGGTGGGCAGGGAAGCCAAGCAGATGCTGGGCAAGGTGCCCGGCAACATCGAAGCGATCCGGCCGATGAAAGACGGCGTAATCGCCGACTTCACCGTCACCGAGCAAATGCTCAAGCAATTCATACGCATGGTGCATGACACCAAGTTCTTCAAGCCGTCGCCGCGCATCATCATTTGCGTGCCGTGCGGCTCGACCCAGGTCGAGCGGCGCGCGATCCGCGAATCTGCGCTGGGCGCCGGCGCTTCCCAGGTATTCCTGATCGAAGAGCCGATGGCGGCCGCCATCGGCGCCGGCTTGCCGGTGTCGGATGCGACCGGTTCGATGGTGGTCGATATCGGCGGCGGCACCACCGAAGTCGGCATCATCTCGCTCGGCGGCATGGTCTACAAGGGGTCGATCCGGGTCGGCGGCGACAAGTTCGACGAAGCGATCGTCAATTACATCCGGCGCAACTACGGCATGCTGATCGGCGAGCAGACCGCCGAAATGATCAAGAAAACCATCGGCTCGGCTTTCCCGGGTTCCGAAGTCAAGGAAATGGAAGTCAAGGGGCGCAACCTGTCGGAAGGCATCCCGCGCTCGTTTACGATTTCCAGCAATGAAATCCTGGAAGCCTTGACCGACCCGCTCAACAACATCGTCTCGGCGGTCAAGAATGCGCTGGAGCAAACCCCGCCGGAACTCGGCGCGGACATCGCTGAAAAAGGCATGATGCTGACCGGCGGCGGCGCCCTGCTGAGCGACCTCGACCGCTTGCTGATGGAAGAAACCGGACTGCCGGTGCTGGTAGCGGAAGATCCGCTGACCTGCGTGGTGCGCGGCTCCGGCATGGCGCTGGAACGCATGGACAAGCTGGGTTCGATTTTTTCGCACGAATAAACAGTTCGATATCGGCAGCCTGAATGGGTGTATCCGGCTCCAGCTGTTGCAGCTTTGTTCGACTGCCGCTCTTAGATTGACTTGAATGCAATACAGCCCTCCACCCCTGTTCAAGCAAGGCGCATCGGCGCGCGTGAAGGTGGTATTTTTTGCCTTGCTCGCGATCGTTTTTCTGGTGGTTGATTCGCACCTGCGCTCGCTCGGCCTGATTCGCCAGGTAGTCGGCACTGTGCTGTATCCGTTGCAGATGGTGGCACTGATGCCGCGCGATGCCGCGTACCGGGTCGGCGATTATTTTTCCTCGGTTGCGACGCTGCAAAGTGAAGTCAAAGGCTTGCGGCTGCAGCAAATCCAGAACTCCCAGACCATCCAGCAATCAAACCAGCTAATGGCGGAGAATGCCCAGTTGCGCAAGTTGCTGGCGGCCGGCGAGCGCCTTCCGGTGCAGTCGGTGCTGGCCGAAATCCTGTACGACGCGCGCGACGCCTACAGCCGCAAGATCGTGATGAACCGGGGCGCGCAGCACGGCGTAGCGGCCGGGCAACCGGTGATTGATGATGCGGGCGTGGTCGGCCAGGTCACGCGGGTGTTCCCGTTTACTTCGGAAATCACCTTGTTGACCGACCGCGATCAAGCCATTCCAGTGATGAATGTGCGTAATGGCTTGCGCAGCGTTGCGTATGGCCGCGGTCAGTCCGGGCTGCTGGATTTGCGCTTCATTGCAACCAATGCCGACATCCGCAAGGGCGACATGCTGACGACTTCCGGCATCGACGGCATCTATCCGGCCGGTCTGGCGGTGGCGCAGGTGGTGCAGGTCGAGAGCAAATCGAACGATGCATTCGACCGCGTGACCTGCCAGCCGCTGGCCGGCATCAACCGCAACAAGCAGTTCCTGATCCTGCTGGCGCAAGCCACGCCGTCGATCTATGCGCCGCCGGCGGCGAACCCGAACAATGGCAAGCATGGCCAGAAAAACCTACAGGGCAAGCCAGACAAGGCGGCTGAAACTGCCAAGAAAGCCGCCGGCGCCGCTGTTGCGCCGAAATCACCGGAGCGTGCGCGATGACCATGAACCGCCCCCATTACATCCTGCTGCCGGCCAGCCCCGGCTTCATTGTTCTCAGCCTGATCGGTGCTTTCCTGCTGAATCTGCAGCCGCTGGGCGGCTGGATCGGCGTGCCCGATTTCGTCGCGCTGGTATTGGTGTTCTGGAGTATCCACCAGCCGCGCCGGGTGGGGATCGGGGTCGCCTTCCTGATGGGTTTGCTGATGGACGTGCACGACGCCGCCCTGCTGGGGGAAGATGCGCTGGCTTACACCTTGCTGTCGTATTTTGCCATTACGCTGCACCGCCGCGTGCTGTGGTTTCCGACCGTGTCGCAAATCTGGTACATCCTGCCGCTGTTGCTGATGACGCAACTGGTGCAGATGACGGTGCAACTGCTGGTCAGCGGTAAGCTGCCGGGCTGGACGTTTTTCCTGGAAAGCTTTGTTTCAGCCGCCTTGTGGCCGCTGGCGACATGGCTGTTGCTGGCGCCGCAGCGGCGGGCCATCGACCGGGACGACACGCGGCCGCTGTGAGGCTGGGCTGGATATGTGCGCGAACCGCCTTGCCGCTCGGATTCCCGTACCGGAACACGCATGACTGAATTCAAGAATACCGAACGCGAATTGCATTTTTTTCGGCTGCGGCTGACGGTGGCGGGCATCTTCGTGTTCGTCTGCTTTGCGCTGTTGCTGTCGCGCTTCGTCTGGCTGCAGGTCTACAAGCACGACGATTACGCGGCGCGGGCTGAAAACAACCGGATCTCGATCGTCCCGGTGGTGCCGAACCGCGGCTTGATCCTGGACCGCAATGGTGCCGTGCTGGCGCGCAATTATTCCGCGTACACGCTGGAAATCACGACTTCCAAGCTCGACCGCAAGCTTGACGACGTGATCGACGAGTTGGCGACGCTGGTCGATATTCAGGCCCGGGACCGTAAGCGGTTCAGGAAACTGCTGGACGAATCGAAGAAATTTGAAAGCTTGCCGATCCGCACCCGTCTTACCGACGAAGAAGTGGCCCGCTTCACCGCGCAGCGCTACCGCTTTCCAGGCGTCGATATCCAGGCCCGGCTGTTCCGGCAGTACCCTTTGAGCGCATCGGCCGCGCACGTGATCGGCTACATCGGCCGCATCAGCCAGAAGGATGCCGAGATCATCGATGATTCGGATGACGCCGCCAACTACAACGGCACCAGTTACATCGGCAAGGATGGGCTGGAAAAAAGCTACGAAAAAGTGTTGCACGGCAAGACCGGCTATGAAGAGGTCGAAATCACCGCCAGCGGCAGGGCGGTGCGCTCGCTCTCCAGAACGGCGGCGGTGCCCGGCAATAATCTGATCTTGTCGATCGACATGGAATTGCAGAAAATCGTCGAGGAAGCATTCGGCGACCGGCTCGGCGCGCTGGTGGCAATCGAGCCGGAAACCGGCGACGTGCTGGCTTTCGTGTCGCAGCCCTCGTTCGACCCGAACCTGTTCGTGGAAGGCATCGATCAGCAAAGCTGGGACGAGTTGAACAATTCGCCCGAACGGCCGCTGCTGAACCGTCCGCTGACCGGCACCTATCCGCCGGGTTCGACCTACAAGCCGTTCATGGCGCTGGCTGCACTGGAACTGGGCAAGCGCACGCCGGAGGCCGCGATTGCCGATCCCGGGTTTTTCGTCCTGGGCAACCATCAGTTCCGCGACGACAAGGAGGGCGGGCACGGCCGGGTGGATATGTACAAATCGATCGTGCAATCGTGCGACACTTATTACTACATGCTGGCCAACGACCTCGGCGTGGATACGATGCATGACTTCATGAAGCCGTTCGGTTTTGGCCAGCTGACCGGAATCGATCTGGAGCACGAGCGCACCGGCCTGCTGCCGTCCACCGCGTGGAAGCGCACTGCCTACAAGAAGCCGGCGCAACAAAAATGGTATGCGGGCGAAACGATTTCGCTCGGCATCGGCCAGGGATATAACGCCTTTACCATTTTGCAGCTGGCGCACGCAGTGGCCAACCTGGCCAACAATGGCGTGGTGATGAAGCCGCACCTGGTGAAGATGATGGAGAATGCGGACACCCGCGCGCGCACCCTGACGGTGCCCAAGGAGAGCTACCGGATCACGCTGGCGCAGAAGAATATCGACTTCATCAAAAAGGCCATGGTCGGCGTCACGCACGAGGGCACATCGTCGCGGGCGTTCGCCAATGCCGGCTATGAATCCGGTGGCAAGACCGGCACCGCGCAGGTGGTCGGCATCAAGAAAAACGAGAAGTACGATGCCCGGAAGATGGCTGCGCATTTGCTCGATCACGCACTGTATACGGCTTTTGCACCGGCCGACAAGCCGCGCATTGCGATTGCCGTGATCGTCGAGAACGGCGGTTTCGGGGCTGCCGCGGCGGCGCCGATCGTCAGAAAGGCGCTCGATTATTATCTGCTGGGCAAGCGGCCGGAAGACAAGGCGAATCCTGCTGCCGGCGGCAACAGCGCCGAGCGGAGCCCGCCTGCGCCAAACCCCAACCTGACACAGGATTAACCATGTTCATCCGTACACCGCGGCAGTTGCCGTCCACGCATCATGCTTGAGAAGCGCCACCCGTGGCAGGTCGTCAAGCCCTTCCTGAACGTATTCGACGGGCCGCTGGCGCTGATCATGTTCCTGATTCTGGCGACCGGGATCGTTACCGTGTATTCGGCCGGCATCGATTTTCCGGGCCGGATCGAGGACCATCTGCGCAATATCGTGATCGCGTTCGGCGTGTTGTGGGTCGCCGCCAACATCCCGCCGCAAACGCTGATGCGTTTTGCCGTGCCGGTGTATGCGCTGGGCATCAGCTTGCTGCTGGCGGTCGCCCTGTTCGGCATGGTCAAGAAGGGTTCGCGGCGCTGGATCGATCTCGGCGTGGTGATCCAGCCGTCCGAAATCATGAAGATTGCGATGCCGCTGATGCTGGCCTGGTTCTTTCAGCGGCGCGAAGGCATGATCCGCTGGAAGGAGTTCCTGATCGCCGGCCTGCTGCTGCTGGTGCCGGTCGGCCTGATCATGAAGCAGCCCGATCTGGGCACTGCGGTGCTGGTGCTGGCGGCCGGGTTCTACGTGATTTTCCTGGCCGGGCTGTCGTGGAAGGTGCTGCTGGGTCTGGTGCTGACGGTTGGCGCCAGCCTGCCGGTGGTCTGGACCCTGATGCACGACTATCAGCGCGCGCGCGTGATGATGCTGATCGATCCGACTCTCGACCCGCTGGGCAAGGGCTTTCACATCATCCAGTCGACCATTGCGGTCGGCTCCGGCGGCGTCATCGGCAAGGGCTGGCTGCATGGCACCCAGTCGCATCTGGAATTCATCCCGGAGCGCACCACCGATTTCATCTTTGCAGTCTTTTCCGAAGAATTCGGACTGATCGGCAATGCCTTCCTGCTCAGCCTGTATTCATTGCTGGTGATCCGCGGCCTGATGATCGCAGCCAATGCGCCGACCCTGTTCTCGCGTCTGCTGGCGGGGGCAATCACGCTGATCTTCTTCACCTATGCGTTCGTCAACATGGGCATGGTCAGTGGCATCCTGCCGGTGGTGGGGGTGCCGCTGCCCATGATGAGTTACGGCGGCACCGCGCTGGTGACGCTAGGGCTGGGCGCCGGCATCCTGATGAGCATCCAGCGCCATCGCAAGCTGATTCAAACCTAGCCGGCTTCCGGCGGAATCCCTATTTAATGGATTTTTGACGGGTATGGCTAGAAATACCTGCTTTTCTGCAGGTATTATATGCACAATATAAAAATACAATATGCGGTATGTATTTGCATAGAAATCTTCAAAACCGGCCGTGCGGGCATCATCGCCGGCCCCTAGCGGAGCATCCGATGCAGATCAAATCTTTCCAAGCTAGTCTGGCGCACCTCAAATCTGGCGCGCTACTGTTGGCGGCAACCCTGCTGTGGGGTTGCAGCAGCATGCCGAAGACGGCTGCGCCGGCCGCCGACCAGGGCGTTGCCGCCAAGTCCGTCCGCTCGAAGCAGGCTGCGCCGGCGCTGCCGGCGGCCGGCTCCGGCCGCGGCGGCTATTACAAGGACGACGGCCCGGGCGACAATCCGCCGGACGATCTGGATGCGATACCCGACGCCGAGCCGAAAGTCGAGCCGTATTTGGCCCGTGCCAACCGGCCGTATACGGTGTTCGGCCAGACTTATACGCCGGTTACCGCGGAAGTCCCGCTGCGCCAGCGCGGCATCGGCAGTTGGTACGGCAAGAAATTCCATGGCCAGAAAACCTCGTCCGGCGAACTGTACGACATGTACAAGATGACCGCCGCCCATCCGACCCTACCGATTCCGTCCTATGCGCGGGTCACCAACCTGCTCAACGGCAAGCAGGTGATCGTGCGCATCAACGACCGCGGCCCGTTCCATTCCAGCCGCATCATGGACCTGTCGTACACTGCGGCGCTGAAACTGGGCTATTTGGGCAAGGGTAGCGGCGAACTGGAAATCGAGCGCCTGCTGCCGGCCGATATCGCCCGCATCCGGAGCGAGAAACAGCAACTGGCGGCAGTGCCCGCACCTGCCGCACCGTTGCTGCCGGCCATGGCGGCGCAGCCGGCAGCCGGCGCGCATGGCGCTGACAGCGGTTTTTACCTGCAGCTGGGCGCTTACGGCCAGGCGTATAACGCACAATCGATGCGCGATCAGCTGGCGCAGAGCTGGTCCGATACCCTGCAGCCGATCGCGGTAGTCCAGGCAGGCGCGCTGTACCGCCTGTACAGCGGCCCGTACGCGAACCGCGGCGCGGCGCAGCAGGCCGCGCAAAAAGTGCAGTCCTCGGGCGCCGCGCTGCCGTTCATCGTGCAGCGTTAGCGTTAATCTTGCGCGCCGGTGGCGTCGATGTCGGCCAGGCACTCCCGCCCGCGCGGCGTGATGTCGAACCGGTCCGGTAGTGCAGCGCTGATGTAGCCTTTTTTGCCGAGGAAGGTGACGACCCCGGCCTCCAGTTTTGCCAGCGGATCTGCCGCTACTGCGCGCAGGCCGTCGATGCAGCTCTGGATAAACAGCGTTTGCTGGCCCTTTTCGGTCAGCGTCAGGCTGTTGTCCTTGCCGTACGCAAGGTATTTCAAGCCAGCCAGACGCTTGGCGTTTCTTGCCACGCACGCGCTGCTGCGGGCCGACCTGGGATTTTTGCTGATTTGCCCGAGTGCGTTAAATTCATCCTTGGTCAAACGATGGTTCATGCCAATTTCCTGTGAAAGAACTTGCTATCCGCTATTCTGCATTTTCAAAAAAATAAAATATACTGGCAGTCGTATTTTAAATAAATCATTAAAATACAGCGTGAATGGTGTATTTATTAACTATACTCCAGTGAAAATTAGTTTATTGGAGTCTGCTCCGATTCTGCCTTGAGGCGCAACGCCCGTTCGTACAGTGCGTTCTTCTTGTGTCCGGTGATCTGCGCGGCCAGCGCTGCGGCTTGCTTCAGCGGGCATTCGGCCAGCAGGATGCGCAGCACGCGTTCGGCCTCGGCGTCATCCTCGTCAGCTGCTGGCGGCGCGCCCTCCAGCAGCAGCACGTACTCGCCTTTCTGGCGATGCGTGTCGGCCGCTACCCAGGCAGCGGCGTCGGACAAAGGGCAGCGATGGATTTCCTCGAACAATTTGGTCAATTCGCGCGCAAATACGATCTGGCGCCGGGGGCAGAATGCCGCTGCCAGCGCATCGACCGTTTCATTGATGCGGTGCGGCGCCTCGTAAAAAATCAGGGTCGCAGCAGCCGCGCGCAGCTGTTGCAGGGCCAGCGCCCGGGCGCTGGCCCTGGCCGGCAAAAAGCCGACGAAATGGAACTGGTCGCATACTAGGCCGCTGGCCGACAGCGCCGCGATGGCGGCCGACGGGCCGGGCAAGGGCAGCACCCGCAAACCGGCCGCGCGCACCGCATCGACGATGCGCGCGCCGGGGTCGGAGACGGCCGGGGTGCCGGCGTCCGACACCAGCGCGATGCGCTCGCCGGCCTGCAGCCGGGCAATCAGCTTCTCGGCGACTGCGCGCTCGTTGTGCTGGTGGGCGGCGATCAGGTGCTTCGACAAGCCGTAGTGGCTCAGCAGGTGGCCGGTGTTGCGGGTATCCTCGCAGGCCACCGCATCCACCAGCGCCAGCGCGTGCAGCGCGCGCAGCGTGATGTCGGCGAAGTTTCCGATCGGCGTAGCCAGCACATATAATGTGGCCGCAGGATACGTTTGGCGCGCCACTTCATCCATCAGTGGCAGGGCGACCAGGGCATTAGGGGGAGCAGGATTCATTAGGAGTGGCCGATGTCGTACAAATGGATAAAAACGCTGTTGTTGTGCGGTGCGCTGGCGGGTTGCAGCAGTGTCAGCCTGGACCCGGTTTTCAACGACTGCCGCGTAGCGCCTGCATTGTGCGCGCCTGTGACGCCAAATACAACTGCGTCAGCGGCGGCGGTCAAGCCGGCCATGCGGCCCGAGCCGTTGCCGGCACCGCTCGTCTCCAGCGCCGAAACCAGCAGCGTGGCTACGCCGGAAATAACCATCCTGCGTCTGGAAAAAACGCTGTCGATGCGGATGCCGGTACGTATTGCGCTGCTGCTGCCGCTGCGCTCAGAAACTCTGGGAAAAGCGGCCGATGCGGTGCGCGCCGGCTTCATGGCCGCCTACGAGCGCGACCGGGAGGACGTCAGCGTCAGCGTGATCGGGACCGACGATGCTGCGCCGCAGACCCTGTCGGCCTACAATGATGCGCAAGCCGGCCACGACGTGATCGTCGGTCCGTTGTCGCGCGGCAGCGTAGCGGCAGTTGCACGCAGCGGCGCGGTACGGATTCCCGCCATCGTGCTGAACCAGCCGCTGCCGGCAGTGGAGTTGCCGCCGAACATGCTGGCGATGGGCCTGTCGGTCGAGGATGAGGCGCGCCAGGTCGCGCGCTGGGCCAGCGGCGAACATCCGGGCGCAAGCGCCTTCGTGGTCAGCACGAATATCGCCTGGCAACGCCGTGCCGCCCAAGCGTTTGCGGCCGAGTGGCAGCGCCTGGGCCTGGCGTCGCAATCAGTGGAGCTGGGACTGGCCGGCGGCTACCTGAGCGCGAACGGCCTGGACCAACTGCGCACTCGGCTGCAGAGCAGCGCAGCGCCGGCGCTGCTGTTGGTGTCAATGGATGCCGGCCTGACCCGGCAACTGCGGCAGGCCATCGGCACCGAAATTCCGCTCTACGGCACCTCGCAACTGAATCCTTTCGTCCGCGCCGGCAGCGATGCCGATCCGCTGCTCGAAGGGCTGCATCTGGTGGACATGCCGTGGCAGTTGCAGCCGGATCACCCGGCCGTGATGGCTTACCCGCGCCTGATCGCCGATGCCGACCGCAGAAATAATCCGGATCTGGAGCGCCTGTACGCGCTGGGCATCGACGCCTACCGGGTCGCCCGCGAAATCGCCGCCGGCCACGACCAATTTGAGATCGACGGCGTAACCGGCCGGCTGGCGGTGGCTTTCGGCCACGGCCAAGCCAGCATCGAGCGCATTGCGCTGCCGGCGGTGTATCAGGATGGGGCGATACTGCTGTTGCCGGGCACGCGCTAGCAGCATGGGCCTGTTCGATGCACTGCCGCGACTGCTTGGCGCCGAGCGCCGGACCGCGCGGCAAATCACCGGACAGGCCGGCGAGGATGCCGCGCTGGCGTACCTGAGCGCGCAGGGACTGGTGCTGTTGCAGCGCAATTTCCGTTGCAGGGGCGGCGAAATCGACCTCGTCATGCAGGACGACAAGGCGCTGGTGTTTGTCGAAGTGCGCCGGCGCGCCAATCTGCGCCACGGCGGCGCTGCGGCCAGCGTGACCCGCAGCAAGCAGGCGCGCCTGATCGTCGCCGCGCAGATCTATTTGCAGCGCTACCGGATGCCGCCGGCTTGCCGCTTCGACGTGATCGCGATCGATGGCGATCACCTGGAATGGCTGCGCAACGCGATCGACACCTGATCCCATTTCGACCACTGCTCTATAATCTCCGACATGATGACAAACCAACGAATTCTCGGCCACTTCCACGAAAGCGCCGAGCTCAAGATGCAGGCCGCGAATCAGCTGGCCGAGCCGATTGCGCAAGCGGTCGAGCTGATGTTCATGGCGCTGTCCAACGGCAACAAGATCCTGGCCTGCGGCAATGGCGGCTCGGCGGCCGATTGCCAGCATTTCGCCGCCGAACTGGTCGGCCGTTTCGAGCGCGAACGGTTGCCCCTGCCGGCGCTGGCGCTGACCACCGACAGTTCTATTTTGACTGCGGTGGGGAACGATTACGGCTACCGCGACATCTATGCCAAGCAGGTGCAGGCTTTCGGGCAATCCGGCGACGTCTTGCTGGCGATTTCGACCTCGGGCAATTCGGCCAATGTGATAGCCGCGATCGAGGCCGCGCTGGAGCGCGACATGCGGGTGGTGGCATTGACCGGCAAGGGCGGCGGCGCCATCGGCAAGCAGATCACCGATGCGGACGTGCATATCTGCGTGCCGCACGACCGTACCGCGCGGATCCAGGAAGTGCATCTGTTGACGATTCATTGTTTGTGCGACGGCATCGACGTTGCACTATTTGGGGGGGATGGTAATGATTGAACGGCAGTATGTGCAAATGCGTTGGCAACAATGGAAGCGCCCGCTGGCTACTGCAATCTTGTGCGTCAGCGTGCTGGCGAGCTTGCAGGGCTGCGTCGGCATGGTGGTCGGCGGTGCGGTGATGGGGACGCTGGCGGCGACCGACCGGCGCACGCTGGGAGCGCAAACCGAAGACAAGGCGATCGTGGTCAAGGGCGAAACCCGGATTCCGAACCTGATCGGCGATGCCGGCCATGTCAACGTCACCAGCTTCAACCGCCGGGTGCTGCTCACCGGCGAAGTGCGCGATGCCCAGACGAAGGCGGCAGTCGAACGCGAAGCGCAAGCGATCGAAGGCGTCAAGGCGGTGGTCAACGAGCTGGAGATCGCCGGCCCGACCAGCTTTACCTCGCGCTCGAACGACACCCTGATCACCGGCAAGATCAAGGCCTCCTTCGTCGACGCCCAGGACATGTATGCGAATTCGGTCAAGGTGGTGACCGAGCGCGGCAACGTCTATCTGCTGGGGCGCGTTACCCAGCGCGAAGGCGAGCGCGCCGGCAATATCGCCAGCGGCGTGGCCGGCGTGCAGAGGGTGGTGAAGGTGTTCGAATACATCAGCGAAGACGAACTGCGCTCGCTGTCGGCGGCGCAGGAAGCTGCAAACTGATGGCTGCGGCAGCCGGCGGCAAGGCTGGCTGCCGAATCGCTATAATTAGGTAACTCACCAATCACACCGGATACATACCCGATGGCATCTCCTGACAACAAATTTTCCCGCTTAGGCGCCCTGGCCTTGGCGGCGCTGCTGGCGGTCGCGCTGGCCGGCTGCGGCACGCCGGCGCCGGAAGTCACCTACACCAGCCTTTCCGGCGAGAAAATCACTTCCCAAAGCCTGCGCGGCAAGGTGGTGATGGTCAATTTCTGGGCCACCTCCTGCACTACCTGCGTCAAGGAAATGCCGGAGATGGTCAAGACCTACAACAAGTTCCAGGGCAAGGGGCTGGAATTTCTGGCCGTTGCGATGAGCTACGATCCGCCGAACTACGTGCTGAACTACGCCCAGACCCGCAGCCTGCCGTTCAAGGTCGCGCTCGATGCCGACGGCGCGCTGGCCAAGGCCTTCGGCGACATCAAGCTGACCCCGACCACCTTCGTCATCGACAAGAAGGGCAACATCCTGAAGCGCTACGTCGGCGAGCCCGACTTTGCCGAACTGCACCAGTTGCTGGACAAGGCGCTGGCGGCCTGACTCTGCCGCCACCCAATAAAAAGCGCCGGACAGGCGCTTTTTTGTTTTCCGACGTTGCCATATACCAACCATGGTATTTTTAACTGCCGCGCATTATGTATGAGGCAATGGCAGGCATTTAATGCATACTCCAGTTATTGTCAGATCAGCTTGGAGAATTTCGAGGTGGTGGCCTGGCTCAGGTACTTGTCGAACACCATGCCGACTGCGCGCACGAACAGCCGACCCTTGGGCGTCACCTGGATGCTGTCGGCATCGACCGTGATCAGGCCGGCTTCCTGGTACTGGCCCAGCAAGCCCAGCTCGGGCGCAAAGTAGGTCACGAAATCGATGCCGTAGGCGCGGTTGATGGCGGCGAAATCGACCGGCCCGCTGCACATCAACTCCATGATCACCTGGCGCCGCAGCACGTCGTCCATCGACAGCGCATAGCCGCGGTCAATCGGCAGCACGCCGCGGTCGATGCACTCGTAGTACGCATTCACGGTGCGCACCGCCTGGCTGTAGGAGTGGCCGACCTTGCTGATGGCCGACACGCCCAGGCCGACCAGGTCGCAGTCGGCGCGCGTGGTGTAGCCCTGGAAATTGCGGTGCAGGCTCTTGTCCAGCCGCGCCAGGTTCAGCTCGTCGCCCGGCTTGGAGAAATGATCGAGGCCGATATACACGTAGCCGGCGTCCAGCAGGCGGCGCATCGACAGCAGGAAAATCTGCAGCCGCTCCTCGGCCGAAGGCAGGTCGCTGCCGACGATCAGGCGCTGGGCCTTGAAGCGGCTCGGCAAATGCGCGTAGTTGTAGAGCGCGATGCGGTCCGGCGACAGCGCGATGATGCTGTCGAGGGTATGGTCGAAGCTCTCCAGCGACTGCTTCGGCAGGCCGTAGATCAGATCGGCGTTGACCGACACGAAGCCGGCCTTGCGGCTGGCGCTGACGGCCTTCTCGACCATCGCGAGCGGCTGGATCCGGTTCACCGCCTGCTGCACCGCCGGGTCGAAATCCTGCACCCCGAAGCTGGTGCGGTTGAAACCCAGTTCGGCCAGCAGCGCCATGGTGTCGTCGTTGACGGTGCGCGGATCGATCTCGATCCCGAGTTCGGCATCCGGCAGGAAATCGAAATGGCGGCGCAGCATCTGCATCAGCTGGCGCAATTCGTCCGGGCTCAGGAAGGTCGGCGTGCCGCCGCCGAAATGCAGTTGCGCGGTCTGCCGGTCGGGGCCGATGCGGGCCGCCACCAGCGCCATCTCCCGCTCCAGATAGCGCAGGTATTCGGCCGCCCGGCCGTGTTCCTTGGTGATGATCTTGTTGCACGCGCAGAAATAGCACAGCGACTCGCAAAACGGAATGTGCACATACACCGACAGCGGCGGGTTGCTGCCGGTGTTGGCGGCGCGCTGCTCCAGCTGCGCATCGTAGGACTGCGCATTGAATTCGGCATGGAAGCGATCGGCGGTCGGATACGAGGTATATCGCGGACCTAAAGTATCGAAGCGGCGGATCAGCTGTTCTGAAATTTCTATATCGGGCGATGCAGGGTTCATGGAGTTACCTATCGGATACGAAGTATTGTCAATGGTGCGCCAGCTGATGCTGGTCGATAGCGCAAAAGGCCTATTTTACGCCACCTGCAGCACCGATCCGGCACTGCTTGAGAGCCTGCCACCGGCACGTTGTTTGCGGAAGACACTCTTCGGCAATACGGTAGTTTGCTTCAAGTCGCTAAAGGCAGCGATACGAGGAATCCCAGGCTACGGCGTTTTCACGATCGTGGCAGCCGGCGAGCTTGAGTGTCATGTTCGGAGTCTCACGCGGATAACCAACAAGCGCACACATCTCCGGGCTGTCTGCCGTTTCGGCAGTCGCTATTGGCGCAACCTCGTGCGAGCGCGGGCATAACTATCCGACTCCGGCACTCGGCATGACGGCGCGGTGCGTGGCGTTTAACACTTCGGATCGGCATAGCCAAGCCATTGCCGATTGCGCGCAATATCGATGCGAATACCATGCCATTCAGGAGCAATTCGTAAGGCCTGTGACGAGTTGGGCGGATCAGGCGGCAGCAAGCAAAATATAAATTTCCATCAGAAATATTTTTTTCATTAAATAATTTTTTGATGTAGCATGAGCCTGAAATAATTTTGTTGATGTAGGTCAATAAAAAGATAACGTAATGATATCCAAAACCATTGGAAAAAATTTTTGGGGACCGCAATGACTGTCAATATCAGTACCAATACTGCGTTTCTGGATCCGCAATGTTATCGGACGCAACGCCCTCCCCCGGTAGTGTCGCTACGTCCCTCTGGCGCGGCCCTGGAATTTCTCGTCTTCACCCTGGGCCAGGAAGAATACGGGATCGATATCCAGAAAGTCCAGGAGTTGCGCGGCTACGATGCGGTGACCCGCATCGCCAACAGCCCCGACTTCATCAAGGGTGTCGTCAATCTGCGCGGCGTCATCGTGCCGATCCTCGACATGCGCATCAAATTCAGCCTCGGCGCTCCCGCTTACGACCAGTTCACGGTGGTCATCATCCTCAACATTGCCGGCCGCACCGTCGGCATGGTGGTCGATCGCGTGTCGGATGTGATCACGCTGACGGCGGCGCAGATGAAACCGGCGCCGGAGATCGGTGGAACGCTCGATACCGACTATCTGATCGGCCTGGGCACGCTGGATGACCGGATGCTGATTCTGGTCGATATCGGCAGACTGATGTCCGGCACGGAAATGGCATGCAGCGCCGGGACAGCGCGACAGCGTATTCACTAAAGTATCAACTAAATATTATAAAGACAACCAGTATGAACAATTTCAAAATATCGACCCGCCTGATCACCCTGATTGGCATCATGTCCGCGCTGCTGATTGCCATTGGCAGCGTGGGTCTGTCCGGCATCGGCCAGTCCAACGACGCGCTGAAGTCGGTATACGAAAACCGCACCGTAGCCGCGGGCCAGATTGCCGACATCCAGAGCGATTTGCTGGAGAACCGCCTGGCGATTGCCGTCTCGCTGGTGACCCCGACCCCCGAGTTCATCGCGAAGCAAACTGCCAAGATCGAGGCCAATATCGCCCACATCGGCAAAGTATGGGAAGCCTTCATGGCCACCACCCAAACCGCTGAGGAAGTGACCCTCGCCAAGAAATTTGCCGAGGATCGCGCCAGATTCGTGCAAGAAGGCTTGCTTCCGACCATAGCCGCCTTGCGCGCCAATGACGTGAACGCAGCCGGCCGGCTGGTGGTGGAGAAAATCCGACCGACGTATCAGCCGGTGGGCGAAGGCATCGATGCCCTGATGAAACTCCAACTCGACGAAGCCAAAAAAGAATACGAAGCTGCAGTAGCCCGCTACGCAACGATCCGCATGGTGTCGATCGCTT
>NZ_AVCC01000022.1 GCF_000622895.1 Herminiimonas sp. CN
AAACAATGGGTAGGTTTTTAAGGCTGGCCTTAAGCAGGCAATGTGTTGGCAATCAGCGTAGTGTTAATGGGCGGTGCAACACGCAAAAATGCATTTGAACACGTTACCACCCCTCTCACTAAAGTTTAATGCACGAGCTTGTTCCTGGCGCCGACGGTGAGGCCTTCTTATTTCTTACCGACAGAATTGTGCGTCTTCTGCTCAATGCCAGGCAGTCAGCGCATGAAACCGGAAAAATCGTACCTGCGCAACGTCACACGCCGCACGCGTGCTTTATTTTTGATTTTTTGAGGCAGAACCATTAAACGGCATGTACATCGAATTGGCGCTAACGCTATCCAAACAGATATGCATTCCTATCTGAAATGCATCTGTATCTCAAATACAAAATAGCAAAATAATGCATATTAATCATCTAGAAAAGATATCTATAGCCCTTTTCACCGCCCATAATATGAATTATATTGCCATTAAAAATAGAATGTGGGATTATATTTCAATACTGCAATGTTGACTCTGCCGAATCAATAATATGAAGCAGGCATCAAAGAGGAGTTGAACGCGATTGCGTCAGCGAGGAAGAATATTGACGAAAATCTCGGACAACTTGACAGATTGCTGTCGACACCGAAAAGCAAAGAGATATTTAATGCGATTCAGTCTGCGCGCGACAAGTATCGCGCAGGGCAAGAAGAATTCATCCGGTTGGTTGCTGACGGTAAAAAGCCGGAAGCGACAAGCGACGGCGCCGGCGCCGGCAGCAACGCTACACACGGTCACGGCTCGCGCCACGCCACAGCTGCACTGGCGAGCGTAGCGACGAATGGGAACAGTTCGAGTCGCTCCGATCACTCGCCACCAACCAGGATGCGGGCGTAGGGCACTCCCTAATCGCCTTGCTTGTGGCATGACGGACGTGATTGTGAGCCAGCGCCGTCGCAATAGCTTCACGGTGGATTATTGGATAGCCCGTTTCGTGGCTATTATAGACAGAGATTCGGCATGCGAAATCTAGATGAAACAGTTCAAGTCATTACCGAAAAAATCGGATTGACACAGGATGAAGTCGCACAGCGTAAGTCATTCCTGGAATTTAACCAAGACGATGCCGACCTGTTGCGCCACATCCATCCGCTAATCTCACAGCGGCATCATGGATATGCGGATAATTTTTACAGCCATCTGCTCACGTTTCCGGCGCTCAGGAAGCTCCTGCCAACCGCCGAGGCGGTCAGCCACTTGAGGCACGCACATGATCGCTATTTCAACCAGCTTACCGAAGGCAAGTACGATCAGGACTATATTCATGATCGCGTGCGGGTCGGGGTCGTGCATCGGCATATCGGACTCGAAGCGAAGTGGTATATCGGTGCCTATCGGAAGTACCTGTCCGCCATGGCGCCGGTAATATGGGAATTGCTGGAGCGGCACCCGGAAGAGTTTCTCTCGACATTTGACGCATTGCTGAAGATCGTGTTCCTGGATATGGGTTTGGCGCTCGAATCCTATTTCGAGATCGATCGCCAGACCATCTTGCAGCACAAGAATTTCGCCGAGCAGATCATCGCTACGATGCCGTCGGGAGTGATGGTACTCGATGCCGAGCAGCGTGTGCGTTCGATTAACGACGTCATGTGCCAAATATGCGGGATAGAGTCCGATGCAAGCACCGTGCTGGGTCAGCACTGGCATAACCTGGTGCAGTATCCACAACTGTTGAAAAACATTACACCGACATTCGTCGCGCAAAAGCTGATTCTGGCCTTG
This sequence comes from Herminiimonas sp. CN, assembly GCF_000622895.1. Classification (GTDB taxonomy): domain Bacteria; phylum Pseudomonadota; class Gammaproteobacteria; order Burkholderiales; family Burkholderiaceae_D; genus AVCC01. Next base: position 1,768 of record NZ_AVCC01000022.1, read on the forward strand.
CCCATAGCGACAGGGTTGCGCCATATTGAATTTACCATTTCAGAGACTGTACTGGAAGGCGAAAGCCTGTGGTTGCTGGTTGCGCAAGACATCACGCAGCGCATGCGCGCGGAAGAAGAATGGAAGCAATTCCGACTTGGCATGGAGCGCTCCACCGACGCCGTATACGTGATTGACCGTGCCGATATGCGCATCGTGGATGTCAATGAAACCGCATGCGACATGCTCGGCTACAGCCGCGACGAAATGCTGAAGCTGAGCCCTCATGAAACCCGGATCGGGGTCAGCAAGAAGAGGTTGGCGGAATACTACGATGAGATCATCTGCAGCGTCGATAAGCGTGCGTTTACAAAGACTCTGCTAAGGCACAAGGATGGTTCCCATCTGTCGGTCGAAGTCAATCTGCAGGCATTGCAACCGGCGGGCCGACATACACTGGTCGTGCTTGCCAAGGACCTGACCGAGCGACTGCAGGCGCAGGCCGCCTTACGCGACAGTGAAGAGCGCTTCAGTGCCACATTTAATCTGGCGGCGGTCGGCTTGGCGCATGCCACGATCGACGGTCGCTGGACGCGCGCCAACCGTAAACTGTTGGAAATCACCGGATATGGCGAGGAAGAACTGTTACAGCTGACGGTATTCGAGATACTGCATCCGGATGATCTGGATGCGACGCGGGAGTCGATTGCGCGTACGGTGCGTGGAGAAATCAAAGATTACTCCAGCCACAAGCGGTATCGGTGCAAGGATGGAAATTATGTCTGGGTCGCAGTTTCGGTATCACTAGCATCCGACACACAGGGAAGATTAGGCTATTTCATTGTTGCGGTGGAAGACATATCACCGCGCAAGAGGATGGAAGAAGAGTTGCGGCATTCGGCGTGCCACGATGCACTAACTAACCTGCCTAACCGCATGTTGCTGCAGGATCGGTTGTCGCAGGCGATTGTGTATGCCCATCGAGCGGGAAGGCATGTCGCGGTAATGTTAATCGATCTGGATCACTTCAAGGATATCAACGATAGTCTGGGCCATGATGCCGGAGATCAAATGATCATTGAATGCGGCCGACGGCTAAGTCGCAATACCCGAGATGGCGATACCGTGGCGCGCCTGGGGGGCGATGAATTTGTGGTGATTCTGGCCGATGTCGGGCACGAGGAAGATGTTGCGCGCCTGGCTCAGCAAGCACTTCTGGCGCTGGCCGAGCCGATTGTCATCATGGGGCAGGAACTCTATCCGCACGGCAGCATCGGGATTAGCCTCTATCCGAAGGATGGGCAAGTTGGCTCCAGCTTGCTGCAAAACGCCGACATGGCCATGTATCAGGCGAAGAGGCACGGAGGCAATAATTTTCAGTTCTATGCAGACGAATTGAATGCGCGCATATGTGAGCGCTTGAAACTGGGTGCGCGCTTGCGCCATGCGATTAAGCAGAATGAGTTTGTCCTCCACTACCAGCCGCAAGTCGATATCGCCACCGGCAGGGTCGTCGGCGTCGAAGCGTTGATTCGCTGGCAGTTGCATGACGGATCGATGGTCCCGCCAAATGATTTCATCCCCGTGGCAGAAGAAACTGGTCTAATCGTGCCGATTGGAGAATGGGTGTTGCGTACCGCATGTCTCCAGAGCCGCATGTGGCAGCGCGCCGGGTTGCCTATCCGGATTGCAGTGAACCTGTCGGCCCGACAGTTCGGGCAACAGGATATCGTCAAAATGGTGTCGCAAGTCCTGCATGAGACCGGTTGCAGTGCGGCCTTGCTGGAGCTGGAGATTACCGAAAGCATAATTATGGAAAACGCCGAGGCGGCCATTGAAACCCTGTATCGGCTAAGCGAGATGGGTGTCAGTCTGTCGGTCGACGATTTCGGTACCGGCTATTCGAGTCTAAGTTACTTGAAGCGGTTCCCAATTCACACGCTCAAAATTGACCGCTCCTTTATTGTGGATGTCACCAGCAGCAAGGTCGATGCGGCGATCGCCAAGGCGGTGATCCTGCTGGCCCATAGCATGGATTTACAAGTGATTGCCGAAGGGGTCGAGACCAGCGAGCAATTAGCATTTCTGCGTGCACATGGCTGCGATCAGATGCAGGGATATTACTTCAGTCGTCCGCTTCCGGCTGAAGAGATCGAAAGCTTGCTTAATGCACGGTGAATTTGTTCTAACCGCGCCAAGAGCGCAGCCAGCTTATTTTTGTCGCGGCATGCATATAGAAATCAATTACTTACACGGAGCAGGGTCAGCGCCGGATTAGCGGCAGCGGAATGGTTCGAAGCCATCGTTGCCTTTCGCGGGCGATATTCGGTGTTTTGGGCGCTAGTTTTGGCGCGGGTTTCGCTATAGGGCAGGCTGCCCGATCTTGCGCTGCTGCCGGCTGCGATGCGCCTGCCACAAGCCTTCGGCCGAATACACGGCCAGCGCGGCCCAGATGGTGACGAAGCCGGCCAGGCGTGCGCCGCCGAAGGGCTCGCGGTACAGCCAGACGCCCAGCAGCAGTTGCAGCGTCGGCGCAATGTACTGCAGGAAGCCGAGGGTCGAGAGCGGAATCCGGCGCGCGCCGGCGGCAAACAGCAGCAAGGGGATGGCGGTGATCGGGCCGGACGCCGCCAGCAGCCAGCGGGTCGCGCTGGACGCGCCGTGGAAGGTGTTCTGATCCTGCGCATTCAGCAGCGCCAGATAGCCCAGCGCCAGCGGCACCAGCAGCAGGGTTTCCAGCGTCAAGCCTTCCAGCGGCCCCAGCGCGGCGGTCTTGCGCAGCAGGCCGTAGGTGCCGAAAGTGGCGGCCAGCAGCAGGCCGATCCACGGCAACTGGCCGCCCTGCCAGGTCAGCCAGCCGACGCCCGCCGCAGCCAGCGCGATGGAGGCCCACTGCAGCGGCCGCAGCTTTTCCTTCAGCAGCAGATAGCCCAGCAGCACGTTCACCAGCGGGGTGATGAAATACCCGAGGCTGGCATCGACCACCCGGCCGCCATTGACCGCCCAGATATACAGCAGCCAGTTGCTCGACAGCAGCAGCGCGCTGACGCCGAAACCCAGCAGCACCCGCGGCTGGCGCAGCACCTTCCGCAGCCACTGCCACTGGCGCCGCCAAGCCAGCGCCGCCAGCACGAAGGCGAGCGACCAGATAATCCGGTGCATCAGAATCTGCGGCGCGGCAACGCCTTGCAGCAACTTGAAATACAACGGAAACATGCCCCACAAAATGTAGGCAGTAGCGGCAAAAAACATGCCAGAGCGCATCGTGTGCAATCGCGTGAAGTGGATCGATTCTTTCCGTGCGATTGGCTGCAAACGCACGGAAGAGAGGAGTTACAGCAAGTCGTAATTATCGCAGCTTGCGCCAAAGCGTGCTGCGCAGCGGCCGGGGCGATGCGCTGGCAGGGCTTTTCGCATTAAATATACGGCGTAGTGTATTTTATATATGCGCAATAAAAATATAGGTAAATGCCATAGTTTATGCATATACCCGCTGTTTTTTTGATGTTGCCCGGGCCGCCAGCTACGGTTTTTCCGCTGATCGCGGGCGTTCATTGCGATCCGGGAAAATCTCAAGCCCCGCCCTCAATGACGCTTTCAGGCGCGTGCGGATGCCGGTACACGTGATAAATTCCGCCGCGAAATTCCATTTCCCGTTCCATCGCAGCACCCACCGCGATGGCCAACCTGATCGAAGCTTGATTCTCGCAGTGAATCAGGCTGATCAAGTGCAGTTCCGGCATATGGCGTGCCGCCATCGCCTGGACGGCGCGGGCAGCTTCCCCGGCATATCCGTTTCCCCAGTGTCTTCGGGCCAGGGCCCATTTGATCTCCGGCTCCGGCCACTCCTTCGGATACCAAAGGCCTGCGATCCCCAGCACGGACCCGGTTTCTTTTTCTTCGATGACGTAAGGCCCATAGCCATGCCGCTGCCAATGCCGGCTGAAGCTGCCCACGGTGCGCCGGCTTTCGTCCTCCGACAATGGATGCTGTGTAGTGTATTTGATGCATTCCGCATCGGAGTAATACTCGTACAAAGCGGACCAGTCGTCATCCTTGACCACTCTCAGGCAAAGGCGAGCCGACTCGAGCGACTCTGGTATCAGGAATTCCATAGGGTTTGTCTCCAGCGTTATTATTCATTGCATGATTATGCATCCGCTATTGCGGGGCGAACAGGGCCGCGCATCACCGGCATTGATCAGTGCATCCGCAACCGGAAAGGCAGGTCAGGAACATGAAATTCATCTTCGAAGTGCGCATGAAACCTGGTTATACGGTGGAACAGTATGCGGCGGCGTGGGTATGCGCCAGCGAGATCATCCAGCGCGCGCCCGGCGCGCGCGGCACCTATCTGCACCGGAAAATCGGCGCCCCCGATACGTTGCTGGCGATCGCCCACTGGGACTCGAAGGCGCAGCGGGATGCGAAGGACGACCGCAGCAACGAAACCGTGCGCGCGATTCTGGAAAAGCATGCGACCCATTGCGAAATCACGGTCATCGGGGAATTCGAGGAGCCGCAATGGGCGGTGCTGCCGGAGCCCCGTCATGACATCGAATAAGGCGGAGTATATTGACAACTCGCTTTATTTCATTGCGAAAATCGATATCAGCCGCATCAGTATATGAGAATTTCCGCTTAATTCCGATTGACCAGCAGGTCGCCTTCAACCGCCGCCGCGCCGGCCTTGGTCAGCTGCGCGACCGCCCATTGCGTCAGGGCCGGCAGCGGTTGCCGCAGGAAGCGCCGGTTGGCCTCCAGCACGATCGGCATCTGCGCCAGCAGGTGCGGCAGCTCGGCCAGCGCGATGCGCTGCCGCTCCAGCAGCAGGAATTTGAGCAGCACCTTGACCGCGTTTTGCGCATTGCGCAGCGGATCGGCGGCCAGGTAATCGAGCCGCGAAAACGCGCTGTCGAGCGCCTGCCGCACGCCGGCAAACGGGGCGCCGTGACCGGGAATCACCAGCCGGGCGTCGAGCGCGGCGATCAGTTCCAGCGTGGCGCGTACTTCGGCAAAGCCGGATTCGCCGGCCAGTTCAGGGAACACCACGCCGAAGCCGTTTTGCCACAGCGCGTCGGCCGAAATCAGAATCCGCTCGTCGGCGCAGAACAGGATCAGCGCATGCGGGTCGTGGCCGGGCGCGCCCAGCACTTGCCATTCCATGTCGCCCAGCGTCAGCGTGTCGCCGTGCGATAGCGTGTCGTCGAACGAGAAGCGCTGGCATTGCTGGCCGGTGGCGGCGAAACTCAGCGCATCCTCGTCCCAATCAGCGACTTTCTGCGCTTCCGAAGCCGGGATCGTGGTGCGGCAGCGATATGCCTGTTGCAGCACGGCGTTGCCGCCGCAATGGTCGGAATGCAAATGCGTGTTGATCAGCCGCTCCAGCGGCCGCCCCTGCAGGCCGGCTTGCACCAGCGCCAGGGTTTGCGCCGCATGCGTCTGGTAGCCGCTGTCGATCAGGGCGGCCGGGCTGCTGCCGCCGAACAGGATATTGTTGGACGACAGCCAGCCGCGCTCCAGCACTTGCATGGTGGCAGGCAGCCGCGCCGGCATTTGCCGGATATGCGCCGGCTGCGTCATTGGATGGCGGGGCCGGCTGGCGCGTGTTCGTGCTGGCAAAACTGGACGGTCATGGATTGTGGTCTCGTGGATAGCATGGATACGGGATTGTACGGCGCTGGATTTTCCGCCAGATCGCGCGCTTCTCGCTTTCGCCGGCCTGGCTCCAGGCGACGATCTCGGCAATGGTGCGGCGGCAGCCCTGGCACAGGCCGGAGGCTTGGTCCATCTGGCAGACGTTGATGCAGGGCGACGGCACCGGACCGATGTGGGTTTCAGGATCGAAATTCTGCATGGCGACTGAGGTGAAAGTAAGACCGGATTGCCGGCCGGGTCGGATGAAGAAGATTGTATTATGCACAGTTCTGCCGCGCGTCGGGCCCGCCTGCAGCCGGATATGCACATCGTGCGCTACCTGCTGGTCGCCGAAACAGCGCGCCGGGCATCGGGTTAGTGATAAAGTGCCAATCAGCGCTGGCGCACGCGTGCGCAATCGGTTGAATCAAGACGCCGGCGACGGCGTGAATGCGGAGGCCTATGGGCTGCAATTCTGGTATCGACGCGATGCTCCGTTTTGTCGGCATGGTCGGATTCTGCCTGCTGACCGCCGCCTGCGCGACGCTGCCCGAAGTGCGGTATCTGCGCAGTTCGCTGACAGCGCCGGCAAACCCGACGGTGACCAATGCGCAGGGCACCCTCAGCGCAACGAAATCGAAATCCCTGCTGGCCAGTCGCTGGCGCAATTCGCATGTGGATATTGCCGCACTGGCGGCGCTGGAAGAGGCCGCTACCGGCAGTCCCCTGATCGCCGGCAACAAGGTCACGTTGCTGTACGACGGCCCGCAGACCATGGCCGCGATGATAGCGGCGATCAGCACGGCCAGGGATCACATCAATCTGGAAACCTATATCTTCGACCAGGATGCGCTCGGCATCCGTTTTGCGGATGCACTGATCGAGCGCCAGCGCGCCGGGGTGCAAGTCAATGTGATCTACGATAGCGTCGGCACGATAGGCACGCCGCAAGCCTTCTTCGACAAAATGCGCGCTGCCGGCATCCGTCTGCTGGCGTTCAATCCGGTCAACCCGCTGCGGCTGCTCGGGCCGTGGCAGCCAAACAATCGCGATCACCGGAAAATCCTGGTGGTCGACGGCATGGTCGCCTTCACTGGCGGCGTGAATATCAGCAGCACTTATGCCAACAGCTCGCTGTTCCGCTCGAAAGCCAGGCGCAATGCCAAGGTCGGCTGGCGCGATACCCATATCAGGATCGAAGGGCCGGCGGTCGCCGCACTGCAGTGGGTATTCCTGGACAACTGGGCCAGTCAACAATCGCCCGATCTGCCTGACAGCAATTTCTTTCCGCCATTAAAGGAAGCCGGCAACAAGCTGGTGCGGGTTCTGGCCAGCGCACCCGGTGGCGATTACGATATTTACAAGGCGTATGTGCTGGCGATCCAGCAGGCCAAGAACAGCATCCACATTACCAGCGCCTACTTCGTGCCGGATGCACAGATGCTGCAAGCCCTGAACGATGCGGCGCGGCGTCGACGTCAAAATCATTTTGCCCGGAGTGACCGACAGCGGCCTGGTGTTCCATGCGGCGCAATCCTTTTACAGCGAAATGCTGGCCAGCGGCATCAGGATCCATCAGCTGCAAATCACGGTCCTGCACGCCAAGACCGCCGTGATCGACGGCGTGTGGGCGACGGTCGGGTCGACCAATATCGACACCCGCAGCTTCCTGCACAACTATGAAATCAACGCGGTGGTGCTGGGCGACGAATTCGGCGCTGCGATGGAAGATGCGTTTGCCGAAGACCTGCGCCATTCGGTGGAAATCACCCGGGAAATGTGGGAGCAGCGCCCGCTGGGCAACCGGTTCAAGGAATGGGCCGCCCGCAGGCTGGAGTACTGGCTATGAGGCGGCACGAGCTGCCTCGGAAGCGCCATCCTGCAATCCGGCGCGCCAGGCAGGCAAACGCTGCGCTGACCGATATCGATCGCGCAAGCCGCATCCGGCATCAGCGCCCGGGCAGCGCGATCGCCAGTTCGTCGGCCAGGGTTTGCACCAGTTGCGCCGCCGACAGCGTGCGCGCCAGGCCCGCGCCCTGTCCGGCCCAGAGCGACATCAGCTCCAGCTGTCCCTGTTTGGCCGCCGCCTGGCGGATGTCGGCGGTCAGCGCGTTCTGGATCGGGTACGGCGGCACGTCCTGCTCGAACGGGCGCAGCTGCTGCATGAAGTCGGTGACGATGCCGCGCGCGTATTTGCCCGAAAACACCCTTGTCAGGCGGGTGCCGTCGTCGCTGGTGTGCGCGATGCGCTGCTTCCAGCCCGGATGGATGCCGGCTTCCGGGCAGCACAGGAATGCGGTGCCGAGTTGCGCCGCCCGCGCGCCCAGGATCAGCGCGGCGGCGATGCCCTTGCCATCCATGATGCCGCCGGCCGCGATCAGCGGCACGTTTACTGCGCGTGCGACCTGCGGGATCAGCGCCATCAGGCCGATGCCGGATTGCTCGAAGTCGCCCAAGAAGGTGCCGCGGTGGCCGCCGGCCTCGATGCCCTGGATGCAGATCGCATCGGCGCCGACCGCCTCCCAGGCGCGGGCTTCGGCCACCGTGGTGGCGGTGCCGATCACCAGCGAGCCCTTTTGCCGGAATTGCGCCACCGTGTCGGCGTCGAGCAGGCCGAACGTGAAGCTGACCACCGGCGGCGCCAGTTCCAGCAGGGCGGCGATCTGGGCCTGGTTGTTTTCGCAGAATTTGGCCGGGCGCACTGCATCCGCCAGGCCGAGGGCGGCGCGGTACGGATGCAGGCGCGCCTGCGCCGCCGCCAGTCCGGCCTGGTCGACCACGGGCTCTGCCAGCACGAACAGATTGACATTGAACGGCCGCCCGGTCAGCGCGCGCACCTTTTGCACGCCCTCGATCATTGCCGCCGGCGACAGCGTGGCCGCTGCGAACGAACCCAAGGCGCCGGCATTGCTGACCGCCGCCACCAGTTCAGGCGTGGTGGCGCCGCCGGCCATCGGCGCCTGGATGATCGGATGCGCGATGCCGAACATCGACAGGAAATGCGACAGATAACGTGAATACATGATTGAGCGGCTCCCTGCGGTTGGATTAAATAGTCTGGGCTGAACGCAATATGCGCCGCTGCCATGCCGATGCGCGCGGCTGGTGCGGGCCAGGTTTTTCCACCGCACTGCAGTCTCATTATATTCATCTGCGCAATCCGCATCTGTCGGGCGCCAATGCGAGTATATTTATACTCATCCAACTGGCTGCATCTTTAATGTGACGAGAGCTAACCTGGAGAACGACATGCTAGTTCATGAATATACGCGCCGCAACGGACAGCGTCTGACCTATACCATCGTGTACGGCCAGGGTGAGTATTTTATCCAGCGCGACGGTCATATGAAAAAATCCGTGGCGGATGCCATCGTCGCCAGCGTCACTCCCCACGAAGCGAAACCTGAACTCATGCTGCGCATGGCGATAGCAGACATCGAAGGGTTGATCGGAATGGAAGAGTAGCCATAACGCCTGCCCGCCACCATTCCATTGCCGGGGAACCGCCATGCCATCCGAGACCGTGCGGGAATATGAAATCGCGTATTCCAGCGTCAAACTGCCCGACAGCGAACACTGGGGCGCGATGGTGACGATTTACGGCCCGTCTTCCAGTCCGATGCACAGAAACTGCGTATTCCCCGAGCAGCGGGTTTCCATCGACATGGTTTTCGACGATGCGGCCGCAGCCGAGACGGAAGCGCGTAAAGCGGCGTTGCGGATGATCGGGCAAGGCGAGCGGGATGCCTGAGCGTTCCGCTCACTTAGTCGGCCTAGCCGGATAGGGTTTGGTCGGCCAGTGCTTTTGTCAGCAGTTCGGCCACCACCTGGTTCATTCCGGTTGAGCGCGCCTGCGCCAGAGCCTGCAGTTGCGCCACCAGATCGCTGTGCAGCTTGACCGCAAACGGCACCAGGCCGAGCGCCTGATCCAGCTTGCGCTGGTCGCGCCGGTCCAGCGGTGCGGCGGCGTCCTGGCCGAACGGGGCGCTGGCGCCGGCTTGTTTCATCTTGCCGGTCAGTTTCATGGCTTTCTGCTTTTCCAGGCCGGATTTTTTCATGGCTGCATTCCTGTTGAGATTCAAGCAGCCCATTCTACGCAGGTGCAGCGGCGGCGCCGATTAGAACCCTGCGTTATCTCGAACGGCCCCTTCCGGCAGCTGCGGTATTTCAATGGATGCATGGGTATGCATAAAAACACTGCACTTTCCACAGAATTTATATGCGGGCATGAAAAATACACTGCAGTGTATTTTTCATGCCGTAGGGCTGACTCAGCCGGCCCGCTTGGCCGCCAGCGCATTGCCGGCGCGGCTGGCCGCCTTGCGGCCCAGATGCTGCGAGATGAACTGGCCGGCGTCGACCACCGCATCGAGGTCGATCCCGGTGGCGATGCCCAAACCCTGCAGCAGGAACAGCACGTCTTCGGTGGCGACGTTGCCGGTCGCGCCTTTGGCGTACGGGCAGCCGCCCAGCCCGGCCACCGAGGAATGGAAAATCGAGACCCCGACTTCGAGGCTGGCGTAAATATTCGCGATGCCCTGGCCGTAGGTATCGTGGAAGTGGCCCGACAGCTGCGCCAACGGGAATTCCTGCGCGGCGCGCTGCATGATCGCGTGCACGTGCAGCGGGGTGGCCACGCCGATGGTGTCGGCGATGTCGATCTCGTCGCAGCTGAGGTCGCGCATCCGGCGCACCACGTCGGCCACCGCATCGGCCGGCACTGCGCCCTGATACGGGCAGCCGAACGCGCAGCTGATGCTGCCGCGCAGACGCAGGCCGTGCTGCTTGGCGGCTTGCGCGACGTCGCGGAAACGTGCTATCGATTCGGCGATCGAGCAATTGATGTTCTTTTGCGAAAAGGCTTCCGAGGCCGAGCCGAAGATCACCACTTCGTCCGCTTTCGCCGCCAGCGCCGCCGCGAAGCCCTGCATGTTCGGCGTCAGCACCGAATACACCACGCCCCGCTGGCGCGCGATGCCGGCCATCACTTCGCTTGATGTCGCCATCTGCGGCACCCATTTGGGCGAGACGAAAGACGCCGCTTCGATGTTCTTGAAGCCGGCTTGCGTGAGGCGGTTGACCAGTTCGATCTTGACCGCGGCCGGGATGGTTTCCTGCTCGTTCTGCAGGCCGTCGCGCGGGCCGACTTCGACGATCTTGGCCTGTTTCGGCAAACTGCTGGATGGATTCATGGCAATACCCTTCTGGTGTATGGCTTTAGTAGCCTTTGCTTTGATCGACGATGCCGGCGATCGGTTCGCCGCGCTGCAGCGCCCGGATCTTGCCGGCGATCTGGTTAATGCTGTTTTCGCGCAGGGTCAGCGCAGAGATGTGCGGCGTGACGCTGATGCGCGGCTCCTGCCAGAACGGATGTTGCCGTGGCAGCGGCTCGTTGCGGAACACGTCAAGCGTCGCGCCGGCCAGATGCCCGGACTTGATCAGCGCCAGCAGGTCCGATTCAGCCACATGGGCGCCGCGTGCAATGTTGATCAGGTAAGCGCCCTTGGGCAGTTTTTCCAGCGTGCTGCGGTTGAGGATGTGCGTGGTTTCGGCGGTCAGCGGCAGCACGCAGACCAGAATCCGGGTGCCGCTTAAGAATTCGTCGAGCTCGCCGTCGCCGGCAAAACATGCGACCCCCGGCAAGTCCTTGCGGCTGCGGCTCCAGCCGCGCAGCGGAAAGCCGAAATGCTGCACCGCTGCGGCAATCCGGCTGCCGAGCACGCCCAGGCCGAGAATGCCGACGCTGAAATCGGCCTTGTCATTCGGTTTCAGAAAGCCCCATTGCTGCTGCTGCGCCTGCAGTTCGAAGTCGTCAAAGCGGCGGAAATGGCGCAGGATCGCATAGGTCGCGTATTCGGCCATCTGGACTGCCATGCCGGCGTCGTCGAGCCGCACCAGCGGCACGTTTGGCGGCAGCGCGTCGCCCAGCTGCAAAATCGCATCGACGCCGGCGCCGAGGTTGAAGATCGCCTTCAGTCCTGGATGGCCGGCCAGCATTGCGGCCGGCGGTTTCCAGGCCACGATGTAATCGGCCGGCTGCACGTCGGTTGCGGTCATGCCGTCCTGCCAGACCTGCAGGCTGGCTTCGGGTAAGGCTTGCGCCAGCCCGGCCAGCCAGGGTTCCGGCTTATTGTCGGGGCTGTAAAATAAAATTTGCATGAGAAAAATTAGAATGAAATTGAGTGCGGATTGCCAAGGAAATAATTATTGCCTCAAAGTAATATTCTAATGTCTTTTCAGTAACGCAGGCGCCCCTGCATTGATTATTTTATGCCTGCTTGAATGCCAGCAGCGGCGCCCCATCGGCGACCTGATCGCCGACCGCGTACAGCACGTCTTCAACCATGCCATCGCCCGGCGCGGCGATGGTGTGTTCCATCTTCATCGCTTCCATGATCACCAGCGGCTCGCCTTTTTTCACCTGCTGGCCCTTTTCGACCAGCACCGCCACCACTTTGCCCGGCATCGGCGCGGTCAGGCGGCCGCCATCGACTTCGGCGGCGCCGGCATGCGCGAGCGGATCGTTGTAATTGAGCGCGACATGGCTGCCGCCGCTGAAGACGTGGAACATGTCGGCGTCGCGCACCACCGAACCGCGCACCACGCGTCCGTCCAGCTTGAGCGTCAGATCATGCGCATCGTGCGCGCACAGGATCGCTGCCACCGATTCCGCGCCGAGCCGGATGTCCCAGCCGTCAGGCCGGTAGGCGACGGTGAGCGGCTGGGCCGGCGCGTTTTCCAGCGCGGCATCGGCAAACTGCAAGGTGCGCTGCAGCACGCCGTTCATGCGCCAGCCGCTGGTATCGGCGAACGGGTCGCTGGCGGCCGATTTTTCCGAGCTCACCAGAGCCACCGCGACCAGCGCCAGCGCCGGCAGGGTCACCGGTTGCGGCGGCGGGAACAGCGCGGCGGCGTTGCGCTCGATCAGGCCTGTGTCGAGATCGGCGCCGGCGAACGGCTGGCTTTCGATCAGGCGCTTCAGGAACGCGATATTGGTCGCCAGGCCGACGATCTGGTATTCGGACAGCGCTTGCGCCATGCGCGCCAGCGCCTCGGCGCGGTCTTCGCCCCAGACGATCAGCTTGGCGATCATCGGGTCGTAGAACGGCGAGATGGTGTCGCCGCCGCGCACGCCGCTGTCGATGCGCACCGCCGCCGGCACGCCGGCCGCGGCTTCACCTCCCAGCTCGAACGTGACCGCCGACGGCGTGCGCAGATGCCTGAGCGTGCCGATCGACGGCAGGAAGCCTTTTTCCGGGTTTTCCGCGTAAATCCGCGCCTCGATCGCATGACCGTGGATTTTCAGCTGGTGCTGCTGCAGCGGCAGCGGCTCGCCGGCGGCAACCCGCAATTGCCATTCGACCAGATCGGTGCCGGTGATCATCTCGGTCACCGGATGCTCGACCTGCAGCCGGGTATTCATCTCCATGAAGTAGAACGAGCCGTCTTGGTTGGCGATGAATTCGACGGTGCCGGCGCCGACGTAGCCGACCGCCCTGGCGGCAGCCACCGCGGCCTCGCCCATTGCGGCGCGGCGCTCGGCCGTCATGCCGGGCGCCGGCGCTTCTTCCAGCACTTTCTGGTGGCGCCGCTGCACCGAGCAGTCGCGCTCGAACAGGTAGACGCAGTTGCCGTGGGTATCGGCGAACACCTGGATCTCGATATGGCGCGGGCGCTGCAGGTATTTCTCGGCCAGCACGCGGTCGTCGCCGAAGGAGCTGATCGCTTCGCGCTTGCAGGACGCCAGCGCGGCCTTGAAAGCGCTTGATTTCTCGATCACGCGCATGCCCTTGCCGCCGCCGCCGGCGCTGGCTTTGAGCAGCACCGGATAGCCCATCTTGTCGGCCTCAAGCTGCAGGAAATCGGCATCCTGATTCTCGCCGTGGTAGCCCGGCACCAGCGGCACATCGGCTTTTTCCATCAGCGCCTTGGCGGCCGACTTGGAACCCATCGCGCGGATGCTGGACGCCGGCGGCCCGATGAAGACCAGCCCGGCCGCCACGCAGGCGTCGGCGAAATCGCTGTTTTCCGACAGGAAGCCGTAACCCGGATGGATCGCCTGCGCGCCGGTGGCCAGCGCGACCGCGATGATCTTGTCGGCGCACAGATAGCTTTCCTTGGCCGCCGCCGGTCCGATCAGCACCGCTTCGTCGCATACCGCGACATGCTTGGCGTCGGCATCGGCCTCCGAATACACGGCCACGGTCTTGATGCCCATCTTGCGGGCGGTGGCGGCAACGCGGCAGGCGATTTCGCCACGGTTGGCGATCAGGATTTTTGTGAACATGTGGATTCTTTCTGGTGGAGGCCGATTAATGGTGATTACCCAGCAGCGTCGTGAATGCTCCCCGATCCGAAGGGGAGAGGATCACGCGCGACTGAATAGGATTTTTTACCCGCCGCAACGCTCTTTCTGCGCTTCGGTCAGGGTCGAGGCATGGGTTTTCAAACCGAGTTTGGCCAGCAGTGCACGGTCGTCTTCCGCTTCCGGATTGCCGGTGGTGAGCAGCTTGTCGCCGTAAAAAATCGAGTTGGCGCCGGCCAGGAAGCACATCGCCTGCACTGCTTCGCCCATCTGGCGCCGTCCGGCCGACAGCCGCACCCGCGCCTGCGGCATCGTGATGCGGGCGACCGCGATGGTGCGCACGAATTCGAGCGGGTCGAGCGGGTCGAGGCCGTGCAAGGGCGTGCCTTCAACCTGCACCAGATGGTTGACCGGCACCGATTCCGGATACGGATTCAGGTTCGCCAGTTGCGCGATCAGGCCGGCGCGCTGCTGGCGCGATTCGCCCATGCCGACGATGCCGCCGCAGCAGACTTTCAGGCCTGCATTGCGTACCCGGCCCAGCGTATCCAGACGGTCCTGGTATTCGCGGGTCGAGATCACGTTGTCGTAGAACTCCGGCGCGGTATCGAGGTTGTGGTTGTAGTAATCGAGTCCGGCGTCCTTCAGGCGGTCGGCCTGGCCTTCTTCCAGCATGCCCAGCGTGGCGCAGGTTTCCAGGCCGATTTCCTTGACGCCGCGCACCATCGCCTCGACCTTGTCCATGTCGCGCTCCTTCGGCGAGCGCCAGGCGGCGCCCATGCAGAAGCGGGTCGCGCCGCTGGCCTTGGCTTCGCGCGCTGCGGTCAGTACTTCATCGATTTCCAGCAGTTTCTTGGCTTCGACGCCGGTGTCGTAGCGCGCCGCCTGCGGGCAATAGCCGCAATCTTCCTCGCAGCCGCCGGTCTTGATCGACAACAGCGTCGCCAGCTCGACATCGCCGTCGGGGAAATGCGCGCGGTGCACCTGCTGCGCCCGGTACATCAGGTCGTTGAACGGCAATTCGAACAGCGCCAGCACTTCATCGACCGGCCAGGTCGCGGAGGCGTCCGGAATCGCGATTCTGGTGGCGGAATGAAACGAAACAGCTTGCGTCATGATGGACAATCCTTTACTTCAAGATGGGATGTTGGAGCCGGAATCCAAATCGGAAGCCGGCCAGCCGGGCAGGCACGACAAATCCAGATAAGTCGCCGCCGCAGCCGCAGATGGTACCGCCAAACGCGGCACGCAGCCCAGCAGCGGCGCGCCGAATTGCGAGCACAGGCGGTCCGACAGGACCGCGACATTATCCTCTGCATAGGCCAGCGCCGGATCGATGCCGTTGGCGACCCAGCCGGCCAGCGTCAGGCCGCGCGCGGCAATCGCTTCCGCCGTCAGCAGGGCGGCGCTGATGCAGCCGAGCCGCAGGCCGACCACCAGGACCACCGGCAGCGCCAGTTGCCGCGCCAGGTCGGCGGTGTCGACATCGTCGGTCAGCGGCACCCGGAAGCCGCCCACGCCCTCGACCACCACCGCCTCCGCCAGTTGCGCGATCTGCCCAAAGCAGGCCAGGATGTGGGCCGGGTCGATGGCGACCCCGTCCAGCGCGGCGGCGATATGCGGCGCCGCCGGGGTGCGCAGCAGGTACGGCGTCGCCAGCTGCGGTGCCAATACGACACTGGCGGCCGCCGCCAGCGCATCGGCATCGTCGTTGTGCCAGACGCCATCAATCAGGCCGGCGCCGGCCGCGACCGGCTTCATGCCGGCGGCGCGCACGCCGCGCCGGCCCAGCGCATGCAGGATCGCGCTGGAGATCAGCGTCTTGCCGACCTCGGTATCGGTGCCGGTGACGAAACAGGCGAATTGCATTGTCATGCTTGCAGCACCTGTTCGAACACGGCGTGAGTGCGCAACGCCAGCAGGTCGATCTCGTCGTCGCTCAGGATGTAGGGCGGCATCAGGTACACGGTGTTGCCGATCGGACGCAGCAGCAATTCCCGCTCCAGCGCCGCGCTGAAGAAGCGGCGCGAGAATGTGGCCGAGGTCGTCGCCGCCGCGTCGTCGATCGCCGCATCGAAGGCCCAGATCATGCCGCGCTGGCGGAAGTTGCGCACCTTGTCATGCGCAGCCAGCGGCGCCAGCGCGGTTGTCAGGCGCTCGGCGCGCAAGCGGTTCCGGTTCAGCACGTCGTCCTGCTCGAAGATGTCCAGCGTCGCCAGCGCCGCGCGGCAGGCCAGCGGATTGCCGGTGTACGAATGCGAATGCAGGAAGCCGCGCGCGATATCGGTGCTGTAAAACGCCTGATAGATACTGTCGCGCGTCATCACCAGCGACAGCGGCAGGTAACCGCCGCTGATGCCTTTCGACAGGCACACAAAGTCGGGCCAGACGGCAGCCTGTTCGCAGGCGAAGAAAGTGCCGCTGCGGCCGCAGCCGACCGCGATTTCGTCGGCGATCATGTGGACCTGGTAGCGGTCGCACAGCGTGCGCACTTGTTGCAGGTAGGCCGGATCGTGCATCGCCATGCCGGTTGCGCATTGCACCAGCGGCTCGACGATGACGGCGGCGATCTGGCCGGAGCGCTGCTGCAGCAGCGTTTCCAGCTCGGCGGCGGCGCGGCGCGCGACGTCAAGCGCCGATTCGCCATCCTGCGCCTGCCGCGCATCGGGCGACGCCACCACGTGTGACTGCCGCAGCAGCGGGCCGTAGGCGTCGCGGAACAGCGCGACATCGGTCACCGCCAGCGCGCCGATGGTTTCGCCGTGGTAACTGCCCTTCAGGCAGACGAATTCCTGCTTGTCGGCCAGGCCGCTGTTGCGCCACGCATGGAAACTCATCTTCAGCGCGATTTCGACCGCCGAGGCGCCGTCCGACGCGTAAAAGCAGTGGCCGAGCACGCCGCCGGTCAGCTTCGACAGCCGCTCCGACAGCGCGATCACCGGTTCGTGCGTGAAGCCGGCCAGCATCGCGTGCTCCAGCTTGTCGAGCTGGTCCTTCAGCGCCGCGTTGATGCGCGGATTCGCATGGCCGAACAGGTTGACCCACCACGAGCTGATTGCGTCCAGATAGCGTTTGCCGTCGGCATCAAACAGCCACGCGCCGCGGCCGTGGCTGACCGCTATCAGCGGCACCGGGTCTGCTCCGGCATGGTGCTGCATCTGCGTGCACGGATGCCAGACGCTTTTCAGGCTGCGCTGGACCCAGTCGGATGGTGTGTTCGCTGTCAAAATCGCCCCAAAAATTGCTGTCCGGCACGATTTTCGCGCCTGAAATATACTGTCATGTGTATTTTATGTTCCGCAGTAAATGCATGTGGTAAATGCCTATTTAAACATATACCCCATTCTTTTCAGGCAATCACAGGAGCCAGTTCGGCTTGCGTTTTTCCAGGAAAGAACTCACTCCCTCGCGCCCTTGGTCCGACGCGCGGATCTGGGCGATGCCTTCCACCGTGTCGGCGATCAGCGCGTCGCTGATCGGCCGGCCGCCGACTTCGCGCACCAGCCGCTTCGCCTGCCGTACCGCGTTCGGGCTGTTCGATGCCAGCGCCTGGACGATGCCGTCGACGGTCGCATCCAGCGCGTGCAGGGCCACCACTTCCTGCACGAAGCCGATGCGCAGCGCTTCTTCGGCCACAAACCGTTCGGCGGTCAGGAAGTAGCGGCGCGCCGCGTTTTCGCCGATGGCCTTGATCACGTACGGCGAGATGGTGGCCGGGATCAGCCCGAGCCGGACTTCCGACAGGCAGAAATTGGCTTCGGTGACGGTCACCGCGATGTCGCAGGCGGCCACCAGCCCCATGCCGCCCGCGTAGCAGTCGCCCTGTACCTTGGCCACCACCGGCTGCGGGCAATGGTAAATCGCGCGCAGCATGGCGGCCAGCTGGGCCGCATCGGCGCGGTTTTCCTCAAACGTGTAGCCGGCCATCTTGCGCATCCAGTTCAGGTCGGCGCCGGCGCAAAAGGCCGGGCCGCGCGCCGCCAGCACGATGGCGCGAACGCTGGCGTCAGCGCCGAGTTCCAGGAAGGCGCGCGTGATCTCGGCGATCGTGGCCTCGTTGAAGGCGTTGCGCACCTCGGGGCGGTTCAGGATCACCGACGCGGCGTGGCCGTCGCGCTGCAGCTCTATGGTTTGATAGCTCATGGTTACATCCTGAACAGGCCGAATTTGGTATCGGGAATCGGCGCATTCAGCGCCGCCGACAGGCCGAGGCCCAGCACCATGCGGGTGTCGGCGGGGTCGATCACGCCGTCGTCCCAGAGCCGGGCGCTGGCGTAATACGGGTGGCCCTGATGCTCGTATTGCTCCTTGATCGGCTGCTTGAAGACGGCTTCCTCTTCCGCGCTCCAGGTGCCGCCCTTCTGCTCGATGCCGTCGCGCTTGACGGTGGACAGGACGCTGGCAGCCTGGTCGCCGCCCATCACCGAGATGCGCGCATTCGGCCACATCCACAGGAAACGCGGCGAGTATGCGCGGCCGCACATGCCGTAATTGCCGGCGCCGAAGCTGCCGCCGATGATCACGGTAAATTTCGGCACCGCGGCGGTCGCCACCGCGGTCACCATCTTGGCGCCGTTGCGGGCGATCCCTTCGTTCTCGTATTTGCGCCCGACCATGAAGCCGGTGATGTTTTGCAGGAACACCAGCGGGATCTTGCGCTGGCAGCACAGTTCGATGAAATGCGCGCCTTTCAGCGCCGACTCGGAAAACAGGATGCCGTTGTTGGCGATGATGCCGACCGGCATGCCGTGGATGTGCGCGAAACCGCACACCAGCGTGGTGCCGTAGCGCGCCTTGAATTCGTCGAAATCGCTGCCGTCGACGATGCGGGCGATCACTTCGCGCACGTCAAACGGTTTGCGGGTGTCGGTCGGGATCACGCCGTACAGTTCCCGGGCGTCGAACTTCGGCGCCACCGGTTCGCGCAGCGTCGTTGCATGCTTCTTCTGGCGGTTCAGGTTGGAGACGATGGTGCGCGCCAGCGACAGCGCATGCAGGTCGTTCTGCGCCAGATGATCGACCACTCCCGACAAGCGCGTGTGGACGTCGCCGCCGCCCAGGTCTTCGGCGCTCACAACTTCGCCGGTGGCGGCCTTCACCAGCGGCGGGCCGCCGAGAAAAATCGTGCCCTGGTTATTGACGATGATCGACTCATCGCTCATCGCCGGCACATACGCGCCGCCGGCGGTGCAGGAACCCATCACCACCGCGATCTGCGGTATGCCCTTGGCCGACAGGTTGGCCTGGTTGTAGAAGATGCGGCCGAAATGTTCGCGGTCGGGAAATACGTCGTCCTGGGTCGGCAGATTGGCGCCGCCGGAATCGACCAGATAGATGCAGGGCAAATTGTTCTGGTCGGCGATTTCCTGCGCGCGCAGATGCTTCTTGACCGTCAGCGGATAGTACGATCCGCCCTTGACGGTGGCATCGTTGCAGACGATCACGCATTCAACCCCGGCGACGCGGCCGATGCCGGTGATTACGCCGGCACACGGCGCGCCGTTGTGATACATGTCATAGGCGGCCAGTTGCGAGAACTCGAGGAACGGCGTGCCCGGGTCGAGCAGCATCTGGACCCGCTCGCGCGGCAGCAATTTGCCGCGCGCCACGTGCTTCTTGCAGGCCGCCTCGCCGCCGCCTTCGGCAATCTTGGCGACCTTGGCTTTCAGATCATCGACGATCAGCTGCATCGCCGCCGCATTGGCCTTGAAATCGTCCGAGCGGGTATTCAGTTTGCTAGTCAGTTCGGGCATTGCCGCATCCTTGGTTGTGTGTCGTGTCGTAACTATTCAGCAGGCAGGGCAGCTTGCGCCCGTCCTACGCCGAATCAAGCCGTTTTGGATTCGTCCAGTTTGAGCTCTTCCTTCATCACTTCGCGCATCTTGAATTTCTGCACCTTGCCGGTGACGGTCATCGGGAACGCATCGACGAAGCGCATGTAGCGCGGTATCTTGTAATGGGCGATCTGGCCTTCGCAGAAAGTCCGCAACGCCGCCGCGTCCAGGCTGGCGCCGGGGCGCAGCACGATCCAGGCGCACAGTTCCTCGCCGTATTTCGGGTCCGGCACGCCGACCACCTGCACGTCCTGGACCGCCGGATGGCGATACAGGAATTCCTCGATCTCGCGCGGGTAAATGTTTTCGCCGCCGCGGATCACCATGTCCTTGATGCGGCCGACGATATTGACAAAGCCCTGCGCATCCATGGTGGCCAGGTCGCCGGTATGCATCCAGCCGTCGGCGTCGATCGCTTCTGCGGTTTTTTCCGGGTCGCCCCAGTAGCCGTGCATCACCGAATAGCCGCGCGTGCACAGTTCGCCGGTGGCGCCGATGGCTACGGTGGCGCCTGCGGTGTTTCCTGAGTCGGGATCGGCGATCTTGACTTCCAGGTGCGGCTGCACCCGGCCGACGGTCGCCACGCGCTGTTCCAGCGGGGTATCGGCATCGCTCTGGCAGCTGACCGGGCTGGTCTCGGTCATGCCGTAGGCGATCGTCACCTCGGCCATGTGCATGTCGCGCACCACCCGCTTCATCACCTCGATCGGGCACGGCGAGCCGGCCATGATGCCGGTGCGCAGCGTCGACAGGTCGAACTCGGCAAAGCGCGGATGGTCGAGCAGCGCGATGAACATGGTCGGCACCCCGTGCAGGCCGGT
The DNA here is from genome assembly GCF_000622895.1 of Herminiimonas sp. CN. Classification (GTDB taxonomy): domain Bacteria; phylum Pseudomonadota; class Gammaproteobacteria; order Burkholderiales; family Burkholderiaceae_D; genus AVCC01. Next base: position 22,344 of record NZ_AVCC01000022.1, read on the forward strand.
GCAGCGCTCGTGCTGCACCGCCTGCAGCACCGACAAGGGCTCGAAGCCGTCGTTCGGATAGACGATGGTGGCGCCGTGCGTCAGGCAGGCCAGGTTGCCCAGCACCATGCCGAAGCAGTGGTACAGCGGCACCGGAATACACAGCCGGTCCTGTTCGGTCAGGCGCATCGCCTCGCCGACGAAGAAACCGTTATTCAGGATATTGCGGTGCGTTAGCGTCGCGCCCTTGGGAAAGCCGGTGGTGCCGCTGGTGAACTGGATGTTGATCGGATCGCGGGCATCGAGCGTGGCGGCGACCTGCGCCAGCCGCGCATCCTGCGCGTCGCCGGTGGCTATGAAGTCGGCGAAGCGCAGCATGCCGGGCACGCTCTGCTGGCCGAGGTGGATCACGGTTTTCAGGTCCGGCAGCCGGGCGCAGACAAGCGCGCCGGGCGTGCTGCCGGCCAGTTCCGGCGCCAGCGCCTGGATCATCTCGATGTAGTTGCTGTGCTTGAATTCCGGCATCGCGATCAGGGCCTTGCAGCCGACCTTGTTGAGCGCGTACTCCAGTTCCGCCAGCCGGTAGGCCGGATTGATGTTGACCAGCACCGCGCCGATTTGGGCGGTGGCGAGCTGGGTCAGCAGCCACTGCGCATTGTTGTGCGACCAGATGCCGATGCGGTCGCCGCGCTGCAGGCCCAGCTGCAGCAGCGCGCTGGCCAGCCGCCTGGTCTCGGTCTGCAGTTGGCGGTAGGTATACCGCAACTGTTGATGGCAGGAAACCAGCGCCTCGTGCTCCGGCAAGCGCGCCGCCATCGCGTCGAAAAAATCGCCGATGGTCTGTTCTATCAGGGGAATATCGCGGGCGCCCTGGTCCTGGCTGATGCTTAGATTTGTCATTGCGTTCGTCATTGCTGTTCAGTCACTCCGGAAAACTGCCATCAACATAAAACCAGCGCCCCTGCTCCCGCACGAAACGGCTGACCTCGTGCAGGCGATGGGCGCGGCCACCGCTCCTGTAGCGCGCGACGAATTCCACCGTATCGTTGTTCGCGCTGTCTGCGTCGGGATCACATTTTGCAGCATCTTTACGTTTACGTAAACGTAAAGATGATTTTATCTCGAGTCCGAGCCAAATCAAGCCGTCATCGTCATTGAACAAACCTGCGGCCGGCCGCGTGCCAGGGTGCCAGGTGGCAAGCAGATACGCTTCGTCGCGCAAGGCATAGGCGGTATACCGCGAGCGCATCAGCGCCTCGGCCGTGGGCGGCACCCGCGCGCCGCTCAGGAACGGCGCGCAGCAGTCGGCGAACGTGCCGCCGCCGCAGGGACAGGCGCCGGGCTTGGCGATGCGCTGTTTCACCGCTGTTTCACTTGAGGCGCGCGATTTCCGCTTTCCTTTTCTGCGGTCGGCGCGCCGGCCGCTTTCCATGCGGCAAAACCGCCGTCGATGTGCGCCACCGATTCCAGCCCCATGTCCTGCACGGTCTTGGTGGTCAGTGCGCTGCGCAAGCCGCCCGCGCAGAAGAAGATGAATTCCTTGGCCTCGCCGAACACCGGCTTGTAGTAGGGCGAGTCGGGATCGACCCAGAATTCGATCATCCCGCGCGGCGCATGGAAAGCGCCCGGAATGATCCCCTCGCGCTCCAGTTCCCGCACATCGCGCAGGTCGACCAGCTGCACGTTCGGATCGGTCAGTTTGGCTTGCGCCTGCTGCACCGTATACGTTCTGATCTCGGCCATTGCTTCATCGACCAGCGCCCGGTAGCCTGTTTTCATCGCGATTCCTTCCAGCGAAATGAGTTTCTATTGGAGTATATGTAAAAATACTGCTTTTTCCTCATATTATTCAGCGACATTGAAATATACAATGCCGTGTATATCTTTTTGACAATGCGCTGTGCCGCGCTTCAGATGGTGCCGTTTTTCAGCCATGCCTCGATCTGATCGAAGCGGTCGAAGCCCCAGAAGGATTCGCCATCGACGATGATGAACGGCGAGCCGAACACGCCGCGTGCCATTGCGGCATTGATGCTGTCCTTGAACTGCGCCTTGACGGCAGCGCTGCCGGCGGCATCGATCAGCGCCGCCGCATCGAGCCCGACCGCGGCAGCGATGCGGGCGACATTATCGGGCTCGCCGATGTGCACGCCATCGACGAACAGCGCGCGAAAAATCGCCCGGGCGAACGCAATCGCTTGCGCCTCGCCGTGCGTCGCCTGCACCCACAACATGCCGCGCGCAGCGATCTGCGTGGCGATCGGAAACGTCGGCGGGAAGCGATAGTCAATCCGGTGCAAGCGCGCAGTGCGTTCCATGTCGTGGATCGAATAGTCGCCCTTCATCGGCAGCGTGGTCAGCGGCGCGCTGCCGGTGGATTTGAAAATGACGCCGAGCGCCAGCGGGTGCCAATTCACGCTGCGGCCGTATTTGGCTGCCAGCGCGTCGATCCGCGTCGAGGCAAAGTAGCCGTAGGGCGAAGAAAAATCGAAATAAAAATCGATGGCGTCGGCCATGCCGGCCTCCTTTTGATGTGCGCGCCGCTTACGCCAGCGCGCGTCCGATCAGGATTTTCTGAATGTCGCTGGTACCTTCATAGATCTGGCATACCCGCACGTCGCGGTAAATCCGTTCGACCGGGAAATCGCTCACGTAACCGTAGCCGCCGTGGATCTGGATCGCGTCGGAACAGACCTTTTCCGCCATCTCGGAGGCGAACAGCTTGGCCATCGCCGCTTCCTTCAGGCACGGCAGGCCGGCATCCTTCATGCTGGCCGCGTGCTGGATCAGCTGACGCGCCGCTTCGATCTGCGTGGCCATGTCGGCCAGCCTGAACTGCACCGCCTGGTGGTTGAAGATCGGCTGGCCGAAGCTCTCGCGCTGCTTCGCGTACAGCAGCGCGGCCTCGAACGCGGCGCGCGCCATGCCGACCGCTTGCGAGGCGATGCCGATCCGCCCGCCTTCGAGCCCGGACAGCGCGATCTTGTAGCCCTGGCCTTCTGCGCCGATCAGGTTGGCGGCCGGCACCCGGCAGTTCTCGAACAGGATCTGCGCTGTATCCGACGAATGCTGGCCGAGTTTTTCTTCCAGCCGGGCCACGATGTAGCCGGGGGTGTCGGTCGGCACCCAGAACGCGCTGATGCCCTTCTTGCCGGCAGCCTTGTCGGTGACCGCCATCACGATCGCGACGTCGGCGTATTTGCCGCTGGTGATGAACTGCTTGACGCCGTTGAGCACGTAATAATCGTCGTCCGCCGTGGTGACCCGTTCGGCAGTGGTGCGCAGCGCGGCGGCGTCGCTGCCGGTATGCGGCTCGGTCAGGCAGAATGCGCCCAGCATCGCGCCGCTGGCCAGCGGCTTGAGAAATTGTTCTTTTTGCGCGTCGTTCGCGTACATCATCGCGATGCTGCACACCGGGCAGTTGTTGACCGAAATCACGGTCGAGGTGCCGCCGTCGCCGGCCGCGATTTCCTCCAACACCAGCGCCAGCGACACGTAATCGAGGCCGGCGCCGCCCAGATGCTCCGGCACCGCGACCCCGAACGCGCCGAGCGCGGCCAGTTCCTTCAGTTCTTCCTGCGGGAAATGATGCTCCTTGTCCCAGCGCGCGGCGTTGGGCAGCAGGCGTTCCTGTGAAAATGCGCGCAATGCGTCGCGGATCATTTGATGCTGTTCGGATAAGACCATGTCGGAAGCTGCCCTGTTAAATTCCTGAATTCTTGACGACTGCGCGCTCCCCGGCCGGCGGGAAGCGCGCTGTTCGGGTTGCCTTTGCCCTAATTTACGCCATTTCGATCGCCACCGCAGTCGCTTCGCCGCCGCCGATGCACAGGCTGGCGACGCCACGCTTGCCGCCGGTCTTTTTCAGCGCGCCCATCAGCGTGACGATGATGCGCGCGCCGGAGGCACCGATCGGGTGGCCGAGCGCGCAGGCGCCGCCGTGCACGTTGACCTTGTCGCGCGGAATGCCGTGTTCCTGCATCGCCGCCATCGGCACCACCGCGAACGCTTCGTTGATCTCGAACAAATCGACGTCGGCGGTGCTCCAGCCGACCTTCTTGTACAGTTTTGCGATCGCGCCCACCGGTGCGGTGGCGAATTGATTCGGCGCCTGGGCATGGGTCGCATGCGCCAGCACCCGCGCGATCACCGTGCAGCCGAGTTTTTTTGCGGTCGATTCGCGCATCATCACCAAGGCGGCTGCGCCGTCGTTGATCGACGACGACGAGGCGGCGGTGATGGTGCCGTCCTTCTTGAACGCGGGTTTCAGCGACGGAATTTTGTCGAGCTTGGCTTTCAGCGGACCTTCATCCTTTTCGACCACCACATCGCCGCCGCGCCCGGCCACCGTGACCGGCGCGATTTCCCACTGGAACGAGCCGTCGGCGGTGGCGGCCTGCGCGCGCCGCACCGATTCCATCGCAAACGCATCCTGCTGCTCGCGGCTGAACTGGTATTGCGCCGCGCATTCCTCGCCGAAAGTGCCCATCGAGCGGCCTCCGCCCTTTTCGTCCCTAGAGTACGCGTCTTCCAGGCCGTCGAGCATCATGTGATCAAAGATCATGCCGTGGCCGATGCGGTAGCCGCCGCGCGCCTTCGGGATCAGGTACGGCGCGTTGGTCATCGATTCCATGCCGCCGGCAACCACCACCTCGTTGCTGCCGGCGGTGATCGCGTCGAACGCGAAGATCGCGGCCTGCATCGCCGAGCCGCACATCTTGGACAGCGTCACCGCGCCGGCCGACAGCGGCAGGCCGGCCTTGATCGCGGCCTGGCGCGCCGGCGCCTGGCCTTGGCCGGCCATCAGGCAGTTGCCGAAATACACGTTTTCGACCAGTTCCGGATTGACGCCGGAACGCTCGACTGCGGCCTTGATGGCGACCGCGCCGAGTTCATTGGCGCTGACGGAGGAAAAGTCGCCCTGGAAGGCGCCCATCGGCGTACGTGCTGCACCGACGATTACGATTGGATCATGCATTTCAGACCTCTTTCTAAAAGTACGTTAAGACTGCTTTATACTAGACCGTGTGTTTTTCAACACCGCAATTGAATCGTGCTTAAATCGATATTTTTCAGGCATACTCCATGCATTTCAAAATATCATGAATAGCGGTTGATGAACCGGGCTTGGGCCGCATACGGAAAAACGTCGCTGTACTGGCCGGCCAGCAACTGGTCCTTGTAGCTCTGCCACATGGCCGGCTCGAAAAAATCCGGGTGGTGCTGCAGGAAGTACTTGCGCACCCGCGCGTCGCCCAGCAGGAAAGTGCGGTAGGTTTCCGGAAAAATGTCGTGCGGGCCGACCGTGTACCAGATTTCGCCGCTCATCTCCTCCTCTTCGTTGCGCGGCTGCGGCACCTGGCGGATCACGCAATCGGTCAGGTATTCGATCTCGTCGTAATCGTAAAACACCACGCGGCCGTGGCGCGTCACGCCGAAATTCTTGAACAGCATGTCGCCGGGGAAGATGTTGGCCGAAATCAATTCCTTGACTGCCTTGCCATACTCGATGATGCCATGCTCGACCTGCGCATCGGTGCCTTGCTGCAGCCAGATATTGAGCGGCGTCATGCGCCGTTCGATATAGCAGTGCTTGATGAAGACTTCCTGGTCGATGATTTCGATCTGCGACGGCGCATACGTTTGCAGTTCGCGGATCAGCGCGGGATCCATGCGCGCGAGCGGGAACGCGACATTCGAGAATTCCAGCGTATCGGCCATGCGGCCGCCGCGGTCATGCTCCTTGACCAGCTTGTACTTGGATTCGATCAGTTCGCGGGTGGTGTCTTTCGGCGGCGGGAAATAATCCTTGATCACCTTGAACACATACGGGAACGAGGCCTGGGTAAACACCAGCATGACCATGCCCTTGATGCCGGGCGCAATGATGAAATCGTCGCTGGAATGTTTCAGGTGGTGCAGGTAGTCGCGATAAAACAGGTTCTTGCCGTGTTTCTGCAAGCCCAGCGAGGTGTAGATCTCGGCCTTGGGCTTGCGCGGCATCAGGGTGCGCAGAAAATGCACGAAGGCCGAAGGGATTTCCATCTCGACCAGAAAATAGGCGTGGGTGTAGCTGAACACCACCGCCAGCTCCTGCTCGCGAAACAGCGCGGTATCGATGCGCAGCGTGCCGTTTTCACTGTGACGGATCGCCAGCGCCATCGGAATCACATTGTCGTCATTAATGATGCGGCCGATCACATAGGCGGTCTTGTTGCGGTAAAACAGTGAATTCAGCACATGGATCTGGAAATTCTGCGCCGCCGTGGTCGGCCCGAATTCATCTTCGAAGGCGCGCACCACCCAGCCGGCATCGCGCGCCAGGTCCTCGAACGGCGTGGTCAGCGCACAATTGTTGACGATGCGCTCAAAAGTTTTGGCAAAGCCGTCCTGGTTCGGGTAATAGGCGCGGTAGGTCGGGCGGCTGGCCGGCTCTTCGTTCTCGATGTATTCGGTGGCCACCGCCGGATGGAGGAAAATGAAATCGTTGTTGTAATACGAGCGGTGCATCATCCGGGTAAACACCGAATTGTAGAAAGTCTCGGCCAGTTCCGGCTTGAGATAGGAAGTCAGCAAGCCGATGTAATGCAGCTTGACTTGCTGCCAGATTTCGTCGTCCAGCGTGGCGGCGTCGTACTCGTCTTCCAGAATCACCACCGCTTCCTTGACGCGGGCATCGTAGAACGCGATGCGGTCGCGCTGCAGCTGGCGCATGCCGTGCCAGTCCTGCGCCGCGAAGCGCTGGCGCGCAGCCTGGCTGGCCTCCTGGAATAGCCGGTAATGCTTGTCGAAGCCGTCCAGCATGGTGCGCGCCATGTCGTAGCCAACCTGCGACGATAAAAGTTTGGGAAAGGTGGATGCGGTCATGGGCAATAATTCATGTGTAATGATTATGTGCTTGTATTGCTATCAATTTAGCACTATACGACACCATGAATGCTTGCGGCGAAAGACACGACAAGCGCGAAAGAGCTCTTCGCCCAATGCATGATTTCTCGGCTCTTTTGCGCTTCTCGTGGACCAAACCCTGCCCTTATTCTCAGGCTGTTTCGGCAAACAGTTCGCGGCCGATCAGCATGCGGCGGATTTCGCTGGTGCCGGCGCCGATTTCGTACAGCTTGGCGTCGCGCCACAGGCGGCCGACCGGATATTCGTTGATGTAGCCGTTGCCGCCCAGGGTCTGGATCGCCTCGCCGGCCATCCAGGTGGCTTTTTCGGCCGAATACAGGATCGCGCCGGCCGCATCCTTGCGCAGCGCGCGCACCGCTTCCGGATTCTTCGCCCGGTCGCAGGCCTGGCCGACCGCATACACATACGCCTTGCAGGCCATCATGGTCGAGTACATGTCGGCCAGCTTGCCCTGCATCAGCTGGAATTCGCCGATCGCCTGGCCGAACTGCTTGCGCTCGTGGACATACGGCACCACCACGTCCATGCAGGCCTGCATGATACCCAGCGGGCCGCCGGACAGCACGGTGCGCTCGAAATCGAGGCCCGACATCAGCACGTTGACGCCGCGCCCGAGGCCGCCGAGGATGTTTTCGACCGGCACTTCGCAATCCTGGAACACCAGTTCGCCGGTGTGCGAGCCGCGCATGCCGAGCTTGTCGAGCTTTTGCGCGATCGAGAAACCCTTATAGCCTTTTTCGATCAGGAAGGCGGTGATGCCGCGCGGGCCCGCTTCGAGATCGGTCTTCGCGTACACCACCAGGGTATCGGCGTCGGGACCGTTGGTGATCCACATCTTGTTGCCGTTCAATACGTAGCGGTCGCCCTTCAGGTCGGCGCGCAACTTCATGCTGACCACGTCGGAGCCGGCGCCCGGTTCCGACATCGCCAGCGCCCCGATATGCTGGCCGGAGATCAGCTTCGGCAGGTACTTCGCCTTCTGTTCTACCGAGCCGTTGCGCTTGATCTGGTTCACGCACAGGTTCGAATGCGCGCCGTACGACAGGCCGACCGAGGCCGAGGCGCGCGAGATTTCTTCCATCGCGATGATGTGCGCCAGGTAGCCCATGCCAATGCCGCCATCCTCTTCCGAGACGGTGATGCCGAGCAGGCCGAGCTCGCCCATTTTTTGCCACAGGTCCATCGGAAACTGGTCGCTCTTGTCGATTTCAGCGGCACGCGGCGCGATTTCCGCCTGGGCGAATTGGGCGATGGTGTCGCGCAGCGCGGCGATGTCTTCGCCATGATCAAAGCTCAAGCCGGGTAAGTGGAGCATGTCGTCCTCACGTATTTTCAAAAGTTACAGGAATTACAAACAGGGTTTGCTGCATGATCGCGCACAGTTTTTCCACGCCATCTTTCACCACGAAAACGTCGGCGGCAGTCACCACCAGCGTCTTGCCGGCCTTCAGCACACGGCCGCGCGCGATCAGCAGCTGGCCGATGCCGGGCGCGACGATATTGATCTTGTATTCGGCGGTCAGGCATTCGTTGTTTGGCATCAGCAGCGTATTGGCCGCATAGCCGCCGGCCACATCGGCCAGGGCGCCGATCACGCCGCCGTGAAAAAAGCCGTGCTGCTGGGTTACCGCCGCGCTCATCGGCAGCACCATTTCGCAGCTGCCTTCGGCAGCGCCGGCCAGGCGCGCACCCCACGCCGTCAGTGTGCCTTGCCGGGCGATGCTGGCCTCCAGCAGGGCATGGATAGGTTTGGGCGAAAGCGTTTGCGGCATTGCGTGCTCCTGCTGTGACGGGAAATTGGAACGCAAATGATACCTGCAATTGACGTTTACGTAAACGTCAACCTTAGTGCCTGATATTCTGGCTGGAATCCTACTCGAGTGCGGCGCCGGCTTCGCTTGCCGCTGCCGCGGTCTTTTTCAATCTGATTTTGCCCGGTTTTCCGCCGGCAAGAACGCGCCGGCATTCGGCTTCGTGGGCGGTGATTTCCACCAACGCGGCTTCGATGTCTTCGCGCTGCTGCTCCAGCATCGTGCGGTGCCGGGTCAGCACGTCGAGAAAGTGCTGGGTCTGGGCAACCGTGTCTTTCGGCGACTCGTACATGTCGACTAGATCCCTGATTTCCTGCAGGGTCAGGCCGAGGCGCTTGCCGCGCAGCGTGAGTTTCAGGCGGGTGCGGTCGCGCGGGGAGTAGATCCGGCTGCGTCCGCCGGCGCCTTCGCGCGCCGGGCTGATCAAGCCCTGGTCCTCATAAAAGCGGATCGCGCGCGGCGTAACGTCGAATTCGCGCGCCAGTTCGGTGATGGTATAGGTCGGCATGGGCGGCAATGGGAATTTGTGTTTAGAATCGCAGTTTACGTTAACGTAAAATGCATTGTATAGGCGAGAGTGCCGTCAGTGTTGCTGAATCTAAAAAGGAAAATTCCCGCCATGAATGCATTGGAAGCACAACTCGATTACCCGTTCGGCGATAGTTTGCCGGCCAGCAGCGCGCTGCTGGAAGTCGCGCCCGGCCTGCACTGGCTGCGCATGGGTTTGCCGTTCGCGCTGAACCACATCAACCTGTGGCTGCTGGAGGATAATTTTCAGGGCAGGGATGGCTGGACCGTCGTCGACTGCGGCATCGCCAACGACGCCACCCGCGCCGCCTGGGAGACCATCTTCGCGACCCAGCTGCGCGGCTTGCCGGTGCTGCGGGTGATCGCCACCCACTGCCACCCGGACCACGTCGGCCTGGCCGACTGGCTGTGCAGCCGCTGGGATGCGCCGCTCTGGATGACGGCCGGCGAATACGGCTTTGCGCGCATGATGTCGGCCGCGCTGCCGGGCGTGGATGGCAGCGCGGCGCTGCCGCACTTCCAGCAGCACGGCCTGACTGACTCGGTGATGCTGGAAACCCTGCAGGGGCGCAAGAGCTATTACCCGACGCTGGTGCCGTCGGTGCCCGCCGCCTACCACCGGCTGCAGGAAGGCCAGAGCGTGCGCATCGGACAGCGCGACTGGCGCGTGATCGCCGGCTTCGGCCATTCGCCCGAACACGCGGCGCTGGCCTGCTTTGATGATGCGCTGCTGATCTCGGGCGACATGGTGCTGCCGCGCATTTCGACCAATATCTCGGTGTTCGCGGTCGAGCCGGAATCGAATCCGGTGCGGCAATACCTGGATTCGTTGCAGAAGTATTTGCCGCTGCCGTTTGATACGCTGGTGCTGCCCAGCCACGGCAAGCCGTTTCGCGGCCTGGCCACGCGCATCGCCCAGCTTGACGCGCACCATGCGGAACGGCTGGCCGAAGTGCTGGCGGCCTGCGCCCGGCCGAAATCGGCGACCGAGATCGTGCCGCTCATGTTCCTGCGCCCGCTCGATTCGCACCAGTTTAGCTTCGCGCTGGGCGAGGCGCTGGCGCACCTGCACCTGCTGTGGTTCGATGGCAAGCTGGAACGGATTACCGGCGACGACGGCATTTACCGCTTCCAGCAAGCCGGGCGGAACGACATTGGCGGCACGCGATGAGCGACAGCTCTGCGGTGCTGCAGGCCGAGGCCCTGTGCTTTGGCTGGCCCGGGCATCCGTTGTTGAATGGCTGGTCGGCGCGCATCCGGCCCGGCGTAACGCTGGTGCGCGGCGCAGAGAGCAGCGGCAAAACCACGTTGCTGCGCCTGCTGGCGGGCGACCTGCCCGCGCAATCCGGCGTGCTGCAGGTAAACGGCGTGCGCCTCGACCAGCAACCGGAGCGTTACCGGGAACAGGTGTTCTGGACCGATCCGCGCAGCGCAGCCCTCGATGCGCACAGCGCCGCCGCCTGGTTCCAGACCCTGCCTCGCCTCCATCCGCGCTTTGGCACCGAAGCACTGGCTGAACTGGTGGACGGGTTTTCGCTCGCGCCGCATCTGGACAAGCCGCTCTACATGCTCTCCACCGGCTCCAAACGCAAAGTCTGGCTGACCGCCGCCTTTGCATCAGGCGCAGCCGTGACCGTGATCGACGAACCCTTCGTCGCGCTCGACCGGCGCTCCATCGGCTTTCTGCTCGGATTGCTGCAGGACGTGGCCGGCCACCCATCGCGCGCCTGGGTCGTGGCCGACTACGCAGCGCCGGAGGGCGTGCCGCTGACCGGGATGGTGGAATTGGCGGAATGACGCAAGCGGCGGCAGTACGCAGGTCGGGGCTGCCAAGAGCGTTTGAAGCGATATTTATACATAGCCGTGTATAAATTGATGCCGCAATGAAAATGCGCTGGAATTGGCTGTTTTATTGCATACCCAATGTTTTTGCGTGAAATGCATTACAGTCCCGCCAGCGCATCCAGATAGCGCAGGCCGGCAATCGCCCGGCTGCCGTACCAGGACAGCATTTCCCCATCCACCAGTTGCACCGGCACCCCGATCTGGCGCTCCAGCGCATCGACGTGCGCTGCGGTGAAGCGGTACGGCTCGGTTGACAGCAACACCATGTCGATCGCCCCGATCACTGCCGGCGACCAGTCGAACGCCGGATAGCGTTCGGGCTTCGGCGATTGCCAAGTTTGCCAGCCGATTTCGGCCAGCATGTTGGCGATATAGGTGTCCTTCGACACCGTCATCCACGGGTCTTGCCAGATGCAGTACAGCACGGTGCGCGGCGTTTTTCGGGGCCGCGCCGCCAGCGCCGCATAGGCGTGCTCGAACGCGCGGCACAGGCAATCGGCCTGCGACTCGGCGCCGAAGATGCCGCCCAAGAGCCGGTACAGCGCCAGGTTGTCGCGCGGCGTCTGCGGGTGGGTGACGATCAGGTGCGGAATGAAGGCGGCCAGCGCTTCGACCACGGGTTTTTCGTTTTCGTCGATATTGACGATCAGGTGGCTCGGCGCCAGCGCCCGGATTTTTTCAAGATTGACGTCCTTGGTGCCGCCGACCTTCGGCATCGCGCGCACCAGTTCGGCCGGATGGATGCAGAATCCGGTGCGCCCGACGACGTGCTGCGCCAGTCCCAGATCACATAGCAGCTCGGTGATCGACGGCACCAGGCTGACGATGCGCGGCTGCGCACCGGCGGCCAGCGCCGCATGGACATTACCGACGGCGTCAATCAGCATGCCGGGCTCCGGTTGCCGGGGGCGCCGGGGTCAGATTCGCGGCGCGCGCCTTGTGCGGCGCCCCGGCAAAGATGCGGTCGTACAGCCAGTTCGGCAGCAGCCGCAGCAGCTTGGCGACCGCCCCCATTTGCCATGGAATCACCCGGTAGCTGGCGCCGGCCGCAATGCTGGCCCGCGCAGCGGCCGCGAAGCCGGCGGCCGGCATCAGGAACGGCATCCGGTAGCGGTTGGCTTGCGTCATCGGGGTGTCGACGTAGCCGGGCGCGATGGTCACGACCCGGATTCCGCTCGGCTTGAGTTCCAGCCGCAGCGATTCGCAGTAGCTGAGCACGGCCGCCTTCGATGCGCTGTACGCTTCCGCGCCCGGCAAGCCGCGGATCCCGGCCACGCTGCCGATTCCGACCAGCCGGCAGCCGCGCCGGCCGGCCTGCGCCTGGGCCCGCATGCCGGCAATGAACGGCGCGAAGGTGGCTACCGTGGCATTGAGGTTGACCGCCATGATGCGCTCGAATACCGCGAAATCCTCGGCAAATTCAGTCAGCGTGCCTTGCGAGATGCCGGCGCTGGCGATCACCACCTCGACCCCGTCTGCGCCGGCGCAGGCGATGAAATCCTGCGCCGCAGCCTGCAAGGCCGGATAGTCGGTCACATCCAGCGCATAGCTGCGGTGCAGTTCAGGATGGGGCAGGCCGGCAATCAGTTGCGCCAGCGCCGGCCCGCGCCGCGCCACCAGCCCCAGCACCGCGCCCTGCGCCGCATATTCGCGCGCCAGCGCAGCCCCGATGCCGCTCGATGCGCCGGTAATGAAGACATGTGTCACACTAATTCCTTGAAAAAATCGGTTGCAGGTACATCCTGTGAATATTAGAGCACAGGCTGCTGTACTGCATCGGCCCAGGCCGGCTGGCGGCTTCGGATATCCGGCAGGCCAAGGTTCGCGCTGGCGTGCTGGAAATTTCGAATTTACCACTACATGTAGTTGCAAAAATAAAATTTTGACTGCATATTGAAGTTGGTGGATAATTCATCCCAGCAAAACCCGCATCGCGAAATTTTCTCAAAGCTGGAAATCCGGCTGCAGCAGAGTCCCTTTTCCGCTGGCGATCGTTGCCTCAGACCGCAGCACTAACACCGCATTACCCTATTTAGATTAACCTCCGGCGCTGCGGCGCCGGCTCCAAGGAGTCCAAGCATGCAAAAACTCGAAAGCACCGCCATCGCGCTGGCGGAACCGCAGGATATTTCGACCGAAGTGCTGATCGAAAAATACGCGAAGGGCGGCGAAACCGGCATCGACGAAGTGCGCTCGCGGGTAGCGAAGGCGCTGGCGCAGGTCGAGGACCCGAAGCAGCGCAAGAAGCACGCGGACGAATTCCTGTGGGCAATGCAGCACGGCTTCATCCCGGCCGGGCGCGTCAACAGCGCCGCCGGCACCGATCTGCAGAGCACGCTGATCAACTGCTTCGTGCAGCCGGTCGGCGACTCGATCACCGAGCGCGTCGGCGGCAAACCCGGCATCTATACCGCGCTGGCGCAGGCGGCCGAAACCATGCGGCGCGGCGGCGGCGTCGGCTATAATTTTTCCGCGATCCGGCCCAAAGGCGCGATGGTCAAGGGCACCGGCAGCAGCGCATCCGGCCCGATTTCCTACATGAAAGTGTTCGACCGCTCGTGCGAAACGGTGGAATCGGCCGGCGCCCGCCGCGGCGCGCAAATGGCGGTGGTCAACGTGGCTCATCCGGACGTGCTCGACTTCATCACCGTCAAGCAGGAACGCGGCCAGCTCAACAACTTCAACATCTCGGTCGGCGTCACCGACGCCTTCATGCAGGCAGTGGTTGACGACCTGCCGTTCGAGCTGACGCACGCAACCGAGCCGAACGCCGAACTCAAGCGCAACGGCGCCTACCTGCGCGCCGACGGCCTGTGGGTATACCGCACCGTGCAGGCGCGCGATGTGTGGGACCTGATCATGCAGAGCACCTACGCGGCGGCCGAGCCGGGCGTGCTGTACATGGACCGCATCAATGCCGAAAACAACCTGGCCTATTGCGAAACCATCGAAGCCACCAACCCGTGCGGCGAGCAGCCGCTGCCCGACTACGGCTGCTGCTGCCTCGGCAGCCTGAACCTGACCGAGTACGTGACCGCGCCGTTCACGCCCGAGGCGGCGTTCGATTTCGCGCTGATGGCGCGCGTGACCAAGATCGCGGTGCGCATGCTCGACAACGTGCTGATCGCCACCAAGTGGCCGCTGGAAGAGCAGGCCCGCGAAGCCGACGCCAAACGCCGCCTCGGTCTCGGCTTTACCGGCCTGGGCGATGCCCTGATCATGCTCGGGCTGCGCTACGACTCCGAGCAGGGCCGTGCACTGTCCGGCGACATCGCGCGCGAAATGCGCGACGCTGCCTATTTCGGCTCGGTCGATCTGGCCAAGGAACGCGGCCCGTTCCCGCTGCTCGATGCCGAAAAATACCTGCAAGGCGGCTTCGCGGCGCGCCTGCCGGACGCGCTGAAAGACGCGATTCGCAGCCACGGCATCCGCAACTCGCACCTGACCTCGATCGCGCCGACCGGCACCATTTCGCTGGCGTTCGCCGACAATGCGTCGAACGGCATCGAGCCGGCATTCTCGTGGTTCTACAACCGCATGAAGCGCATGGCCGACGGTTCCAAGAAGGATTACACGGTGGAAGACCATGCGTACCGGGTCTATCGCGCGCTCGGCCATGACGTCAACCAGCTGCCGCCGGCGTTCGTTTCGGCGCTGGAAATTTCCGCCACCGACCACATGCTGATGGTGGCCGAAGTCGCGCCCTACGTCGATGCGGCGATCTCGAAGACGGTCAACGTCCCGGCCGACTACCCATACGACGATTTCAAGAACCTGTACATGGAAGCCTGGCGCAAGGGTCTGAAAGGCATCACCACCTACCGTCCCAACAGCGTGCTGGGCGCGGTGCTGTCGGTCACTGCAACCACTGCAGAGCAAGCCAGCACGCCGCAGCCGATCACGCTGTCGGAGCAGGACAAGCGGCTGGTGCTGACCGAAGTCGCGATGTCGCCGCCGCTGGCGTCGCTGCGCTGGCCGTCGCGCCCCGGCTTGCCGGCCGGCGCTTCCGGCTGGGTCAGCGAGACCATCCGCACGCCGCAAGGCGATTTCGCGGTGGTGGTGTCGGACCAGGCCAATGTGCCGTTTGAAGTCTGGGTGCTGGGCGGCCAGCCGCCGCGCGGCCTGGATGCGATCGCCAAAACCCTGTCGGCCGACATGCGCGCCAATGATCGCGGCTGGCTGCGCACTAAACTGTCGGTGCTGGCGCACGCCTACGGCGACGGCTTCGAAATGGCGATGCCGCCGAACGGCGCGCCGGTACAGGTGCCGAGCGCTACCGCCGCACTGGCCAAGCTGGTCGAATGGCGCTACCATCAGCTGGGCGCGCTCGACGCCCGGGCCAACGACCCCAGCCCGGTACTGAATGCGCTGTTCGCACCGCACGAGCCGAAGACCGGTACCGACGGCACGCTGGCCTGGGTGGCCGACGTCAGGAACCCGTCCACCGAAGACGATTTCGTGCTGATGCTCAAAGAGCTGCAAATGCCGGACGGTACCCGCCGCCCGTACAGCATGTGGCTGACCGGCGCCTATCCGCGCGCGCTGGACGGCCTGTGCAAGCTGCTCAGCCTCGACATGCGGGTAATCGATCCGGCCTGGATCGGCATGAAGCTGCGCAAGCTGCTCAACTACGCGGAACCGCGCGGCGACTTTCTGGCCCGCATCCCCGGCAGCGAAAAACAGTCCAGCTATCCGTCCACCGTGGCCTACGTCGCGCAACTGGTGATCCACCGCTACGCGATGCTGGGCATCCTGACCGAAGCCGGCACCCCGGTCAACGCGATGGGCGTGGTCACCGACGAGCCGACCCACCAGCCCAAGGCCGCCGCCACGATGGCCGGCCGCTTGTGCGGCGAATGCGGCAACAGTGCCGTGATCAAGAAGGATGGCTGCGATTTCTGCACCGCCTGCGGCGCGATCGGCAGCTGCGGTTGAGTGCGCGTTACACCATGACGTGAAATTTTGACGCATCAGTGAAAGTCGGCGCCGAGCGCGGGCTTCCATGACATGCGTATCAAGCTGCGCCGTTTTGATTAGATGGCTGAAGGCAGTTCCTCTCGCGGGGAACTGCCTTTTTGTTTGCAAACAAAATTACTTCACCAGCTTCTTCTCGAACTGCGCAGATACCTGCCCGCCAGTTTTCGGTTGGTCCGAACCGAAGGTGCCGGCATCGAGGGCATCAATGCAGCGCGTCAGATCCCCCGACAGCACCGCCTACGTGCGCTATCCGCGATTGATAAAAACTATGGCATCGATGCATTTACCAAATAATCAAAGTCTCGTTTTTTTAATCATTTGATAAACCGTTATAAATCAATATGTTGCAGTGCATTAAAATAAAAATCAATGCATTCAAGCAGTTAGCCTCTGGCACGATTCATGCACATAATTCTGGCGCAACACAGAGAAAACGATATCGGCAAGAGTCCTTGCAAGGTATTCAACCAGGAGACAAATTCATGAGGCAAAAGACGTTTTTCCGGCTTTGCATCGGCATTCCGGCCATGCTTGTTGCCAGTATTGCCATGGCTGATGGCAACGGTCAGTGGCTGAGCGGTCAGGAGGCTTACAGCAAGGTTTGCAGTTATTGCCACGATCGGGGCATCGGTCCGGTCATCAAAGGGCTGAACAAGAGTCCCGATCTGGTCCGGCTGGTGGTGCGTGCGGGCAATCGGGCGATGCCGGCGTTTCGTCAGGGCGAGATCGACGACGCGACGCTGACCAAAATCGCCGAGTACATTAAGTGAGGATGCCCGCCATGCAGATTTCTCGTCGCAGCATCCTAAAAAGCATGATGGCGGGCAGCACATTGGCAGCCTATGGCTTGCCCCGGTTCGCGTTTGCCGCGTCGGCAGGGCCGGCGGCGCCGATTGCGCCGCGCGAAATCATGCTGCTCACGGCCGGCACCACGGACCGGTTCGGACTGGGGGTGCAGGCAGCCGGTGCCGCCGACAGTATTGCATTCGGAAATAGCCTGCCCGACGCCGGGGCACTGCTCCGCATGTTTTCAAGCGTGCGTGGCAAGCGCCTGGTGGGGCTAATGTCGGATGCGGCCTATGTGCTGTTTTCCGAGTTGGCGCGCGATGCCGGCGTGGTCCAGATGATCGAAGGCCGCCACATGGTTAGCGCAGATGGCAGCAGCGGCACCCATGCGCTGCATTCGGTGCCGGGTTTCCACGGTACGGCCCAGTCGCTGGCTACCGCGCTGGCGCCGGGCCACGCCGCTTTTGCCATTACCGAAGTGCCGCTGGGCGGCAGTGGCCGTGCGCTACGCGGCGTTGACTGGTCGTCGCTCGGATTTGCTTCATTTCGGGTCGCGGGCGCCGCGCCGCAAGACGAAACCTGGCTGCATTTGTCCGGACTGGATATCTGGCAAGGCTGCGATGCGCTCGGCGTCGACCCCGCTCAGGCGGAAGCCTTGCGCTGCTGGCGCACTGTCGCAGCGCCCGACAGCAGCGCCAGCCTGGGATGGGAGCAGACGCTGGGGCAGGCGCTGGCCGGGCTGGCTGCAGGCGGCATCAGCAACAGTGCGCCTTGCGTCAATCAGGCTTTCATCCATCAGTTGCTGTCGCATGAAGATGGTGCGAGACACAACAGCTACGTTTCATTCGTGATGGAAGCGTAATGCCGTTACATCATCAACCGCGTCGTCTGCCGGTGCCTGCCGCTTGCGGTGCCTGCGTACTCAATGATTTCTGAGGAATTCCATGTCCAAATACATCGCATTGCCCAAAAGCGTGACCGAAGCCACCTTCGACAAGGCCATCGCCGCTTTTCAACGCATCCTGGGCGCAGACAATGTGCTCATCAGTGCCATGCAACTCACCCCCTATCGCAAGACCATGATGGCCGTGGCCGACGATAGTCACGCACCGTCGGCGGCCATCGTCGCCCATTCAGTCGAGCAAATCCAGGAAATATTGACTGTATGCAATAAATACAAGGTGCCGGTATGGACCATCTCCACTGGCAAGAACCTGGGCTACGGCTCCGCAGCGCCGGGCGAACGCGGGCAAGTGGTGCTGGATCTGAAGCGCATGAACAAGATTATCGAGGTCAATGCCGAACTCGGCTATGCACTGGTGGAACCGGGCGTGACTTACCAGCAACTATACGATTACATTCAGGAACACAAGCTGCCGCTGTGGATGTCGTGTCCGGCGCCATCAGCGATTGCCGGGCCGCTAGGCAATACGGTAGATCGCGGCGTCGGTTATACCCCGTACGGCGAACATTTCCTGTTTTCCTGCGGCATGGAAGTGATCCTCGCCACCGGCGAGGTGCTGCGTACCGGCATGGGCGGGGTGCAAAACTCGAATACCTGGCAAGTCTTCAAATGGGGTTACGGCCCTTCGCTGGATGGCATTTTCACCCAATCCAATTACGGCATCGTGACCAAGCTTGGCATCTGGCTGATGCCGGAACCGCCAGCCTACAAGCCATTTTGCATCCGCTTTCCGGATGAAACCGACATTGTCGATATCGTCGAGACCATCCGTCCGCTGCGTATTGCAAATGTCATCCCGAACGCGATCGTGATTGCCAGCACCATCTGGGAAGCGGCGGTCACGATCAAACGCAGCAGCGTGTATCAGGGCACAGGGCAGATCCCGGACGATGTATTGAAGGAAGTCGCCAAGAACAACAACCTCGGCGCCTGGAATGTATACGCCGCTTTGTATGGTTCGCCCGAACAGATCGAAGTGAACTGGCAGATCATCAACCACTTCTTCAAGAAGCATCCGAAGGCCCGCATCGTGACCGCAGAGGAAGAGGGCAACAATCCGGTGTTCCAGTACCGCGCCGACCTGATGCGCGGCAAGCCCAACCTGACCGAATTCGGCCTGTACAACTGGCGTGGCGGCGGTGGCTCGATGTGGTTCGCTCCGGTGTCGCAGGCGATGGGCGGCGAGACCCTGAAACAGATGGAGATGGCCAAGCGGATTCTGGCCAAGCATGGCCTTGATTATGTTGCTGAATTCATTGTCGGCTGGCGCGACATGCACCACATCATTGACGTGCTGTTTGATAAATCCAATCCGGAAGAGGTCAAGGCCGCCAACGCCTGCTTCAGCGAACTGCTGGATGAGTTTACCAAGGCCGGTTACGGCACCTATCGCACCAATACCGAATTCATGGACAAGGTGGCCGAAACCTACGGACCGGTGCAACGCAAGGTGTTCCAGAAGCTCAAGCGCGCACTTGACCCGAACGGCATTCTGTCGCCGGGCAAGTCGGGCATCCGCATCTAACTGATATTCATGATCAAGAAAGAGAGAGACAACATGCAAGTTGCAAAAGAATACAAGCTGTTCATTGACGGCGAGTGGGTTGCATCCGGCAACGGAACCGTAGCCAACGACATGAATCCCGCCACCGGCGAAGTCTTTGCCCGCGTGCATCAGGCCTCGCGCGACGATATCGAACTGGCGATTGCCGCAGCTTACCGGGCCAAGGACGAGTGGGGCAACATGCTGGCCAACCAGCGCGAGGCGATCCTGCTCAAGGCCGCCACTGTGCTGGAGTCGCGCATGCAGGAAATGGCCGAAGTGCTGATGGACGAGGCCGGTTCCGGCTACGGCAAGGCGATGTTCGAATCCTCGTTCGTGGTGAATCTGTTGCGCAGCGCCGCCGGCGAATGCCGCCGCATCTACGGCGAGACCATTCCGTCCGATTCTCCGGGACTGTTCTCGATGAGCGTGCGGCGTCCGCTGGGGGTAATCGCCGGCATTGCACCATTCAATTTCCCGTTCCTGCTTGCAATGAAAAAGGTGGCGATGGCGCTTGCCGCCGGCAACACTTTCGTGTTGAAACCGGCCAGCTACACGCCGGTGATCGGCCTGAAAATCGGCGAGCTTTTCGAAGCTGCAGGATTGCCGAAAGGAGTGCTCAATATCATTCCGTGTCAAGGCGCGACCCTCGGCGACACGCTGGTGGCCGACCCGCGCATCCGCATGGTGACATTCACCGGGTCAACCGAAGTCGGCAAGCAACTGGGGGCCGAAGCCGGCAAGCATCTGAAGAAGATCTCGCTGGAAATGGGCGGCAAGAGCCCGATGATCGTCCTCAACGATGCAGACCTCGACTATGCGGTTAATGCTGCGGCCTTCGGCGTGTTCCTGCACCAGGGACAGGTGTGCATGGCGAACTCCCGCCTGATTGTCGAGGCCGGGGTGTTCGACGCCTTTTGCGAAAAATTCACGGCCAAGGCACGCAGCTACCAGGTCGGCGATCCGCATGATCCGCGCACGGTGATCGGCCCTCTGATCGACCGCAAGCAATGCAGCTTCATTGATGGGCATGTCAGCGATGCGCTGGCCAAGGGAGCGAAATTGCTGTGCGGAGGCACTTCGGAAGGCAACTTCTACCAGCCCACCATCCTGGCCGGCGTCACCACCGACATGCGCGTGTTCCGTGAAGAGAGCTTCGGCCCGGTGGTGTCGGTGATCCTCGCCACCGATAGCGAGGATGCGCTGCGACTGGCCAATGACAGCAGTTTCGGCCTGTCGGCCGCACTGATAACCAACGATCTGCAGAAAGCGTTTGATCTGTCGCTGCGGCTCGAAAGCGGAATGGTGCACGTTAACAATTGCACCGCCTACGACGAGCCGAACGTACCGTTTGGCGGCATCAAGGATAGCGGCTTCGGGCGCGAAGGCGGTCATTACTCGATGGATGAAATGACCGAGTTGAAGTGGATCACGGTGCAGATGGGGCAGCGCAAGTTTCCTTTCTGATTCCATTCCTAAATCAATCGTGCACTTTGTCGGCTTCGCTTGCCGTACTTTACGTACGGCCTGCATTCCACCTTCGCATTCACGGTTGATGTAAAAAAGGAATGCGATACGCAAAGGTGTCTTCTCTCCCGGGTTCCCGGGTTTGCGGGGCGCAAGCCCTTTTGTGCCCCGCATTTTTTCGACGGCTCAGTGCGTACGACAAGCGAAAAATAATAAGGAAACGTCATGGAACAATTGACCAATGCCGCTGCCTGCCTGTTCGAAACAGGAGCAGAGGAACG
>NZ_AVCC01000023.1 GCF_000622895.1 Herminiimonas sp. CN
CTGGAATGGCGAACAGCACATTGCTTTTCCTGCTTACAACGGCATTCTGCGTTTTGATTTGTCGGAGCAGGGGGTCGATGCGGATTGGTTGCGTAATGAGATACTGACGATTCGTCTGCGCAGTGGCGGAGAGCGGATGAAACTGGCTTTTAATCGTCCAACCAAAAGCCTGAAATATCATTATCAAGCTTGTAATGTTCCGGCTTGGGAGCGTGCGCGTCTGCCTATCATTACGACAGGCGAAGGTGCGGTTTTGTTTGCGGCCGGCATCGGTATGGATTGTCATCACCTTCGAAATACACTGGGACAGAAAATTTCATTACACTGGCAAGCGGATAATATTTGATCTTTTTATGTGCGCCGCTTTCTTTAGTTGCGTTTTCCAATGCGATCACTTGTTATTTTGCGTTGCAGCATGTACAGTTAAAAGCTTTTTTATATTTTTTCCCTTTTTGAAGTCAACCTTTTAATTCCCATGGCCTTAATCGTTCATAAATATGGCGGCACATCAATGGGCTCGACTGAGCGCATCAAAAATGTAGCCAGGCGCGTTGCAAAGTGGCATGATGCCGGCCACCAAATTATCGTGGTTCCTTCCGCCATGTCTGGCGAAACCAACCGCTTGATTAGTCTCGCCAAGGAAATCATGGATCAACCAGATCCGCGTGAACTTGACATGATAGCCGCCACTGGCGAACAGGTATCGGTTGGCCTGTTATCAATGGCGTTATTGGCGATCGGGAAAAAAGCGGTTTCCTATGCCGGTTGGCAAGTTCCGATCAAGACTGACTCCGCGTTTAACAAGGCGCGCATTCAATCGATTGATGATCTCAAAGTGCGTCGTGATCTGGATGCGGGGAAAATCGTTATCATCGCCGGCTTTCAAGGTGTCGATGAGGATGGCAATATCGCGACGCTGGGGCGCGGCGGTTCAGATACCTCTGCGGTTGCCGTAGCTGCTGCCATGCAGGCGGCCGAATGCCTGATTTTTACCGATGTTGATGGTGTCTACACAACTGATCCTCGTGTGGTTTCCGAGGCGCGACGTCTGAAGACGGTTACGTTTGAAGAAATGCTGGAGCTAGCCTCGCTGGGCTCAAAAGTCTTGCAAATTCGATCGGTTGAGTTTGCGGGAAACTACAGGATGCCGACACGGGTGTTGTCGTCGTTGACTGATCCGATGATACCGCTGGAGGTAGAAGCCAATTCCGGCACACTGATTTCGTTTGAGGAAGATACACATATGGAACAAGCCGTTATTTCCGGCATCGCATTTAGCCGCGATGAAGCCAAAATTACCGTACTGGGGGTGCCTGACAAGCCGGGTATTGCCTATCAGATTCTTGGTCCTATCTCTGATGCAAATATTGAAGTCGATATGATCATCCAGAATCAATCGGTGGAAGGCAAGACGGATTTTACTTTCACAGTGCCGCGCAATGAATATATCAAGGCCATGAATGTCTTGAACGAAAGCGTCAAGGCGCACATCGGTGCAGCCAGTATCATCGGCGATACCAAGGTTTCGAAAGTTTCTGTGGTCGGTGTCGGTATGCGCAGCCATGTGGGAATTGCTTCACAGATGTTCCGCACTCTGTCCGAAGAGGGAATTAACATTCAGATGATTTCCACCTCTGAAATCAAGATATCGGTTTTAATCGATGAGAAATACATGGAGTTGGCAGTGCGTGCCCTGCATAAGACTTTCAATCTGGAAAATGCATAAAAAAATCGCAGAAATGTGTTTTAAGGCATAGATTTCTTGACCAATTGCATCCAAGAAGATATGATCCTTTCCTTTGTTGCAGCGGGTAATTACCCCCGCTAAGACGTGGAGACTTGGCCGAGTGGTCGAAGGCACTTCCCTGCTAAGGAAGCATATGGGCTTAAACCTGTATCGAGGGTTCGACTCCCTCAGTCTCCGCCAGTTTTTGTAGTATTGCGGCTGTAGCTCAGCTGGATAGAGTACTTGGCTACGAACCAAGGGGTCGTGGGTTCGATTCCTGCCAGCCGCACCAGTATACGGAAAATGGATTGGCGAAAGCCAATCCATTTTTATTTATATGAATTTGTATAATGAACGTCCCTTATTACCCTGGATTTTTCACAGGGATAAGTATCAGTAGAATATTTAAAATCGAAAGAATTGACTGAACTTAGTTATTTCATTCTGAAAATATCATGCTATAATTTCGACTTTCGCGGCTGTAGCTCAGCTGGATAGAGTACTTGGCTACGAACCAAGGGGTCGTGGGTTCGATTCCTGCCAGCCGCACCAGTATTTAAAGCCGTTAGTGATGCGAGTCACTAACGGTTTTTTTACATTCATCCGATAACGCATCGCATATTTCTGCTCGTGCGTGGTTGATTTCAAACAATGGATTATTTGATGTTACGCAGGCGAAGATTGTTAATCTGCGGAAATAAAAAAAGCTGAAATTACGTTGTATTCCGGTTATTTGGTAAGTACATTTGGATCAGCGACGGCGACAGACTTGTCTTCGATGGGGGGGGGGGCGCGGGTCGTGGCAGCCAGACTATACGTCCGAAAATTTATGCTTGCAGTGAAACCAACAGTACGTCAAATTGAGCGTGATGATGGGAGTAAATTCAGCTTTTGGCTCTGATCGCCGCATCCGAATATCATGCGATATTTAAGAATTCAGGTCTGGACGTGAAGCAGTATGTCGTCTCGCTCGATTCACATCTGGATGCACATATTCGTATCTCGTGCCGGGCTTGGGCAATACGGGCGATCGGATATTCGGTGCAAAGTGATCAAATTTCTAAACAAAATCGGATGGTCAGTTTTTTTTGAAGCTTATGGAGTATAATTCCGCAATCGTTGAGATTCGAGCTAGTGGTGCAGTATTAGTCTGTCATTCCTTCTTGCTTCAAACGATGTAACGGGTATATGCCCAACTTAACTGAAATAGGAATTGCAATGGCAACTGGTATCGTAAAATGGTTCAATGATTCTAAAGGCTTCGGCTTCATCACTCCGGATGAAGGCGGAGAAGATTTGTTCGCTCACTTTTCAGCGATTCAATCGAATGGCTTCAAGTCTCTGCAAGAGAACCAACGCGTGTCTTTCGAAGTAACTGCTGGCCCTAAAGGCAAGCAAGCTTCGAACATTCAGCCTATCTAACGCTGAATACAGCGAGATAGTAAAAAACCCGGCATGCCGGGTTTTTTTCGTGCATACGCCTGCTGCATTTGGTTGGTCTTGAGCGGCTCTTGCGTCTTGTCCTATAACAATGTCGACAGCATTACGGCGCACTATTATTAAAATTCGTGAAAGAATACATGCGACTGTAATCGTGCTTGAAAACGCATATTTTTAACCTTATTTTCAACTTATATTGACATGATTGGAGCGAATATGCGTGCTGATAAAT
Source organism: Herminiimonas sp. CN (assembly GCF_000622895.1). Classification (GTDB taxonomy): domain Bacteria; phylum Pseudomonadota; class Gammaproteobacteria; order Burkholderiales; family Burkholderiaceae_D; genus AVCC01. The sequence continues at coordinate 3,399 of NZ_AVCC01000023.1, forward strand.
TGACGACAAAATTACAGGAAGCCTTGGCGGATGCCCAGAGCTTGGCAGTTGGAAACGATAACCAATATATTGAGCCGGTGCATTTGCTAACGGCCTTGTTGAATCAGGATGATGGTGGCGCGCGCTCCCTGCTGCAGCGGGCCGGCGTGAATATCGGTGGCTTGTCTGCAGCCTTGAGAAGCTCGCTTGATCGCATGGCGAAAGTCAGCGGCACCGGGGGGGAAGTGCAGGTTGGGCGAGAACTCAGTTCTTTGCTGAATCTGGCCGACAAGGAAGCGCAAAAGCGCGGCGATCAGTTTATCGCCAGCGAAATGGTTCTGCTTGCAATGGCCGATGACAAGTCGGATGCCGGCAAGCTATCGCGTGAAAACGGCTTGACGCGCAAGGCGCTGGAAGCTGCGATTACTGCGGTGCGTGGCGGTACCAGTGTGAATTCGCAGGAAGCCGAAGGGCAGCGCGAGGCGCTCAAAAAATACACGCTGGACCTGACCGAGCGGGCGCGCATGGGCAAGCTCGACCCAGTGATTGGGCGCGATGATGAAATCCGTCGTGCGATCCAGGTATTGCAGCGCCGCACCAAGAATAATCCGGTGTTGATTGGCGAGCCAGGCGTGGGCAAGACCGCTATCGTGGAAGGCTTGGCGCAGCGGATCGTCAATGGCGAAGTGCCTGATAGCCTGAAGAACAAGCGTGTGCTTTCACTCGATATGGCAGCGCTGGTCGCCGGCGCCAAATACCGCGGCGAATTTGAGGAGCGCTTGAAGTCGGTACTCAAGGAATTGGCGCAGGATGAAGGCCAGACCATCGTCTTCATCGACGAATTGCATACCATGGTCGGTGCTGGTAAGGCCGAAGGTGCGATGGATGCCGGCAATATGCTCAAACCTGCGCTGGCACGCGGCGAGTTGCACTGCGTCGGCGCAACCACTCTGGATGAGTACCGCAAGTATGTCGAAAAAGATGCGGCGCTGGAGCGGCGTTTCCAGAAAGTCCTGGTCGATGAGCCTAGCGTGGAGGCGACTATCGCGATCTTGCGCGGCCTGAAAGGACGCTATGAAGTCCATCACGGAGTCGAGATTACCGACCCTGCGATCGTTGCCGCAGCCGAATTGTCACATCGTTACATCACCGATCGCTTCTTGCCGGACAAGGCAATCGACCTGATCGACGAGGCTGCATCCAAGATCAAGATCGAAGGCGATTCCAAACCGGAAGTCATGGATAAGCTGGACCGCCGCATCATCCAGTTGAAAATCGAGCGCGAAGCGGTGAAGAAGGAGAAGGACGAAGCATCGCTCAAACGATTGGGCTTGATACAGGACGAAATTCTCAAGCTTGAACGGGAGTATGCTGATTTCGAAGAGATATTGAAAGCGGAAAAAGCTAGCGTGCAGGGGAGTACGCATATCAAGGAAGAGATTGAAAAGATTCGCCTGCAGATGGAGGAAGCAACCCGCCAGAGCGACTGGCAGAAAGTGTCCGAACTGAAATACGGCAAATTGCTGGAGCTGGAGAAGGCGCTGGAAGCGCAGGCGCAGCAGGATGCGCAAGTCGACAAGCTGGCGACGGATAAGCCGAAACTTTTGCGAACCCAGGTCGGAGCGGAGGAAATCGCTGAAGTGGTGTCGCGTGCGACCGGCATCCCAGTGTCTAAAATGATGCAGGGTGAACGCGAAAAACTACTGCACATGGAAGATGCACTGCATCAGCGCGTGGTCGGACAGCAAGAAGCAATCGTTGCAGTGTCGGATGCGATCCGGCGGTCGCGCGCCGGCTTGGGCGATCCGAATCGTCCCTACGGTTCTTTCATGTTTCTCGGCCCGACCGGGGTCGGCAAGACCGAATTGTGCAAGGCGCTGGCCACCTTCCTGTTCGATACCGAGGAATCGATGATTCGCATCGACATGAGCGAATTCATGGAAAAACATTCGGTCGCGCGCCTGATCGGTGCCCCGCCCGGGTATGTCGGCTACGACGAAGGCGGTTATCTGACGGAAGCAGTGCGGCGCAAACCGTATAGCGTGATCCTGCTTGATGAAGTCGAAAAGGCCCATCACGACGTATTCAATGTGTTGTTGCAGGTGCTTGACGATGGCCGCATGACGGATGGCCAGGGGCGCACCGTAGACTTCAAGAATACGGTGATCGTGATGACCTCCAACTTGGGGTCGCACAAAATTCAGGCCATGGAGGGCAGCGATCCTGCTTTGGTGAAAATGGAGGTTATGGCTGAGGTGCGATCCCATTTCCGCCCGGAATTCATCAATCGCATTGATGAAATCGTCGTGTTCCATGCGCTCGACGAGAAGAATATCGGTGCCATCGCCAAGATCCAGCTGAAAATTCTGGAGCAACGTTTGGCGAGCATGGAAATGGAACTGGATATTTCTGACGAGGCACTCCAGAAAATTGCGGAAGCGGGCTTTGATCCGGTGTATGGAGCACGACCGCTGAAGCGTGCAATCCAGCATCAAATTGAAAATCCGCTGTCAAAATTGATATTGCAGGGGCAGTTTGGTCCGAAGGATGTAATCAGGGTAAGCGTACATGAAGGGCATTTCACCTTCATGCGTTGAGCATTTACAGCGAAAAAATCACTGACAGACTTTTGTTTGTCAGTGATTTTTCATTTCTCATGAGCTGGCGTAGTCAATCTACGCTGCCTTTGACTTATCGGCCGCGGCCACCAGAGCGGTGTTGTGCCGATGAGCGCACTGCAACATTGCCATTGGCTGGTGCCGGCCCGGAGCGCGGTTTACCTGGTGTTCCACTGCGTGGTTTGCCGGCGCCACCTGCGCGTGGCTGTTGACCTCTGCCGCCACCACCACCGCTACGTAACTGAATCGGCTGTGCTTTGGCATGCGGATCAGGCTCGAAACCGTCGATGATTTCGCGCGGCAATTCGCGCTTGATCAGCTTTTCGATGTCTTTCAGCAGGCTGAATTCATCGACGCAGACCAGCGAAACCGCTTCGCCGGTAGCGCCGGCACGACCAGTGCGGCCGATCCGGTGCACATAATCTTCGGCTACGTTAGGCAAGTCGTAATTGACCACGTGCGGCAATTGATCGATATCGATGCCGCGCGCGGCAATGTCGGTTGCGACCAGTACCTGCAGATTGCCGTCCTTGAATTCCGCCAATGCTTTGGTGCGGGCCGACTGGCTCTTGTTGCCGTGGATCGCCATCGCGCTGATCGCATCTTTTTCGAGTTGCTCGACCAGCTTGTTGGCGCCATGCTTGGTGCGGGTAAATACCAGCACTTGCGACCATTGGTGGGTCTTGATCAAGTGGGTCAGCATCGGATGTTTCTTGTCGCGATCGACCGGATGCACTTTCTGCGCAATGATTTCTACGGTCGAATTGCGTCGCGCTACTTCGATCATGGCTGGTGCATTCAGCAAGCCATCGGCCAGCGTCTTGATCTCATCGGAGAAAGTGGCGGAAAACAGCAGGTTCTGGCGTTTTTTCGGTAATGCAGCCAAAACGCGCTTGATGTCCTTGATGAAGCCCATGTCTAGCATGCGATCGGCTTCATCCAGTACCAGGATTTCAACGTGATTCAGGTTGACCGTGCCTTGCTGCATGTGGTCCAGCAAACGGCCCGGCGTGGCGACCAGAATGTCGACGCCATGCTTGAGCAGCTTGATTTGCGGGTTGATACCAACGCCGCCGAAGATCACGGCCGAGGTCAGCTTCAGGTATTTTCCGTATTGACGCACGCTTTCCTCGACCTGGGCTGCCAGTTCGCGGGTCGGCGTCAGGATCAGGGTACGAATCGGGGTGCCATGCACGTTCGGATTTTTTATTGCGGTAGAAAGACGGTGCAGAATTGGCAGCGTAAAGCCGGCCGTCTTGCCGGTGCCGGTCTGGGCGCCAGCAAGCAAGTCGCCGCCCGCTAATACGGCAGGGATGGCTTGCGCTTGAATGGGAGTTGGGGTGGTGTAACCTTGATCGGATACAGCACGGAGAATTGCATCGGACAGGCCGAGTTCAGTAAATAGCATGGATTATTTTAAAAAGATCGGCCTGTCGCCATTCAAGGCGCCAGTCGCAGGCAAACAGATCGGTATGCGGAAAAGGTCGTAATAGACAGCGACAAGGGGACTGGTAAAGTGCCGCGTGCCGCAGTATAGCAGTAGCCGCGGTACACGGGGGATTTAACGATGGATGTGGAATGAGGCACGATCAGGCCGACCCTTAACTTGGAACCGGATCCGCACATGTATCAGTTGCAAAATAAAAAAGCCATCGGTCAGAGCGCGATGGCTTTTTCGTCGAAGCAGTTTTATTTACCCGCAAATGCCGTCAGTGCTGCCAGCATTTGCGCAAATACCTTGGGATTGCCGGCAATGATGTTACCGTGGTTCAGGTAGTCGGATTCACCGGAAAAATCGCCCATGATGCCGCCGGCTTCAGTCACCAGCAGCGATCCGGCGGCGATATCCCACGGCTTCAAGCCCTTGATGAAGTAACCATCCAGATAGCCGCACGCCAGGTACGCCAGATCGAGCGCGGCCGAGCCGCCTTGGCGCACGCCGTGGGATTTTTCCGCCATCAGACAAAACATCTTCAGGAATTCATCCATGTTGGCGGCATTGGCGTGGGTCAGGCTGGTGCCCAGCAAGGCGTCGCCGAGCTTGTCGCGCTTGGTTACGCGAATGCGTTTGTCGTTCAAATGGGCACCGGCGCCTTTGCTGGCCGTGAATAAATCGTTGCGGCTGGGGTCGTAGACAACTGCTTGGGTGATGACGCCGCGCTGCTGCAGTGCAATCGATACGCAGTATTGCGGATAACCGTGGATGAAGTTGGTGGTGCCGTCGAGCGGATCGATGATCCAGACGTTTTCATTTTCGTCGTGCAGGTTGGTGGAGGCGCCGGACTCTTCGGCCAGCACGGCGTGGCTCGGATAGGCGTTCAGCAGGATTTCGATGATTGCCTGCTCGGCAGCCTGATCGACGTCGGTGACGAAGTCGTTATGTTGTTTTTCAGTGACCGTAACGCGGTCGAGATCGAATGAGGCACGATTGATGACAGCCGCGCCGCGGCGGGCGGCCTTGACCGCCGTATTGAGCATGGGATGCATAGTGGTTCCGTTAAAATGGCGGCACTGTTTCGCAGGCAACAGCACCGCAAACAAAAGCCGCACAACATGGATTAAAGAACGATGCGGTATATTTGTGGCCAGAATGTCTGTGCAAGACGCCTGATTTCCCTATTTTTACCGCGCAATGACGCTATTTTAAATGAACCTGCAGCAAACCAACACGTCTCTTTTCAAGCGTCTGCGCTTTGTCCTCGTCGAAACCAGCCGTTCCGGGAACATCGGATCGGTTGCCCGCGCCATGAAAACCATGGGTTTTTCGGATCTAGTGCTGGTCAATCCGCGCTTTGCCAACATGCCACAGCAGGACGAAGCGATTGCGTTTGCCAGTGGTGCGCAGGATATTCTTGCTGCCGCACGCGAAGTCGGCTCAATCGAAGATGCGCTGGAAGGGTGTAATTTTGCCGCGGCCATCAGTGCCAGACTACGCGAATTTTCACCGCCGATCGTGTCGCCGCGCAATCTGGCCAACCAGTTGGCCGAAGATTGCAGTCTACATGCAGCGCTGGTATTTGGGAACGAGCGCTTTGGCTTGCCTAACGGCATAGTCGAAAAATGCAATGTGCTGATCAATATTCCGGCCAACCCGATTTACTCATCCCTGAATCTGGCACAGGCGGCGCAAGTGCTGGCTTATGAGTGCCGCGTCGCCGCAATCGGCGATGGAGTTTCAGACACGAGTATCGGTTTTCACGGTGCAGCTGCAGGCATTGCCGAGATCGAAGGCATGTATGTGCATCTGGAGCAGGCGCTGAAGGCAATTGGTTTTCTGAATCCGGAGCAACCGAAGAAATTGATGTCGCGCCTGAAGCGCTTATTTTCGCGGACACAACTGGAGGCGGAGGAAGTTAATATTCTGCGCGGAATCGCCAAAAAAAATTCTAGACCGGTAGCTGCAGCAAGGTTGTATGCACTATTTATATACTGCACTTGGTATTTTTAATTAACGTACGTATATATGCGATAAATTTGATGTAATTTCATATACTCATTGTTTTTAATTGATATCTGGTAAGAATGAGTATCATTGAAGCGTACCCCTGCACTGCATATGCGCGGCGGTATTTCGAAAGGGGCTGGCCGGCTTGCCTGCAGCTGCGGAGCAATGGGAGGCGATCTTGCTGCGCGGGATCGGCAGTCCAGATTCCTGCGGCAAGGCATTGGTGGCGCAGAAGTGGTGCGGCTATTAAAGTTGCAACGCGCCGGTTGCGATGATAACTACCTGTTCGGCGCAGCGGTTATAGCTAGCGTAAGCCGGCGCAACGATCAACAGTATATTGGTGGATGGAGCACGCCATTCAATCGTCTGGCGCGCATCTTCATGCCCGGCTGTGCGCATCTGCTTTAGCGGCTACCGGGGTGTATGCTTGCAGAATCAGACCCATGACCGCAGCAGTCCGACTGCCAATCCTTCAAGAGCGAAATCATCGTCATCCGGTTTGATTTTTATTGGCACAAAGTCTGAATTTTCCGGCAGCAATTCGATCAGTGCGCCGGTTTTTCGGTAGCGCTTGACCGTCACATCATCGCCCAGTCTGGCGACGATAATCTGGCCGTTTTTGACACTGTCCGCTTTTTTGACTGCCAGCAGGTCGCCATCCAGAATGCCGGCATCGCGCATCGACATTCCCCGCACCTTCAGTAGAAAATCTGGCTTGCTGGAGAACAGACTGGGATCGACCTGATAGGTAGCTTCAATATGTTCCAGCGCCAGAATCGGCGAGCCGGCTGCCACGCGACCAACCAACGGCAGGCTTAGCTGCATCAGTCGGGCGTGCGGTAAGGTCATTTGCGCATCGCGACTGTGCTGGCTCCGCATTTGATCGCGCGCGTCACACAGGCGAATGCCGCGCGATATGCCTGGCGAAAGCTCGATTACACCCTTGCGCGCCAGTGCTTGCAGATGTTCCTCGGCAGCGTTGACCGAGCGAAAGCCCAGTTCAGTCGCGATTTCCGCGCGCGTCGGCGGAAAACCTGTATTTTCAATCGCATCCTTGATCAGGTTTAAAATTTGCTCTTGACGCGCAGTAAGTTTTAGCATGGTGTTTTTTGACGCTGTTCATATAAGCAGCCTGTATTTTTGTACAGTGTGACATTGAATGCAAGCGTATTGTGCTTAATGCCGGTTATTTTCTGGCCTGTGGCCTGCATGCAGCCAGCATTCTTGAGATTTTCAGGGTTTCGCAGTATAATTACTGGCTTTTCTCTTCCCACACTCGTCTTGACGCCGAGGTGGGCGATTTTTTAATCAGTCCAGAAGGAGTTCACATGCGTCATTATGAAATAGTATTTATCGTCCATCCGGATCAAAGCGAGCAAGTGCCTGCGATGATCGAACGCTACAAAGCCAGCGTAACTGCGCGCGGCGGTCAGATCCATCGTGTGGAAGACTGGGGCCGTCGTCAGATGGCGTACATGATCCAGAAGCTTGCCAAAGCGCATTATGTCTGCATGAATATCGAATGCGACAATGAAACCTTGGTTGAAATTGAAACAGCGTTCAAATTCAACGATGCCATCCTGCGCCACCTCACCATCAAGATGAAAAAAGCTGAGACAGCTCCATCGCCAATGATGAAGACCGTGCAAAAGGAAGATGCTGCCAAGAGCCATCGCACTGAGGCACCTGCTGCCGCAGCACCAGTCCCGGCAGCTGCGTAATTGCGCCCCAGGGAGTGAACCGAACATAGTGAATCGGCTGCAATTTGTTGCCAGTATTGTTGAACGTGATGTGCTGCGTTACACACCGGCAGGTATTCCGATGGTGTCGGCAAGATTGCTGCACAGTTCGCAACAGATGGAAGCAGGCATTGGCAGATCGGTCGAGTTTGAAATCGCAGCGCTAGCCGCAGGCGAAGTTTCAGGCCGGTTCAACCAGGCTGATTTAGGCGGCATGTTTCAGTTCACGGGATTCCTGGCACGCAAGAACCGTAACAGCAAAAGCCTCGTATTCCACATCATGGATTTCGAGACATATTCATTAGCACATTGTTAAAGTACAGGAGCCTAAAATGGCATTCGGTAAAAAATTCGATAAAAGCAAGCTCAAATTAAAACGTCAACAGCAAAACCCACTGTTCAAGCGCAAGAAATTCTGCCGTTTTGCGGCCGGACATGTTGCGCAGGTCGATTACAAGGACATTGATACGCTCAAGGATTTCGTTCAGGAAAACGGCAAGATCATGCCGGCACGCCTGACCGGAACCAAGGCTATTTATCAGCGTCAGGTTGATACTGCAATCAAGCGCGCGCGTTACCTCGCGCTGTTGCCGTACACCGACCTGCACACTGCGTAATTGACGGCTGATTCAATTACGAAAATTCGGAGAAAAATATGCAAGTTATTCTGTTAGATAAAGTTGTTAATCTCGGCAATCTTGGTGAAGTGGTGCGCGTCAAGGACGGTTATGCACGCAATTTCCTGATCCCGCAACGCATGGCGCGTCGCGCGACAGCACATGCTATTGCTGAATTTGAAGTCAAGCGCGCAGAGCTGGAAACAGCTGCATTGGCAAAATTGGCAGTGGCGCAAGCGCTGGGCGCGAAACTGGCCGGCATGACAGTGCAGATTACGCAAAAATCGGGTGTCGATGGCCGTTTGTTCGGCTCCGTTACCAATGCCGATGTTGCTGAAGCACTGACCAAGCAAGGTTTTGCAGTCGAAAAAGCGCAAGTACGCTTGGGTACTGGCCAAATCAAGACTGTTGGCGATCACGCTATTTCGGTTGCTTTGCATTCTGATGTGCTGGTTGATCTGACGGTCTCTGTTTTGGGTGAGCACGCTTAATCAACTTGTATCCCTGATGCATTAGCTGTTTGAAAAGCCGGGCTTGCCCGGCTTTTTTTTGCCCGGATTTTTCCTGAATTTTTCTATGCGGAAATAAAGAACGTTCAAAGTGTTTTTTGAACAGTATTTTTCATTGCTTGCAACCGGAAAATTTTAGCGCTCGAGATTGAACTCGGGCCGAACCGTGATGCGACAGCGGTATAATGCGCGCCATGAATAATCGTTCTGATCCTCAACTAGACTCTCTTCGCGTACCGCCGCATTCCATAGAAGCAGAACAATCAGTATTGGGTGGTTTGCTGCTGGATAACGCGGCTTGGGACCGGATTGCCGACTTTTTGCATAGCGACGATTTTTACCGTTTTGACCACCGCGTCATCTTCCAGAATATCGTCAAGCTGATTAATGCATCCAGACCGGCTGACGTAATTACCGTTTTTGAAGCCTTGACCAGCGTAGGCAAGGCGGAAGAAGTCGGTGGCTTGTCTTACCTGAATGCGCTGGCGCAAAACACACCGTCTGCCGCCAATATTCGCCGCTACGCAGAAATCGTGCGCGACCGAGGCGTGCTGCGCAAGTTGATCACGGTTTCCGACGAGATTTCCGGCCAGGCTTTTAATCCGCAGGGCAAGGAAGTCAAGCAAATGCTGGACGAAGCCGAGTCAAAAATCTTCGCAATTGCCGAGGAGGGCGCTCGCGGAGCGCAAGGTTTCCAGGAAATCCAGCCGTTGCTGACACAGGTAGTTGAACGTATCGATGAACTGTACAACCGCGACAACCAGAACGATATCACGGGGGTACCGACCGGATTTGCTGATCTGGACCGCATGACGTCTGGCCTGCAACCAGGTGACCTTGTCATTGTGGCGGGACGACCGTCGATGGGTAAAACCGCATTTTCAATCAATATCGGGGAGCATGTCGCGATTGAAAGCGGCTTGCCGGTAGCCGTGTTCTCGATGGAAATGGGGGGCACGCAACTGGCCATGCGCATGCTGGGCTCAGTCGGACGTCTCGATCAGCACCGCTTGCGTACCGGCCGCCTGGCCGATGAGGATTGGCCGCGTTTGACCCACGCAATCCAGAAAATGAATGATGCGCAACTGTATATCGACGAGACTCCGGCGCTGAATTCGATCGAACTGCGCGCCCGTTCCCGGCGCTTGTCGCGCCAGTGCGGCAAACTCGGCCTGATCATCATCGATTACCTGCAACTGATGTCAGCTAACAGTTCGGGCGAAAACCGCGCTACCGAAATTTCGGAAATTTCGCGCAGCTTGAAAGGATTGGCCAAGGAACTCAATTGCCCGGTGATTGCCTTGTCGCAGCTGAATCGTTCGCTTGAGCAACGTCCCAATAAGCGGCCTGTGATGTCGGACTTGCGCGAGTCCGGCGCGATTGAGCAGGATGCCGATGTGATCCTTTTCATTTATCGCGATGAAGTATACAACCCGGATTCTCCGGATAAAGGGACGGCTGAAATCATCATCGGCAAGCAACGTAACGGGCCGATTGGCAGCGTGCGATTGACCTTTATGGGGCAATACACCAAATTTGATAACTATACCGGCGCACAAAATTTCCACGGCGGCGATTGAGCGACGTTTGATTCCTGATTTGGTGTCCCCAGCGGCGCCGAGTTTTTGTAAAATTTTCAATTAGAGCTGCAAACCAGAAGAAAGAGTACATATGTTCGGACGTTTGATGCCTACTGAAGGCAAATTTTTTGACCTGTTTTCCCAGCATGCCGATTTGTGTGTGCAGGGAGCGCAAGAAATGGTCGCGTTGATGACAAATTTCGATGATCTCGATAAACGCGCACATGCGATCGAAACTATTGAAAAACAGGCAGATAAGGTGACGCATGAAACCATCGATTTGCTGCATAAAACCTTTATCACGCCATTGGATCGCGACGATATTCATCAATTGATTACGCGCATGGACGATATCCTCGACTTGCTAGAAGATGCGGCACAAACAGTCTCGCTGTACGACATCAAGGCCATTACACCCGAAGCAAAACGATTGGCAGAGCTATGCCTGAGTTGCACGGAAAAGGTTAAAGTTGGAGTTTCCCTGCTGCATAACATGGATAACTCGGAGAAAATCCTGGCTATTTGCAAGGAAATCGATCGCCTTGAGTCAGATGCGGATCATGTGATGCGCGCAGCCATGTCAAAATTGTTTCGCGATGAACCGGATGTGCGCAATCTGATCAAGCTGAAAGCAATTTACGAAATTCTTGAAACAGTCACCGACCGCTGCGAAGATGTCGCCAATATCATTGAAGGCATTATCGTAGAGAACGCCTAAGCCTCCTCGGGCTATCGAATCAGGCTTTGTAACGTGCGGTTTGATTATGGCGTTTCGAGCATATCGAAACCACCAATCGGCAACCCTTACCCGCGCTCCCGGCAGTGCTTCTCCGGGAGTGCATAAAATCTAAACGGCTTCCATGCACACACTTCAAATCAGCATTTATGTGCTCGCTTTACTGATCGCGTTGGCGTTGTTGTTCGACTTCATGAACGGTTTTCATGATGCCGCCAACGCCATTGCAACAGTCGTATCAACCGGAGTCATGAAGCCGCAAACTGCGGTGGCAATGGCAGCTACGTTCAACTTTATTGCAATTCTTATATTCCAACTGAAAGTCGCATCTACCGTCGGCAAGGGCACCATTGATCCGCAGGTAATTGACCATTATGTGGTTTTCGGAGCTCTGATCGGCGCGATTTGCTGGAATTTCCTGACCTGGTATTACGGCATTCCATCGTCGTCATCGCACGCCCTGATTGGCGGCCTGGTAGGCGCTGCAGTGGCTAAAGCGGGAACCGATTCGCTGATAGCTTCCGGTTTGCTGAAAATCATCGCATTTATCGTACTGTCGCCGCTGCTGGGCTTTATCTTCGGATCGATCATGATGTTGCTGGTTTCGTGGCTATTTGTAAAATCGACGCCGCGCCGGGTGGATAAATGGTTTCGTCGCTTGCAACTGCTTTCAGCATCGATGTACAGCCTGGGGCACGGCGGCAATGATGCGCAAAAGACCATGGGGATTATCTGGATGTTGCTGATTGCTTCCGGCTACCTCGGAGCGCATGATCCACTGCCGATCTGGGTCGTTATTTCCTGTTATAGCGCAATCAGTTTCGGCACCCTGTTCGGCGGCTGGCGCATTGTCAAGACGATGGGGCAACGGATCACGAAACTCAAACCGGTGGGTGGATTTTGCGCCGAATCCGGCGGTGCGATGACATTGTTTCTGGCAACCGCTCTTGGCGTTCCAGTCTCCACCACGCATACCATAACCGGCGCAATTGTCGGGGTTGGTTCGGTGCAGAAAATGTCAGCGGTGCGCTGGGGCGTGGCCGGCAATATTGTGTGGGCATGGATTTTCACGATTCCTGCATCGGCTTTCGTTGCCGCCATTGCCTGGTGGATCGGAACGCAGATTCTCTAATCCTGATTCGAACAGCGAATTTGTGCAAAGATAAAAAAACCCACTGATGCGATTCAGTGGGTTTTTTGTGTGCTCAGAACGTACAAACGAATGCTACAACACCTCGCTGGCGTGGTCGGCCAGGCGTGAACGCTCGCCGCGCGCCAGGGTTATATGGCCGCTGTGCGTCCAGCCCTTGAAGCGATCGACAACATAGGTCAGACCGCTGGAGCCTTCGGTCAGGTAAGGGGTATCGATCTGCGCGATGTTGCCCAGGCAGATGATCTTGGTGCCCGGACCGGCGCGCGTCACCAGTGTTTTCAATTGCTTCGGCGTCAGATTTTGCGCTTCGTCGATGATCAGAAACTTGTTGACGAAAGTGCGGCCGCGCATGAAGTTGAGCGACTTGATCTTGATGCGTGATCGGATCAGGTCCTGCGTTGCTGCCCGGCCCCAGTCCCCGGCATCGGTATCGGACTTGTTCAGGACTTCAAGGTTATCGTCGAATGCGCCCATCCAGGGCGACATTTTTTCCTCTTCGGTACCCGGCAGGAACCCGATATCTTCGCCGACCGGCACGGTGACGCGGGTTACGATGATTTCGTTGTAGAGCTTGGATTCGAGCACTTGCGCCAAGCCGGATGCAAGCGCCAGCAAAGTTTTCCCGGTGCCGGCCTGACCCAGCAGGGTGACGAAATCGCATTCCGGATCCATCAGCAGATTGAGTGCGAAATTCTGCTCGCGGTTGCGCGAGGTAATACCCCATACGCTATTCTTGACGTGGCCGTAGTCGCGCAGGGTTTGCAGAACGGCGGTTTTGCCGTTGATTTGCCGGACCTGCGCATATAAAGGTGTTTCGCCGGTTTTTGGTTCCAGATAGACGAATTGATTGAGCAGGAATGACGGCACCAGCGGTCCGGTGAGGCGGTAAAAAGTGTATCCGCTACCGTTCTTGTTTTCTTGCCATGACTCCATGTTTTTGCTGTGCTTATCCCAGAAATCGTCAGGCAGTTGCATGATTCCCGAGTAGAGCAGATCGGTGTCCTCCATGACATGGTCATTGAAGTAGTCTTCCGCCGGCAGGCCCATTGCGCGCGCCTTGATGCGCATGTTGATGTCTTTGGAGACCAGCACGATGGCGCGACCGGGCTGTTCCGCTTCCAGCGCACGCACCACGCCGAGAATCTGGTTATCCGCCTTGCCTACCGGTAGTCCTTCAGGCAGGGTGGCATTTTGCAGCTTGGTCTGAAAGAACAGGCGGCCCTTGGCGTCCTTGTTGCCCAGTTTGGATAAGGGGATGCCTTCTTCAATCGCATTGTCAGGCGTGTCTGCTACCAGGGCGTCGAGCGAGCGCGAGACCTGGCGTGCGTTACGAGCGACTTCCGACATGCCTTTCTTGTGGTCGTCGAGTTCTTCCAACGTCATCATCGGCAGATATACATCGTGTTCCTCGAAACGGAACAGCGATGTCGGATCGTGCATCAGGACGTTGGTGTCCAGCACAAAGAGTTTGTGGGCACCGGCTTTATCGGCAGCACGACTGGTGCTCGATTTCAGATGGCGTTCGATCGGCTTGGCTTGTAGCGGCTTTGCTTGCAGCAGGGCAGGCTTTGATGGCGGCGTGGTCTTGCTGCGGGGTGTGCGCGCTTCAGGAGCAACCGTTACCGGCGCTGCTTGCCGAACCAGCTTTGGCGCAGCTTCAATCGGTGCCAGTGCCGGCTTTACGGATTTGCCTTTGACCGCTTTCGGGTAATCTGCCGGCGACAGGACAGTAGCGGGTTTGCTTGGCATTTTTGGCAGGGGCATCAGAACCTCAAATTAAAAATGTTTGAAAAGAACCCATACACCAGTTTGCGGACGGTAGTGGGAGAGATGACGGTTGTAATGCTAAACCGCGAAGTAAAAAAGCCGTCTGGGGCGGCGTCATGCGCTGTCCACAAACGGCTTCCTGCAAATATTTTGAGCGACTCAATGGCGGTTCGAATCAAGAAAGATTTTTGGCGAATTCCAGTACTTCATCAACGTGTCCGGGAACCTTTACTCCACGCCATTCTTTCACTAATTGACCGGTTGCGTCAATCACGAAGGTGCTGCGTTCTATGCCGCGAACTGTTTTGCCGTACATGCTTTTCATTTTCATTACACCGAACAACGTGCAAATTGCTTCGTCCGGGTCGGAGATGAGTTCGAATGGCATTTCCAGTTTGGCCTTGAAGCCTTCATGCGAGCGAAGACTGTCCCTGCTCAGGCCGAAGATTTCGGTATTGGCTTGCTGGAATTCGGCGAAAAGATCGCGAAAGGCAAGGCTTTCCGCGGTGCAGCCTGGCGTATTGTCTTTTGGATAAAAAAACAACACGATGTTCTTGCCTTTGTAATCGGAGAGCCTGAAAGTTTTTTCACTGGTCATTGCCGCAGTAAAATCCGCTAACTTCTGACCCACTTCGACGCAACTGTCTGCCAAGGTATGCTCCTATTTTGTTGTTCTGCTGTGGCATGATGGGCAATAGCCGGCGCGTTTGCATCATGTAAATATCCGGCATATCTTACCGCTCTAATCAAACGCCTGAAACGATTAATTGACCCGAGCGTCCTGGCAACTCGGCCCAGGCCAGGGTATGCGTGGGTAATGCCGTATTCTTGATTTTTTGATGCAATTGCGCCATCGATATGCAGTCATAACCCTGCGCCTGCCAACCCAGCAGCAGCTGTTCAAAAATGGGGGCCAGTTTCTGGCCTTCAAGTTCTGCGTGCAAGGTGTAGACATGGTCGCGCGGCGCTTGCGTCAATTTGAGTAGCGTACCAGCAATATTTGACAGCGTAATGACTTCGCCGTTAATGGTTCGCCCCAGCATCTCATCCAGCGTCGGCAGCGTGGTCGGCATTTGGATGCAAGTTAGCGTCTTGTCGGATATCCGCAGCCGGTATGGCCCCACGTCCGGATCAATCAGTGCCCCGGATGGGTTGAGCATCGCACGCGCATCGGAGGAGTAGGCGATGCCGCATGCATCGAGCTGGGCGAATGCATGCGGGTTCATCTGCCAGCCGGCGGCACCATGGGTCTGTGGCTGCTGGCCGAAAATTGCCTTGAAGCGCTCAAACGACCGTTGCATCTGGCGCTGCGTCCAGGCCGCGTCCGCCGTGCGCACATTGTCTTGCCACAGCACATGGTCCCAGGTGTGGATGCCGCACTCGAAACCGGCATCCCGCACCGCGCGCATTTCTGAGGCGCACTCCAGACCGATGTCGGGTGCCGGCAGCAATACGCCGTACATCAGGGTTTTCAAGCCGTAGTGCTCGACCACTGAAGTCCGCGATACCTTCTTGAAAAAACCGGGCCGGAATGCCCGCCGCAGCGCCCAGCCGGTATGATCCGGACCGAGCGAGAACAGGAAGCTTGCGTTGGCCTGGTGCTTTTGCAGCAGGCGTACCAGATTCGGCACGCCTTCGCGCGTGCCGCGATAGGTGTCGACGTCGATCTTTAAGGTAATGGAAGGCAAGGCGGTCTGCAACCCATTAATCCATCAAGGCGCGGGCTTCGGCGACTTGGCTGCGATACGCATCGAAGATGTTGCGCAGCGTATCGGCCATGTCGGTGGTCGGTTGCCAGCCCAGTTCCTCGCAGGTATTGGTGATTTTCGGCACCCGGTTCTGCACGTCCTGATAGCCGGCGCCGTAGTAAGCGCCGGAGGTGGTTTCGAGCAACTGCACCTGCTTGACGGATTCCGCGTATTCCGGATATTCGGTCGCCAGCTTCAGCATCATGCCGGCCAGATCGCGAATCGAATAATTGTTGTGCGGGTTGCCGATGTTGTAAATTTTGCCGCTGGCGATGCCGTTCTGGTTGGCGATGATTTTCATCAGCGCATCGATGCCGTCGCCGACGTGGGTGAACGCGCGTTTCTGCGCACCGCCGTCCACCAGCGAAATGTTTTCGCCGCGCACGATGTGGCCGAAGAACTGGGTCACCACGCGCGAACTGCCTTCCTTCGGCGTATGGATCGAATCCAGGCCGGCGCCGATCCAGTTGAACGGGCGAAACAGCGTGAAATTCAAGCCTTCCATGCCATAGCCCCAGATCACGCGGTCCATCAATTGCTTGGCGCAGGAGTAGATCCAGCGCGGCTTGTTGATCGGGCCGCAGATCAGTTCCGACTGTTCCGGGTCGAATTCGTCGTCGTGGCACATGCCGTACACTTCCGAAGTCGATGGGAACACCAGGTGCTTGCCGTATTTGGCCGCAGACCGGACGATCGGCAGGTTGGCCTCGAAATCGAGTTCGAATACGCGCAGCGGCTGCTTGACGTAAGTCGATGGCGTCGCGATGGCAACCAGCGGCAGGATCACATCGCATTTCTTGACGTGGTATTCGACCCATTCCTTGTTGATGGTGATGTCGCCTTCAAAAAAGTGCATGCGCGACTTGTATTCCGGATTGTCGAGCAGGTCGTTGATGCGATCCGTCATCATGTCCATGCCGTAGACGTGCCAGTCGGTGGTTTCCAGGATGCGCTTGGACAGATGATGGCCGATAAAGCCGTTGACGCCGAGAATGAGGACTTTTTTCATTGTTTGCTCTGATTTTTCATTGATTGGTGAGAAGCATCCGGAGTGCTTGCGGCGAGATGGCTTTGCCTTCGCACAATAACGTTTGGATGTCTAGCGTGCGACCGTCGCCGCAAATGCCCAGGATGGCATTATCTACTACCGCCAGGCCAGGCGGCAAATCGGCCCGGATTCGCGGGCTCAGCCGGGCGCTGCCGATAACCAGATGCTTGCCGTGGATTTCGGTAAAGGCGCCGGGGTAGGGCGGCGCCACTGCCCGGTGCAGGTTGTAGACCGCCTGTGCCGGTTGCGACCAGTCGATGCGGCCGTCCTCCGGCTTGCGCCCGCCGAAGTAGCTGCCCTGCGACAGATCGTTTTGCAAGTGCGGTGCATTGCCGGTCAACAGTGCCGGCAATGCATTCCACAGCGTTTGCTCGGCCGCCACCGTCAGCTTGCCGAATACGTCATGCGCGGTATCGTCCGGCAGGATCGGCACCGCGGTTTGTCCGATGATGACGCCGGCATCGGGTTTTGCTGTCATTTGGTGCAGCGTGGCGCCGGTTTCGGTTTCGCCGTGCAGCACCGCCCAGTTGACCGGCACCCGGCCGCGGTATTTCGGCAGCAGCGAGCCGTGCATGTTGTAGGCGCCGCGTGCGGCCAGCGCCAGCAAGGCTTGCGGCAGCATGTGGCGGTAATAAAAGCTGAAAATGAAATCGGGCTGCAGCGCCTGGATTTGTGCAAATAATGCAGGCGAGTTCGGGTCTGCTGGCGTGACGCAGGCAATGCCGTGCTCGCGGCACAGCGCGGCGACCGATTCGAACCAGATGGTTTCAGCCGGATTGTCTTCATGGCTGACCACCAGCGCCACCTCGACCCCGCGCGCCAGCAAGACTTTCAGGCAGCGCACGCCAATGCTGTGATAGGCGAAAACCACCGCTTTCATGGGTGCTCCGGCAGGCTGGGCGAAACCTTGTTTTCCTGGCGCCGCTCGACGAAAGGCGGTTCCTGCAGCACGGTTTTGACCACATATTGCGGCCGGCCGCGCACTTGCTGGAAGATGCGCCCGATGTACTCGCCCAGCAGGCCGATGCCGAACAGCACCACGCCCAGCATGAAGAATACGACCGCAAACAGCGTAAACACGCCTTCGGCTTCGGCTCCCAGCAGGAAGCGGCGCAGCAGCAGCAGCAGCACCAGCAGCCCCGATGCCGCCGACAGCACCATGCCGAGCATCGAGAACAGCTGCAAGGGTACCAGCGAGAAGCCGGTCATCAGGTCGAAATTCAGGCGGATCAGGCTGTACAGCGAATACTTGGATTCGCCTGCCACGCGCTCTTCGTGTTCGACCGTGATTTCGGTCGGCTTGCGGGCAAACGTGTATGCCAGCGCAGGCACGAAGGTATTGACCTCGCTGCACTGGTTGATCAGGTCGATCACATTGCGGCCGTAGGCGCGCAGCATGTTGCCCTGGTCGGTGATCTTGATGTGGGTGATTTTTTCGCGCAGGCGGTTCATGGCCTTGGAGGCGTAGGTGCGCCACGCCGAATCCTGCCGCTTGCGGCGGATCGAGCCGACGTAGTCGTACCCTTCGCGCATCTTGGCCACCAGGTTGCCGATTTCTTCCGGCGGATTTTGCAGGTCGGCGTCGAGCGTGACGGTGATTTCGCCGCGGGAGGCTTCGAAGCCGGCCAGAATCGCCATGTGCTGGCCGTAGTTTCCGTTCAGCAGCACCACGCGGGTGACTTCCGGACGCAGGCGGAACTGGTCGGCCAGCAGCGCCGGCGAATTGTCGCGGCTGCCATCGTTGACGAAAATGATTTCATAGCGCAGGTTCAGCGCATCCAGCGCCGGGTAGAGCCGCGCATACAGCTTGGCCAGGCCGGCTTCTTCGTTGTATATCGGGATGACGACGGAAAGTTCTGGTTTCATTGTTTTTGCATCCAGTCATAGGAGCCGCAAGCGGAGCCAAGGCATGGCGTCGCATGCCTTGGTGGCGCCGTGCTTGCGGCAGCGTGTTGTTTTCAAGCTGAAAGTACCGATTTGATTGCCGCCACGGTGCGATCGACATCCGCTTCCGTCAACGCATAAAACATCGGCAACGACACGGTCTGGCGGCCGACCCGCTCCGCCACCGGGAACATGCCGGGGCCGAAGCCGCGTTCGCGGTACAGCGTAAATAAATGGATCGGGGCGTAATGGAAGCCGATGCCGATGTTGTGCTGCATCATTTCCGCCATGAATTCGGCCCGTTTGACATGCTCTGGCAGGATGATCTGGAACAGGTGCCAGTTGGTATTGTCAAACTCGGCCAGCGGCAACTGGGCCCCGGTTCGCGCTTCGAAATCGGGGCCGAAGCCGGCGAAATAGCGCTTAGCCAGCGCGCGGCGATGCGCGGTGATGGCATCCAACTGCGCAAACTGGCCCAGCCCGATGGCGGCCGCGATGTCGGTCATGTTGTATTTGCCGCCCAGCAGATCGACATCGATGCCGTCCATGCCGCTGCGGGTGACGCCCTGCAAGCGGTATTTCTCGGCCAGCCGCGCTTCTTCGGCATTGTTGAGCACCAGGCAGCCGCCTTCGGCGGTGGTGATGTTCTTGTTGGCCTGGAAGCTGAACGATACCAAGTCGCCGAAGGAGCCGATCAGCCGGCCTTTCCAGCTGGAGCCGATGGCCTGCGCCGCGTCTTCCACCACCCGCAAGTTGTATTTTTTGGCAATCGCGTACAGCCGATCCATGTCGACCGGCAAGCCCGACAAGTGGACCGGAATGATCGCGCGGGTAGCCGGCGTGATTGCGGCTTCGAGCTTGTCGAGGTCGATGTTGCGGGTGACCGGATCGATGTCGGCAAAGACCGGAGTGGCGCCGACCTCGATGATGACATTGGCGGTGGCGACCCAGGAGATCGGGGTCGTGATCACCTCGTCGCCGGGACCAATGCCGGCGATGCGCAGCGCGATTTCCATGGTGCAGGTGCCGGAATTGAAGGTGCGCACCGGACGGCCGCCGAAATAGGCCGACAGCGCGGCTTCGAGCGCCTGCACCTTCGGCCCGCTGGTCAGCCAGCCGGAGCGCAGCACGTCGCCGACCGCGGCAATCGTCGCTTCGTCGATGCTGGGGCGGGAAAAGGGCAGGAAGGGCAGGGCGGAGTTGTCGGTCATGTTGTCGGCGTCAGGAAAGGTGGCTCGTTTTGTGATTTTCTTTGAATGCATTAATACTGCATTAGGTATATTTTAATACCGCAATGATCATATGCGGAAAATCCAAGGTTATTTGGCATACTCTGGATTTTTTAAAATCAGCTACGGGTCAGGAGTATTACTCCGACGATGATTACGCCAATTGCCAGGATGCGCTGAGCCGATACCATCTCGCCCAGAAAGTACCAGGCGCCAATCGCATTGATGATATAGCCCAGCGACAGCAATGGATAGGCGATGGTGACATCGACCCGCGACAAGCCGATGATCCAGACCACCACCGAAATCACATAGCAGGTCAGTCCGGCAATGATCGGCAGTTGCGTGGCCAGCTTGATGGCGGTGCCAAACCAGTTTTCCGCCGTCAGGTGGATCGCCCCGACCGCATTGGTACCGGCCTTGAGCAGCAGTTGCGCGATGGCGTTGAGGCAGATGCCGACGAAGATGAAGCCGAAGGTAGGCAGGTTCATAGTTGTAAGTTCATGGTTTTGCGTCGTTCGCAATTGCAATCCTGCGTCCATCCCGGGCGATGATGCGCATCGGCACCCCGCGTTGTTGCAAGTCGGCATAAATTGTCGGTGTTGTGACGGCAACCGCTTTCGGGCCTGAAGCCCATTGCTTGATGAATGCCTCGCGCGTGGGCAGCCAAAGCTGCGGCTGCCGCTTGAGCTCAAAATCCAGCTCGTCCGGATTTTCCACCATGACCATGGTGCGGCGCAAATAAAACAGCAGCGAATGATCCAGCCGGCCCACGGAGTACAGCGTCGTGGTCGGCGTGATTTCTGCTTCGATGGCAGCCACCAGTGGCCGGCCGGAAGCATAATTGCCGAGCGGATCGTGGCCGATCATCAGGAGTTGGCCGCCGACGAAGCCGCTGATTGCCAGCACGGTGGCAGCCAGCTCCCGGCGCCCGCGTTGCGCGGCAAGGAATGCGCCGATACCGCCAATCAGCATCGCGATAGCGGCGGCTGTCACCCACGGCTCGTAAGCCAGGTAGAGCGGAATTTCCAGCGGCACATCCGTCATTGTGCCGATGCGCGGCACGAAAAACAGGCCGACTGCACCGCTGGCCGCCATCAGACCGGCGGCCAGCATCAGATGCAGGCGCCCGGCAGCGTCCCAGCAGACCGCGATCAGCAAAGCCAGCGCCGGAAAAATCGGCAGGATGTAGGACGGCAGCTTGGAGCCGGAAATGCTGAAAAAGAAGAAGATGAACCCGGCCCATACCAGCAGCATGCGTTTCGGCTTGAAGGTGCTGCCGGGCGCAGCGCTCCAGCTTTTTAGCACGCTTTGAAACAGGATTCCCAGCCACGGCGCGATACCGAGCAGCAGCAGGGGGATGAAGTAATACCAGGGGCCGGCGCGATGGTGGACTTCGCTGGTGAAGCGCTGGAAGTGTTCATGGATGAAGAAAAAATACGGGAATTCCGGATTCCGGATCGATACCAGCACGAACCAGGGCGTCGTAATGGCGAAAAACAGCAGCAGTCCCTTGCCGATATGCAGCCGCTTCCAGATGCCAAAATCGTTTGCCGCCAGCGAATAAATCACCAGCACCGCGCCCGGCAATACCAGCCCGATCAAACCTTTCGAGAGCACCGCCAGCGCCATGCCGGCCCAGCAGGCCAGCATCCAGTTGCGCCGCGCGCGCGCATCGGCGTCATCGCGCTGCGCGATCAGCAAGCTGCACAGCGCCAGCGTCATCATGCCCGACAGGCCCATGTCGAGCGTATTGATGTGTCCCAGCGCCGCCCACAGAAAGCTCGACCCCAGCACCAATGCCGCCAGGAAGCCGACCCGCGCGCCAAAGACGCTGCGCCCGGCCTGGTACGTCAGCAGGATGCCGAAGAAGCCGCACAAGCCGGTCCAGAAGCGCGCCTGCCATTCGCCCAGGCCGAACAGCGTGAAAGTCAGCGCGTTCATCCAGGTTTGCAGCGGTGGTTTTTCGAAATATTTGATGCCGTTCAGGCGGGTGGTGATCCAGTCGCCGCTGGCGACCATCTCGCGCGCCATCTCGGCATAGCGGCCTTCGTCGGTGGGTACCAGCGTGCGCAAGTCCAATGCATAAAACCAGCACAGGGTAAAAATCAGGAACAGCGCCCAGACAACGGGCTTGGACTGGTGTAAATCGTTCATGCCGGGTCGGATCCGGCGCCGGTGGCTGCGGCAGGCTCGATGATCAGCGCCAGCGCGACTTTGCGGCCCTCCGCCATCAGGATGTTGTAGGTACGGCAGGCCGCCTGATTGTTCATGCATTCGACGCCGATCCGGCGCACGGTGAGCACGTTCGTCAGCTGCGGATGCACGAAGCGCTGGCGCTGGCCGGTGCCGAGGATCACCACATCGGGCTGCTGCGCTTCGATCTGCGCGAAATGCGCGGTTGTGAGGGCTTCGAATTGGTTGACCGGCCACGCGGTCGGGGCAATTTCCGGCAGCACTACCAGGCTGTGCTGGAAGCGTCTGGCGTTGATTTCGACGCCGGCATCATCGTATGCGGTGACGGTCTGGTATTGTTGTGTAGAGGTAATATGAAGCTTCATGGCGCGATTGTCAGATCGATCGGGATGCCGCCCCGGAGTCCGGCATTTATGTGCGTTCCGGGCCGAGGAAGAGCGGCAAAGCTGGCATTGTAGCTTTTTTCCGCACCAATCTCGGCTGTGATCGGTGTTTTTGATTGATAAAACACGATCCATTCGGCAGAATAGGATTTTTCGGCGCTGCAGCAAAATGCGCGCCATTGTGTATCAAAATGACAAGGAATTGCTGCTGTGCGACCGATT
Source organism: Herminiimonas sp. CN (assembly GCF_000622895.1). Classification (GTDB taxonomy): domain Bacteria; phylum Pseudomonadota; class Gammaproteobacteria; order Burkholderiales; family Burkholderiaceae_D; genus AVCC01. The sequence continues at coordinate 26,252 of NZ_AVCC01000023.1, forward strand.
CAGAAGTCCAAAAAATTAGCCGAGGTCTGTTACGACATCCGTGGTCCGGTGCTGGAAAAAGCACGCCAGATGGAGGATGAAGGCCACCGCATCATCAAGCTCAATATCGGCAATCTGGCCGTATTCGGCTTCGATCCGCCGGACGAGATCGTGCAGGACATGATCCGCAATCTGCACAACGCGGCCGGCTATACCGACTCCAAGGGCATGTTTGCGCCGCGCAAATCGGTCGTGCATTACACCCAGGAGAAGAAAATCGCCGGCGTTACGGTCGATGACGTCTATCTCGGCAATGGCGCCTCCGAACTGATCGTGATGGGCATGAACGCCTTGCTCAATAGCGGCGACGAAGTGCTGGTGCCGGCGCCCGATTACCCGCTCTGGACTGCCGCCGTCAGCCTGTCCGGCGGCAGGCCGGTGCACTATGTCTGCGACGAAGCGTCCGGCTGGATGCCCGACATCGAAGACATCAAGAAAAAAATCACGCCGCACACCAAGGCGATTGTCGTCATCAACCCGAATAATCCGACCGGCGCGCTGTATCCGGTGGAAATTCTGCAGCAACTGGTCGAAGTGGCGCGGCAGCATCAGCTGATCGTGTTCGCCGATGAAATTTACGACAAAACCCTGTACGACGGCGAAACCCATACTTCGATGGCCTCGCTGGCCGACGATGTGCTGTTCATCACGCTCAACGGCTTGTCGAAAAACTATCGTTCCTGCGGCTATCGGGCCGGCTGGATGGCGGTGTCGGGCGAGAAGCGGCATGCCAGGGATTACATCGAAGGCTTGAACATGCTGGCCTCGATGCGGCTGTGCGCCAATACGCCGGGCCAGTTTGCGATCCAGACCGCGCTCGGCGGCTATCAAAGCATCAACGACCTGGTCGCGCCGAACGGCCGCCTGACCAAGCAGCGCGATCTCGCGCACCGCTTGCTGACGGAGATCCCCGGCGTCACCTGCGTCAAGCCGAAGGCGGCGTTATACATGTTTCCGCGGCTGGACCCGAAGCTGTATCCGATTGCCGACGACCAGGATTTCGCCCAGGAATTGCTGGTCGAAGAAAAAGTCCTGATAGTGCAGGGCACCGGCTTCAACTGGATCGCGCCCGACCATTTCCGGGTCGTATTCCTGCCGAATGTGGATGACCTGACCGACGCGATGGGCCGGATTGCCCGTTTCCTCAATGGTTATCGCAAGCGTCACGGCACTGCATAACTCTGCCTTCCCTGAGTGGGCCGGCTTGGAAAATCCGTGATTTTCCAAGCCGGCCTGCCGATTTTTAGCTGTTTAGTCATCTCACCACCATTGAAATCATGAAATCAATCAAAGTAGGCTTATTGGGCATCGGCACCGTTGGTTCCGGCACATTCAACGTCTTGAAGCGCAACCGGGAAGAAATCATGCGCCGCGCCGGTCGCGCCATCGAGATTACGATGGTGGCCGACCTCAACACCGAACGCGCCAGGGAGCTGACCAATGGCGAGTGCGAAGTGGTAAACGATGCCAATCTGGTCATCAACAACCCTGACATCGATATCGTCATCGAACTGATCGGCGGCTACGGCATCGCCAAGGACCTGGTGCTGAAGGCCATCGCCAACGGCAAGCATGTGGTGACCGCTAACAAGGCGCTGCTGGCGCTGCACGGCGACGCCATTTTTAAGGCCGCACAGGAGAAGGGCGTGATGGTTGCCTTCGAGGCCGCTGTCGCCGGCGGCATCCCGATCATCAAGGCACTGCGCGAAGGCCTGACAGCCAACCGGATCGAATGGCTGGCCGGCATCATCAACGGCACCACCAATTTCATCCTGTCGGAGATGCGCGACAAGGGCCTGGACTTCGATGTGGTATTGCAGGAAGCGCAACGGCTGGGCTATGCGGAAGCGGACCCGACCTTCGATATCGAAGGCATCGATGCGGCTCACAAGGTCACGCTGATGGCCGCGATCGCCTTCGGCATCCCGGTCCAGTTTGATAAGGCATACGTCGAAGGCATTACCAAGTTGCAAGGCATCGATATCCAGTATGCGGAGCAGCTCGGCTACCGCATCAAGCTGCTGGGCATTGCCAAGCGGATGCCGAACGGGATCGAATTGCGCGTGCACCCGACCCTGATTCCGGCCAAGCGCCTGATCGCCAACGTCGAAGGCGCGATGAACGCGGTCATGGTGCAGGGCGATGCGGTAGGCCCGACGCTGTATTACGGCAAGGGCGCCGGCGCCGAGCCGACCGCTTCGGCGGTGATCGCCGATCTGGTTGACATTACCCGCCTGGCCACCGCCGACCCCGAGCATCGGGTGCCGCATCTGGCGTTCCAGCCGGACGCGGTGCACGACACGCCGATCCTGCCGATGGGCGAAATCACCACTTCGTATTACCTGCGCATCCACGTCGCCGACGAAGCCGGCGTGCTGGCCAGCATCACCAGCATCCTGGCCGACGCCGGAATATCGGTCGGCGCGATGCTGCAGAAGGAGCCGGTGGAAGGCAAGCCGGAAACCGACATCATCATCCTGACGCACCAGACGCTGGAGAAGAATATCGATGCCGCCATCGCCCGCATCGAGGCGTTGCCGACGGTGCGCGGCAAGGTGGTGCGGATTCGCTCCGAAGAACTGGCGTAAATTATTTCATACTGGCTATGGTATATATAAAAATATGCCATTTCACGCTTGAATTTATTGCGATAATTAAAAATACTCTTGTATTTTTAATGTAATGCAGCAGGCCGGCATGATTCCGGCCTGCTGCCTTTAATCATTCTTCTGCGTAAAAAATGTCGGTGGCGGCTGGCCGTAGGTTTTCTTGAACCTGGCCGCAAATGCCAGCTGGCTGGCGTAGCCGAATTCGGCTGCGACTTTTGCGCCAGCGTGCGTTCGGACGTGCGGCGCCTGGGAACCTGTTCAGGTGCATCGGTACTCCCAAGCCCTATGCCAGCACGCCCTCGCATTTTTGCATACACTGAACCTTTGTTTTGCTGCGAGATAGTGATGAATAAAGAACAGACTTTGCAACAGGATGCGAAGGTGATCGGCCTGGTGGCCACCGCCCACGGCGTGTCGCACTTTTCCCAGCTGCTGCTGGCATCCTTGTTTCCCTGGCTAAAGGTGGCTTTCGACCTGTCGTATGCGCAACTGGGCCTGCTGATGACGGTGTTTTTCATCGTTTCCGGAGTCGGCCAGGCGCTGGCCGGTTTCGTGGTCGACAAGGCCGGCGCCCGCACCGTGCTGTTTGCCGGCCTGGCCTGTCTGGGCACGGCCGCGCTGGCGATGTCTCTGGCGCCCAATTACGGCATGTTGCTGGCGGGTTCGATGCTGGCCGGTTTGGGCAATTGCGTATTTCATCCGTCCGACTTCACCCTGCTCAACCAGCGGGTTTCGCTCTCGCGTCTGGGCCATGCGTTCTCGGTGCATGGTATTTCCGGCAACCTCGGCTGGGCGGCCGCGCCGATTTTCATGACCGCGATTGCGGCAGCCGCCGGTTGGCGTGTGGCGCTGTTTTCGGCCGGACTGGTGGCCTTTGCGGTGCTGGCCTTGCTATGGGTGTACCGCGCGGTGCTGGCCACGCCGGCAGCGCACCCGGCAGCATCGCACCAGGCGGCAGTCCAGGACGGCGCGTTGCTGGACTTCATGCGGCTGCCTTCGGTCTGGCTATGCTTTGCTTTTTTCCTGATCACTGCGCTGGCGCTGGGCGGGATTCAAAGTTTTTCCTCGTCCAGCCTGCGCGCGTTGTACGGCATGTCGCTGCCTTTGGCAACCGCCGCCTTCACCGCGTTCATGCTGGCGTCGGCCGCAGGCATGGTGCTGGGCGGTTTTCTGGCGGCCAGGGCCAGCCGCCATGACCGCACGATTGCGCTGGCATTCACCTTTTCCGGCGCGATGGCGCTGATTGTCGCCACCGGCGCGGTGCCGGTGTGGGCGGCGCTGGTATTGATGGGCATGGTCGGGCTGGGGGCAGGGGTCGCCGGCCCGTCGCGCGACTTGCTGATCCGCGCATCGGCCCCGAAAAACGCCACCGGACGGGTGTACGGCGTGGTGTATTCGGGGCTGGATGCCGGTGTGGCGATCGCGCCGCTGCTGTTCGGTGCGCTGATGGACGCCAGCCGGCCGGCCTGGGTGTTCATCTGCATCGGCCTGTTCCAGATGCTGGCGATCGTCACCGCGATCAATGTCGGCAACGACACCAGCAAGCGCGCTGCCGCCGCGCCGGCATAATGCTGCGCGAATTGCAATGAAAAAGGACGTCGCCGCCACGACGTCCTTTTTCATTGCGCGCGATCCGCTTACAATTTGCCCTTGCATTACTTATACCAACCAGACTGATTGCCGAGGAACCCGATGACTTTTGCCACCTGCGATATTTGCGATGCCCACGAAGACCAGCTTGCCAGCGGTGCGCTGGCGGTATTGCCGCCGCTGTTCAAGGCTTACGGCCGGGAACCGGTTTTTTCCGGCCCCGCCTATACGCTGAAAGTATTTGAAGACAATGCGCTGGTGCGCACCGCGTTGGAGCAGCCGGGCAATGGCCAGGTGCTGGTAATTGATGGCGGCGGCAGCCTGCGCTGCGCGCTGGTCGGGGGCAATCTGGCCGTGCTGGCGGTCAAAAACGGCTGGAGCGGCATCGTGGTCAATGGCTGCATACGCGATTCGGTCGAGATCAATGGCTGCGCGATCGGCGTGCGCGCGCTGGCGACCCATCCGCAAAAAAGCATCAAGAAGGGTGTCGGCGATGTGCAGCTGCGCGTGATGATCGCCGGCGTCGCCGTGCGACCAGGCAGCTGGATTTATGCCGACCAGGACGGAGTGCTGGTGGCGCAGGAAAAACTGATTTGATACGGCTGGCCTGATGCGGCCGGCTTGATTCGGTGCAATTAAATGAAAAATGCCGCGCTTGAAAAAGCGCGGCATTTTTATGCGGTAGTCGTCAGGCGGGAGTCAGGCGCATTCCTTGGTCTGGTTCAATGCCTTGCCCAAAGCCAGCGCGCGCGCATCCGCGCCCATCGCGATGCCTTCGGCACGGATCACCGTGATGTCGCTGATGCCGAAGAAGCCCATCACCGCGCGCAGATACGCTTCCTGGTGATCCATTGCCGTTTCGAAGGCGGCGCCTGCATACATGCCGCCGCGCGACGATACGATGATCATCTTCTTGCCGACAATCAATCCTTCCGGACCCTGCGCGGTGTAGCGGAAGGTGCGCCCCGCTTGCGCAATCCGGTCGATCCAGGCCTTGAGCTGGGTCGGCACCGAGAAGTTGTACATCGGCGCGCCGATCACCACCACGTCGGCTGCCAGGAACTCGCACAGCATGGTTTCGGTCAGCGCCAGTTCGGCGCGCAGGCTTTCCGGCGCAACATAACCTTTCTGCGGGCGCAATGCGGCCAGCAATTTGTCGTCCAGATGCGCCGGCGGCGCTTCGACCAGGTCGCGGTAAGTGACGGTTGCACCAGGATGGATTTCCTGCAGTTGATAGACGGTCGCTGCAGTCAGTTCCCGCGTAACCGACATCGCGCCCGTCGCGCTTGAATCAATATGAAGAACTTTCACGCTTGCTCCGTTGATGAATGAGGTTGAAATGCGATAATTGAATTAGTCTAAAATAAAAAAAATTAACGATAAATAGCCATATTTGAGAATGATTATCCTGCATATAGGATAATCGGCGGGATTGGCGCGCATGGGATCTGCAATGCACGATTTGAACGATATGTATCTGTTCGCCAAAGTAGTCGAGCAGGGCGGTTACAGCGCTGCCGCGCGCCATCTCGGGATGCAGGTATCCCGCCTCAGCCGGCGCATCAACGATCTGGAAACCAGCCTGGGCGTGCGCCTGCTCAACCGCACCACCCGCAAGATTTCGCTGACCGACATCGGCCAGACCTTTTACCAGCACTGCATCGCGCTGGTGGCCGAAGCCCAGGCGGCGCGCGACACCGTAGATCGCACCCGCGCCGAGCCGCAGGGGCTGGTGCGGCTGAGTTGCCCGGTCGGCTTGTTGCATAGCAATGTCGCCGGCATAGTGGCGCGCTTTCTGGCCGAGAAGCCGCTGGTACGGGTGCATGTGGAAGCCACCAACCGCCGGGTCGATGTGGTTGAAGAGGGTTTCGATATTGCGCTGCGGGTCAGAAGCCTGCCGCTGAAAGACTCCAACCTGGCGGTGCGCACGCTGGCCAATACCGAGCTGATCCTGCTCGGCAGCCCCAGCCTGTTTGCCCGCCATGGCAAGCCGCAGCAACTGGCCGACCTGAGCCGCTTCCCGACCCTGAGCATGACGCGCCCGGGCGATAAATATACCTGGCAGTTCACCCGCCCGGATGGCAGCGTCGAGGTCGTTGCGCACCTGCCGTGCCTGGCCACCGACGACTTCGTCACCCTGCACCGGGCCGCACTGAATGGCGTCGGCATCACCTATCTGCCCAAGTTCATGGCGCAGCAGGATCTTGCCAGCGGCGCGCTCGAACATGTGCTGCCGGAACTGACGATTCCGCAGGGCGTCGTGCATGCGCTGTTCCCGTCGCGCCGCGGCTTGGTGCCGGCGGTGCGCGATTTCATCGATGCGCTGGTGGAAGGCTTCGCGGCCGGCGAGCAAACCTTGCTTGGCTGAATCCTGTGGTTTTAAAAATACATGGAGTATGCGAATAAATGCAGTAGCTGCCGCACGTTTATATTGCGGCAATGTAAAATACATCGGCTAGTATGAATTTACTGAAAAAGCCGGGCAGCTATGCCTCTGACATCGTTGCCAGCCACCATCAAGAGAAAACCATGACCAAGAATGAAGCCATCCAGCGCGTCAACGACGCCCTCGGCAGCCCGCTGCTCAATGAGCGCAACACGCACTGGGCCAGCGTGGTCGCCCATGCCGGCGACGAAGGCTGGTGGATTCACATCCCCTTGCTGCAGTTCAAGAAGGAAATCCACATCCTGCTCTGCAGCGAAAAAGCCAAGGTTTTCCGCCATCTGAAAATCAAGGCCAGTGAAATCCTCAGCCCGGCCATGAAGTTCCGCTGCAAGGATCAGGTCGCCGACATCTTCATATCCGCTGCCAGCCCCAGAAAGCTGGCCGACATATTGCCGGGCGGCACCAAGCACAATTTCAGCAAACACATCGTATCCGAATACCGCTTCTGAACATGACCAAACTACTGCAACACTCCCGCGCCGGCACCGGAATGCGCGTCATCGCACTCGCATTGCTCGCCGTCGCCGCTAGCGCCCAAGCTGCGCCGCTGCTGCGCTGCCAGGTCACGTATGCCGGCACCACCCATCTGGTGGAAGCGGTGCCCGGCACCGACCCCTACCGCGCGCCATCGGTCGACATCGGCGGGCGCTTCCGCTTCAAGGCGGTGGTGCTCGGCAGCCGACAACGGATCGACGCCATCAATCTGTACGCCTATATCGACACCCGGCGCCAGCCGGTGCTGATACATCAGGCCAAATACTTGCCGCCGTTCCGCAAATCCGCCGCGCCCTACGCGCTGACCGGGCACAACAGTCTGTATGCATCGAATGTGGAGCGCGAACTCCAGTACAGCTGCACCTTGCAGGGAGTGCAGTCATGATTTTATTTTCAACATTGAACAGACTTGCCGCAGGCCTTGCTCTGTGCATGGCAAGTGTGGCCGCAGCGCAATCCGCACCCTCGGTCAGCCTGCTGTTCGCCGGCGACATCGTGCTTGACGGCAAGGCAGGCAAGGCGATCGCGCAGGGGCGCGACCCGTTCGCCCCGTTTGCCGCGATACTGGACTCGGCCGACATCCGCGTCGGCAACCTCGAATGCGTGGTCGCCACCGGCGGCGACCCGGCCGACAAGAACTACACCTTCCGCGCCGATCCGCGCACGCTGCCGGTGCTCAAGCGCCATTTCGATGCGGTGGCGCTGGCCAACAACCATTCCGGCGATTACGGCCGCCCGGCGTTTGCCGAAATGCTCGGCCTGCTCGACCGCGAGGGCATCCTGAAATTCGGCGGCGGCCACAATCTGCGCGAAGCGCACGCGCCGCTGATCGTCGAGCGCAGCGGCATCCGCATCGCGCTGCTGGGCTACAACGAATTCATGCCGCGCAGCTTCGAAGCTGACTACGACGCCCCCGGCGTCGCATGGAGCGAAGACGAGCAGGTGGTGGCCGACATCAAGGCCGCGCGCAGCATCCACCATGCCGATCTGGTGATCCCGATCATGCACTGGGGCTGGGAAAACGAGACCATCGCCGGCACGCGCCAGCGCCAACTGGCTCGACGGATGATAGACGCCGGCGCTGACGCCGTCATCGGCGGCCATCCGCACGTCACGCAAGACATCGAGCACTACAAGGGCAAACCGATCATCTACAGCGTCGGCAACTTCGTGATGGAAGACATCGACAACCCGAACCAGGCGATCGGCTGGGTGCTGCGGCTGCAGCTCGACCGCCAGGGCGTGCAGCGCTTCGACACCCGCGTCGCCAACCTCGACAGCGATGGCCTGCCGCATCCGGCGCCGGACGCCAAAAGCCCGTGCTGGCAGCGCGGGCAGGATGCGGTGGCGCTGTGCGGGGACGGGGATTGAAAAGGCAAAAACCTTCCCGCTCGGCTAGCGCTCCAGCTCCGCATAGTGCCTAAAAATGCCCTGCTGGTTGAACGGCAGGCGTCGCTCCGATTTCAGATAGGCGGCAATCCGTGGCCGCAATGCAACGCTCCGGTGCAACGCCATCAGGCGCGGATAGGCGGGCGCCAGCGCCTTCATCGTGCGCGGGAACGCGTAGCGCAGGCCAGCCATGATCTGGAACAGCGACAGGTCGACATAGGACAGCGCATCGCCCAATACATGTTCGCCGCTGTTACGTTCGAGGATGCGCTCGAAATAGCCGAGGAACTTCGGCAGCCGGGTGCCGGTGAAGTCGTGCGCGCGCCGCAGCGCTTCCGGCTTCTGGTTCTTGTAATACAGGCTGCTGGCGATCGGGTGATGGGTGTCGTGCACTTCGGTCAGCAGGTCGGCGATGGTGAGCTGCAGCTGGTGCGCCCATAGCCGGCTGGCTTCATCTTCCGGCACCAGCCCGAGCCGCGGGCCGAGGAACAGCAGTATGTTGGCGGTCTGCCCGATGATCTGGTCGCCGGCTTGCAAGAACGGCGGCGCAAATGGCGGATGCTCGATCTCGTCGCCGTCGAGCAGGCGCAGCATGGCGTCACCCTCCGCACCGCGGGCGACATCGTCATAGTCGGCCCCGGCCTCTTCCAGCGCAAGCCGGATGAATTCTCCCCGGCCCTGTATGGTCGGCCAGTAGTACAGTTGATAGCGCATGGACGGGCTCCCGGCAGTGAGGATGCGGTGGGATAAATTGCGCCGACAATGGGCGCAATCAGATTACTACCGATTATCACGCCAGTAGCGCAGCTTCGGTTAGCGCTTCATCAGACCGACATTCCCCGAACGATGCTGAGATTGACGTCCTGGTCCAGCGACATCCGTGCACCGTGCTCCGGCATGACCTTCGCTCTCAAGCTCATGCAGGATAATTTGTCAGGGGTATGCTTTAAAAACATATGTTTTACGCATTTTTTTATGCGCTATTAAAAAATACAGGGAATAGTATATTTTATTTCAATAAATTCCTGAAACTGCTGGCCGCAAATTGCGGCTGTCGATAGAATCGTCATCCATCGCATTTTTCACGCACTTTCATCCAGCAAACCTCATTCATGCCTCCATCCGGCCAATTTTCCCTGCTCGCCCAGCGTCGTTTCGGGCCGTTCTTCTGGACCCAGTTTTTCGGCGCGTTCAACGACAACGTGTTCAAGACCGCATTGCTGACCATCGTCACCTACGACGTCTTGCGCTGGACTACGATGGACGTGGGCCTGCTGAACAACCTGATTCCGGGGCTGTTCATTCTGCCGTTCGTGCTGTTTTCCGCGCTGTCGGGGCAGCTGGCCGACAAGTTCGACAAGGCGCGCCTGGCGCGTTTTGTGAAGCTGCTCGAAATCGGCATCATGCTGGTCGCCGCCTACGGCTGGATGACGCACAACCTATGGATTCTGGTGGCGGCGGTGGCCGGCATGGGGCTGCACTCGACGCTGTTCGGGCCGGTGAAGTACGCGTATCTGCCGCAGCACTTGCAGACCGCGGAGCTGACCGGCGGCAATGGCATGGTCGAAATGGGCACTTTCGTCGGCATCCTGCTGGGCGAAGTGCTGGGCGCGGTGCTGGTGGTGCAAAAGCCGTGGGGGTTGGCACTGATTGCCGGCAGCACGATAGCCTTCGCGCTGATCGGCTGGCTGGCCAGCCGTGCAATTCCGCCGACGCCGGCGCCGGTGCCGGAGTTGCAGATCAGCTGGAACCCGTGGCGCGAGACGCTGCGCAACCTGCGCTTTTCGCGCCAGAACCGCACGGTGTTCCTGGCCATGCTCGGCAATTCGTGGTTCTGGTTCTACGGCGCAATCGTGCTGGCGCAGTTCCCGGTGTATGCGCGCGATTACCTGCATGGCGACCACAGCGTGTTCGTGCTGCTGCTGACGGTGTTTTCGTTCGGCATCGGCGCCGGCTCGCTGCTGTGCGAACGCTTGTCGAAGGGCCGGGTGGAGATCGGGCTGGTGCCGCTGGGCGCGATCGGCCTGACGCTATTCGGCTTCGATCTGTTTTTGGCCAGTGTCGCCTACAGCAATGCGGCAACGGTCGGCATGGCCGGCTTCGTGGCCCAGCATGGCAGCCTGCGGATCCTGTTCGACTGCCTGCTGATCGGCGTCTTCGGCGGCTTTTACATCGTGCCGCTGTTCGCGCTGATCCAGACCCGCTGCGACCGCCAGCATGTTTCGCGCACCATCGCCGGCATGAATATCCTGAATGCGCTGTTCATGGTGGTCGCCGCGCTGGTGGCCATGCTCCTGCTGCAACTGGGCTGCAGCATCCCGCAAATCTTCATGGTGACGGCAGTGCTGAACGCGCTGGTGGCGGCGGTGATTTTTGCCGCAGTGCCGGAATTCTGGACGCGCTTCGTGGCATGGCTGCCGGGGCGCTAGGCTGGTAAAATCAGGCCTTTACAGCTTAACTGGCCGCAGTCCCGGCCCACTCCTATGTCCGGCAATACATTCGGTACCTTGTTTACAGTCACCACTTTCGGCGAATCCCACGGCCCGGCCATCGGTTGCGTCATCGACGGCTGCCCGCCGGGCATGGCGCTGTCGGAGGCCGACATCCAGCCCGATCTGGACCGGCGCAAGCCCGGCACCTCGCGCCACGTCACGCAGCGCCAGGAATCCGACACGGTGGAAATCCTGTCCGGCGTGTATCAGGGCCAGACCACCGGCACCCCGATTGCGCTGCTGATCCGCAACGAAGACCAGCGCAGCAAGGATTACGGCAACATCGCCGAAACCTTCCGCCCCGGCCATGCCGATTACACCTATTGGCAGAAATACGGCATCCGCGACCCGCGCGGCGGCGGCCGCTCGTCGGCCCGCCTGACCGCGCCGGTGGTGGGCGCGGCGGCCATCGCCAAGAAATGGCTGCGCCAGCAGTACGGCACCACCTTCACCGGCTGCATGAGCCAGCTGGGCGAAATCGCGATTCCGTTCGAATCCTGGGACCATGTGCGCAACAACCCGTTCTTTGCCGCCACCGGCAACCTCGGCACCATCGCGCAGCTGGAAGAATATATGGACGCGCTGCGCAAGGCGGGCGATTCGATCGGCGCGCGCATCGAGGTGGTGGCGCAAAACGTGCCGGTCGGCCTCGGCGAGCCGATCTACGACAAGCTCGATGCCGAAATCGCGTATGCGATGATGGGCATCAATGCGGTGAAAGGCGTGGAAATCGGCGCCGGCTTCAAATCGGTCGCGCAAAAGGGGTCGGAACACGGCGACGAACTCACGCCCGCAGGCTTCGTCGGCAACAACGCCGGTGGCGTGCTGGGCGGCATTTCGACCGGGCAAGACATTACAGTGTCGATTGCGGTCAAGCCGACTTCATCGATTCGCATACCGCGCCGCTCGATCGACAAGGACGGCGCGCCGAGCATGGTAGAGACCTTCGGCCGGCACGACCCCTGCGTCGGCATCCGCGCCACCCCGATCGCCGAGGCGATGCTGGCTCTGGTTCTGATGGATCACGCATTGCGGCATCGGGCTCAGTGCGGCGATGTGCGGGTCAATACGCCGAAAATTGCCGCGCACATTTGAGGTTGTAGATTGCCGGGTTTTGTGCAGCAAAACCCGGTAAAAAATATTGTGAAAAGCGCTTTGGAAAAGAAAAAAGGGTGAACCGAAGTTCACCCTTTTCAATGTCTGGCGGAGTGGACGGGACTCGAACCCGCGACCCCCGGCGTGACAGGCCGGTATTCTAACCAGCTGAACTACCACTCCTAATTAATACTGATGCAACCTGTCACAGCTGCTGTTTGACTGATGGTGGGTGCTGACGGGGTCGAACCGCCGACCTACGCCTTGTAAGGGCGCCGCTCTACCAACTGAGCTAAGCACCCATATTTTTTGCTTAGTCAGCCAAACTATCGGTGTTTATGTTGCAGCACCGAAGAAGCGAAACTATACAGGGGCTTTTTAATTTTGACTAGGTCTGGCGGGAAATATTTTGATATTTTCTGTTCCGGCAACTATTTTTCCAAAGCGCCGATGGCTCATGCTTCGGGTTAAACTTGCGCATTGCGGTTTTGTGCCTGCCAACCGCTGCTCATCATGCATTTATTTTTCATAGGTTTTCAATGACTCGCCCTCGTTTCTTGCCGGATAGTTTTACTCTGGCGATTGTTTTGTCCGTCGTCGTCGCCAGCTTTTTTCCGTGCGAGGGGCAGGTCGCAGTGGTGTTCGACCGGATCACCAGCCTTGCCATTGGCCTGCTGTTCTTTTTTCACGGCGCAAAGCTGCCGCGCGACGCGGTACTTGCCGGCATGCGGCACTGGCGCCTGCATCTGACCGTGCTGGCATGCACTTTCCTGATGTTTCCTGTGCTGGGCATTGTGCTCAAGCCGCTATTGCTGCCGCTGGTCACGGCCGATCTGTATCTGGGTATCCTGTTTCTGTGCGTGTTGCCGTCCACCGTGCAGTCGTCGATTGCATTCACTGCGGTGGCGCGCGGCAATGTGGCAGCTGCGGTGGTCAGCGCTTCCGCCTCGAACCTGCTCGGTATCTTCCTGACGCCGCTGCTGGTGGGGCTGCTGGTGGTCGCAGGCGGGACCAATCATTCTTCGATCGATTCCGTCATCAGTATCGCGCTGCAATTGCTGCTGCCCTTCGTGGCCGGCCAGATTGCCCGTAAATGGATAGGGCGCTGGGTCGACCGCCATAGATCCAGGCTGAAATTCATCGACCAGGGCTCCATCCTGCTGGTGGTGTATACGGCGTTCAGCGCATCGGTCGGGCAGGGTCTGTGGCAGCAGTTGCCGCTGCGCTCGCTGGGTGGTCTGTTCATCGTCAGTGCGATATTGCTGGCGCTGGCGATGACGATCAGCACCTTTGTCGCGCGTCGCTTGGGTTTCAACAAGGAAGATGAAATCGCGATTGTCTTTTGCGGTTCCAAAAAAAGCCTGGCCAGCGGCGTGCCGATGGCCAAGGTGCTGTTCGCCAGCCATGCAGTCGGCGCCATCGTGCTGCCGCTGATGCTGTTTCATCAGATCCAGTTGATGGTATGCGCGGTACTGGCGCAGCGTTATGCGCTTCGCCTGCAAGCGGGCGCAAAGCAGGACAGCGCGCTGCCATCCTCGTCGCGCGAATTGAAATGAGGGTCACCTTTTCCCCGCAATCGGCGCAACTGTCAAATCCTGTCCACCCGAACCGATTCGGATTTAGAATAAACGTCTTTTCTTCCTTTGGCCTATGCCGGTGCGTGGCCAGCGAAATATTCGAGCCATGAAAGTCTTTAACCTGTGTTGCGCGCACGATCATCGATTCGAGGGATGGTTTTCCTCGGAGCAGGATTATCTGGCGCAAACGGCAGGCAGCCGGATCGAATGCCCGATCTGCGGGACGAAGGAAGTTCAGAAACTGCCATCGGCACCGCGCCTGAATCTGTCCCGGGCGCAGACGCCGCAACGGGCGCAGGCGGCGACGGCACAGCAGGAATGGCTGACCGTGGCGCGTCAGGTAATGGCCAATACCGAAGATGTCGGCGACGGTTTTGCCGATGAGGCGCGCCGCATTCATTACAAGGAAACGCCGGCGCGCAACATTCGCGGCGTGGCCAGCAGCGAGCAGCATGCAGCCCTGATTGACGAAGGCATTGAAGTGATGTCCATCCCGCTTCCCGGGATACTGAAACAGCCGCTGCACTGATATTCCCACCTCGCCTTGCAAAGGGCGTATTTCCCGCACATTTCTGTCTGTCTGCAGGCACAAAAAATCCGTTTTCCGGACGATTCGCTGTGCAATTAATTGTGAATTGTCGTGCTTTTAATATAAATTGGGAGGCAGCATGGATTTGAATTACAGCGCGCAAGGCGCGGGTCGGGCAGGCGCTGAAATTTATCGGCCAGCAGGCGATACAACGGCATGGGGGCATGGGTGTCACCGACGAATTGCCGACAGCCCATTACTTCAAGCGGTTGACGATGATTGAACTGACCCTGGGCGATACCGACCACCACCTGGCGCGCTTCATTGCGCAACCGGGGTTTAAGGTGGCAACGGAAGCAGGTTGATTTTTGTCTGATGCTGGCCTGCAAGCTACATAACGCCGTTTCACGGAAAAATGTAGATTGCTTGCAAGACAGCATTCAAAGCTACCGCCTTACTTTACGAGTAATTGCTTGCCGGCTGGCCCCGACTTTTTCGGCAGCGTCAATTCAAGCACGCCATTCTGATAACTCGCTTCCGATTTTTCCTCATCGACATCGCAGGCGAGGGTGAAGCTGCGGTACTGCTGGCCGTAGTAACGCTCACTGCGCACAACGGTTTCTCCGCTTTTTTCTTCAGTTTCCTTTTTGGTTTCGGCGCTGATTGAAACCTGGTTACCTTCGATGGAGACCTTGATATCCTCCTTGGTGACGCCGGGAATCTCAGCCTTCACGACATAATTTTTGTCAGTTTCCGTTACATCCATTTTGATGCGGGGCGTTGACGGCAGACTGGACCAAGTCGGTGCAATGCGAAAATCCTTGAGCATATCGTCGAAATTCCTGAACGGATCTGCGCGGACAAGTTCATTGAACGGGTCAAAGCGCGTCAGGTTATTAGCCATGATAATTCTCCAGATTGATGAGATGGATGTGCATGAAACAAAGCCAAGCGTTTTGAAGCCGGACTGTTGTATGGCAATAGATGCTTCATCACCATAGAGAAGAATATTCCTGCTCCGGCAGTCAGCATTGAGGAGTCGCAAAGAATGAGATTATTCAGGCGGCATATCCATACCCAGCCGTAAGTTGCTTAATTAAATTCGCACTATAAAAAAAGACGCTCTTTTAGTTAGCGCTTTTTGTTACACCA
>NZ_AVCC01000024.1 GCF_000622895.1 Herminiimonas sp. CN
ACTACTACGACGACTATTATTTTTATTGCGATAAAAAAATATACTCATAGCAGTTCAGAATTCGCGCCGCATCCTCGCCTCACCTGAGCAGGTGCGCATGCATCAGATCAATGACGCCATCCGAGCCCGGATGGCGGTGCGCAGGGTCGGCAGCAAGTCACGGCGCCGGGCCAGCACCTCGGGCGCGGTGGCGCGTTGCGCCGGCGCCCAGACCGGAGCCGGGAACTGCGCATCGTCGTCATAGCGCGGAATCACATGCCAGTGCAGATGCGGCGTCATGTTGCCCAGGCTGGCCAGATTGACTTTGTGCGGCTGCAGCACGTCGCGCACCGCCGCCTCGACTTGCCACACCGCTGCCATCAGCAAGTCGCGCTCGGCCAGCGCCAGATCGGTCATTTCCCGCACGTGGCGATTCCAGATCACGCGGCAAAAACCGGGGTAGTCGGCGTCGTCCACCAGCACCACATGCCACTGTGCCGCAAGATGCACGACTTCGCCGCCCTGCTGCGCGCACAATTCACACTCGATTTGCGTCATAAGGTTCGCTCCTTACACTAAAACCCGCTCGATGCCGCCGGCATTGGCGCGCGCCACATATTCCGGCAGCCAGTTTTCGCCCAGCAAATGCCTGGCCATCTCGATCACGATGTAATCGGCATCGGTGTCGGCATCGTCGTTGTAGCGCAGCAAGCCCTGCAGGCAGGACGGGCAGGAAGTCAGTATCTTGACGTCGCCGCTAAAGCCGTCGGCGCGCAGCTTGTCGGCGCCCTTGATCATTTCCTCCTCCTTGCGGAACCGGACCTGGGTCGAGATGTCGGGACGGCTGACCGCCAGCGTGCCGGACTCGCCGCAGCAGCGCTCGTTTTTCTCGATCTTGACGTTGTCCACGGTGGAAATCAGCGCATTGATGGTCTTGCCCGACTCCTGCAGCTTCATCGGGTTGTGGCACGGCTCGTGGTACATGTAGCGGGTGCCGGCCACGCCTTCCAGCCGGACGTTTTTCTCCAGCAGGTATTCGTGGATGTCGATGATCCGGCAGCCGGGGAATATCTTGTCGAATTCATAGGTGGCCAACTGGTCGTAGCAGGTGCCGCACGACACCACCACAGTCTTGATGTCGAGGTAGTTGAGCGTATTGGCCATGCGGTGGAACAGCACCCGGTTGTCGGTCATCATCTTCTCGGCCTTGTCGTACTGGCCGTTGCCGCGCTGCGGATAGCCGCAGCACAGGTAGCCGGGCGGCAGCACGGTCTGCACCCCGACGTGCCACAGCATCGCCTGCGTGGCCAGCCCGACCTGCGAGAACAGGCGTTCCGAACCGCAGCCGGGGAAGTAGAACACCGCTTCGGTGTCGGCGCTGGTGGTCTGCGGGTCGCGGATGATCGGCACGATCTTGTCGTCCTCGATGTCGAGCAGCGCGCGCGCGGTTTTCTTCGGCAGGTTGCCGGGCATCTTCTTGTTGATGAAGTGGATCACCTGCTCCCTGACCGCCGGCTTGCCGACGGTGGCCGGCGGCGCCTTGGTCTGCTTCTTGGCGAACTTCTTCAGGATGTCGTGGCCGAAACGCTGCGCCTTGTAGCCCCAGCCTATCATCGCGGTGCGGGTGGCGTTGATGGTGGCCGGATCGGTCGCGTTGAGGAAGAACATCGAGGCCGCGGTGCCGGGATTGAATTTCTTCTGCCCCATCTTGCGCAGCAGGTTGCGCATGTTCATCGAGACGTCGCCGAAATCGATGTCGACCGGACAGGGCGTGACGCACTTGTGGCACACCGTGCAATGGTCGGCCACATCGGAAAACTCATCCCAGTGCTTGATCGAGATGCCGCGCCGGGTCTGCTCTTCGTACAGGAACGCTTCCACCAGCAGCGAGGTGGCCAGAATCTTGTTGCGCGGCGAGTACAGCAGATTGGCGCGCGGCACGTGGGTCGAGCAGACCGGCTTGCACTTGCCGCAGCGCAGGCAATCCTTGATGCTGCTGGCGATCGCGCCGATGTCGCTTTGCTGCATGATCAGCGATTCGTGCCCCATCAGGCCGAACGACGGCGTGTAGGCGTTGCGCAAGTCGGCGCCGGCCAGCAGCTTGCCCTTGTTGAAGCGGCCCTCCGGGTCGATGCGCTGCTTGTAGTCGCGGAAGTCGCCGATTTCGCCCTCGGTCAGGTATTCGATCTTGGTGATGCCGATGCCGTGCTCGCCGGAAATCACGCCGTCCAGCGAGCGCGCCAGCGCCATGATGCGCGCCACCGCCGCATGGGCATCCTGCAGCATCTGGTAATCGTCGGAATTGACCGGGATGTTGGTGTGCACGTTGCCGTCGCCGGCGTGCATGTGCAGCGCGACGAAGACGCGGCCGCGCAGCACCTTCTGGTGGATCGCCGTGCATTCGTCGAGAATCAGCTTGAAGGCGCCGCCGCCGAAGATCTGGCGCAGGACGGCGCGCACCTCCAGCTTCCACGACACCCGCACGGTGCGGTCCTGCAGCAGGTGGAACAGTTGCGCATCGGGCTGGCGCTGCAGCCGCTGCTCGATCGCCGCGACGTGTTTTTCCAGGCCGAGCGCCAGCAGCATGTCTTTCGATTGCGCCAGCGGCTGGTCGATCTGCTCCAGCAGGTAGGTCCAGCGGGTATGGGTCAGTTCGAGCAGCTCTGTGGCCTGATGGACCCGGTCTTCCAGCATTTCGGCATCCGGAATCGCATCGCCTTCGGCGTCCTCGCTCTTACCCAGCGGCAGATTGCCGGCGGCAAAGAAGCTGCGCAAGGCGCCGATCAATTGCAGCTTGTTGCGAATCGACAGCTCGATATTGATATGTTCGATGCCGTTGGTGTATTCGCCCATCCGATTCAGCGGAATCACCACGTCCTCATTGATCTTGAAGGCGTTGGTATGCTTGGAAATGGCGGCGGTGCGGGCGCGGTCGAGCCAGAATTTCTTGCGCGCTTCCGGCGATACCGCGACGAAGCCTTCGCCGACCCGGGTGTTGGCGATGCGCACCACTTCCGAGGCCGCTTGCGCGACCGCGTTCTCGTCGTCGCCGACGATGTCGCCGAACAGCGCCATCTTCGGCAATACGCCGCGCTTGGATTTGGTGGCGTAGCCGACCGCGCGCAGATAGCGCTCGTCCAGATGCTCGAGGCCGGCTAGCACGGCGCCGCCTTTTTTAGTTTCGGCATCGAGGTAATCCTTGATCTCGACGATGCTCGGAATGGCGTCGCTGGCCTGGCCGAAAAATTCCAGGCAGACGGTGCGGGCGAACTTCGGCATCCGGTGCAAAATCCAGCGCGCCGAGGTGATCAGGCCGTCGCAACCCTCTTTTTGCACGCCCGGCAAACCCGACAGGAATTTGTCGGTGACGTCCTTGCCCAGCCCTTCCTTGCGGAACTTGCGGCCTTCGATCTCCAGCATTTCGGTCTTGAACGGCGTGCTGCGGCCGCCCTTGGCCCCCGGGTGCGACCATTCGAGCCTGAACTTGGCCAGCGGCGCATCGTGGATCTTGCCCAGATTGTGCTCGACGCGGGTGACTTCGAGCCAGTCGCCGTTCGGATCGACCATCCGCCACGAGGCCAGATTGTCCAGCGCCGTGCCCCACAGCACCGCCTTCTTGCCGCCGGCGTTCATCGCGACGTTGCCGCCGACGCAGGACGCTTCGGCCGAGGTCGGATCGACCGCGAACACGAAACCGGCCTTCTCGGCCGCGTCCGAGACGCGCTTGGTGACCACGCCGGCGCCCGAATAGATGGTGGCGTACTCGCGCCCGACGCCGGGCAGCACGGTCATTTCGACCGCGCCCAGCTGCTCCAGTTTTTCGGTATTGATGACGGCCGACAGCGGCGTCAGCGGAATCGCGCCGCCGGTGTAGCCGGTGCCGCCGCCGCGCGGAATGATGGTCAGGCCGAGCTCGATGCAAGCCTTGACCAGGCCGGCCATTTCGTCCTCGGTGTCGGGCGTGAGCACCACGAACGGATATTCGACCCGCCAGTCGGTGGCATCGGTCACGTGCGACACGCGGCTCAAACCGTCGAACTTGATGTTGTCCTTCTCGGTGTGGCGCCCCAGCACCTTGGTGGCGCGACGGCGCAAATCGTAGGTGCGGCGGAACTCCTCGGCGAAATCGGCCACCGCCCGGCGCGCCGCCTTCAGCAGCGCTTCCACGCTGGCGCTGCGGCTGAGCGCATCGGCATCGCCGGCGTCGGCCAGGTCGGTGGTGACGCGACGGCGCTCGACTTCGCTCAGGCGGTGATTCAGCGCATCGATCAGGTCCTGGCGGCGCTTCGGGTTATCCAGCATGTCGTCTTGCAGATACGGATTGCGCTGCACCACCCATATGTCGCCCAGCACTTCATACAGCATCCGCGCCGAGCGGCCGGTCTGGCGCGCGCCGCGCAGCGTGTCGAGCAGTTTCCAGGCTTCTTCGCCGAGCAGGCGGATGACGATTTCGCGGTCGGAAAACGAGGTGTAGTTATACGGAATTTCGCGCAAACGGGTCGGCGCGGCGCCGGCGGGCGCGTCTGAGAGCAAGGCTTGGATTTGTGCGGGGGCGTTCATGGCGTGGTGTTGGACTGACCCTAAAGAAGCATTTTAGCGTATCGCGCCGCAGCATGTTGCAACAGCCTTACGTTTCATATGCGTTAGCGCGATCCCCACGACGGCCGGCCCGAATTCCGGAAAAATCTTGTTCTACTGGGGGTATGCGTTGAAAAAGCGTTATTTCCGCATATTTTAAAGCGACAATATTTTATACGGCATCCTGTATGTATTGCTACGCCAGCCAGCGGGCCGCCTGATGCCATATGCCATTGGGCACATGCAGCAGCAGCCAGGTCACCGCGATGTAACGGCAGAATTTACCCAGCGCCATGTACATCACACAAGGCCAGAACGGCAAGCGCAGCCAGCCGCCCAGCGTGCAGATCGGATCGCCCACCGCCGGCAGCCAGGCCAGCAGCATGGTTTTCGCACCATAGCGGCGCAACCAGCCAAACCAGCGGCTTTCGCGCTCTTTCGCAAAGGTGTTTTTGGCGCCGTAGCCGATCCAGTAATTAAGCACGCCACCCAGCGTATTGCCCGCAGTGGCGACCAGGATGACTTGCCAGAACAGTGCGCCATCGGCCTTGATCACCGCAAAAACCAGCGGCTCCGAGCCCATCGGCACCAGCGTGGCGGAAACAAAAGCGACTACGAAAACCGATGTCAGACCGATTTTCGGCAGCGCCAGAACGCCTAACAGCCAGGTGATTGCGGATTCGAGCATAAAAGGAAGGCTGAGGACGGTGGCGAAAAAAAACGTCCATTATAATAAACGGCCAGCAATGATCGCTTGGCCTTTCTTCACATTTTTGTCAAGGTCCGGCGCCTGCCCGCGCTGATCCCGACAGCGCAACCGAGCTTATGAATACCGACTATCTCAAAAAAATCCTGACGGCCCGCGTCTACGACGTGGCATTTGAAACTCCGCTGGAATTCGCACCCACTTTGTCCAAGCGGATGGATAACAAGATTTACTTCAAGCGCGAGGACATGCAAAGCGTGTTCAGCTTCAAGCTGCGCGGCGCCTACAACAAGATGGCGCACCTGAGCCCGGAACAATTGAAACACGGGGTGATTTGCGCATCGGCCGGCAACCATGCGCAGGGCGTTGCGCTGTCGGCCGCCAAGCTCGGCTGCAAGGCGATGATCGTGATGCCGACCACCACGCCGCCGGTCAAGGTCGACGCCGTCAAGGCGCGCGGCGGCGCGCAGGTTGAAACCGTGCTGTTCGGCGAGTCCTTCACCGACGCCTATGACCATGCGCTGACGCTGGAAAAGAAGCACAAGCTGACCTTCGTCCACCCGTTCGACGATCCTTACGTAATCGCCGGCCAGGGCACCATCGGAATGGAAATCCTGCGCCAGCATGCGGACCCGATCCACGCCGTTTTCGTCGCCATCGGCGGCGGCGGCCTGATCGCCGGCGTGGCCGCCTACATCAAGCAGATCCGTCCCGAGATCAAGATCATCGGGGTCCAGACCATCGATTCCGACGCGATGGCGCGCAGCCTGAAAGCGGGCCGCCGCATCACGCTGCCGGATGTCGGCCTGTTCTCCGACGGCACCGCGGTCAAGCTGGTGGGCGAAGAAACCTTCCGCCTTGCCAGGCAATATGTGGACGACATCATCCTGGTCGATACCGACGCCATCTGCGCGGCGATCAAGGACGTATTCCAGGACACCCGCAGCATCCTGGAACCGGCCGGCGCGCTGGCCGTGGCAGGGGCAAAAGCGTATATCGCGCGCGCCAAAGCCGACAAGACGCCGCTCAAGAATGAAACCATGGTCACCATCGCCTGCGGCGCCAACATGAATTTCGACCGCTTGCGCTTCGTCGCCGAGAGCGCCGAAGTCGGCGAAGCGCGCGAAGCGGTGTTCGCCGTCACCATTCCGGAAGAACGCGGCAGCTTCAGGCGCTTCTGCGAACTGATCGGGCAGCGCAACGTGACCGAATTCAACTACCGGATCAGCGGCGAACTGGAAGCCCACATCTTCGTCGGCATCCAGGTCGCGAATCGGGAAGAAGCGGCCAAGATTGCCAAGAATTTTGAAAAGCACAATTTCAAAACGCTCGATCTGACCGACGACGAACTCGGCAAGCTGCACATCCGCCACCTGGTCGGCGGCAAGAGCGCGCTGGCGCAAAACGAACTGCTGTACCGCTTCGAGTTCCCCGAGCGGCCCGGCGCGCTGTGGCGCTTCCTGTCCTGCATGGCGCCGAACTGGAACATCAGCCTGTTCCACTACCGCAACCACGGCGCCGACTACGGCCGCATCCTGATCGGCCTGCAAGTGCCGAAGAAGGAAATGAAGGATTTCCGCGCGTTCCTGAACACGGTCGGCTACCGCCATTGGGACGAGAGCAAAAATCCGGTCTACAAGCTGTTTTTAGGGTAAATGCCGATGCACGCGCCTTCCATGCCGGACCGCTCGCCGCTGGGCCAGCCATCCGCCTACGTCACACAATACGAGCCGTCGCTGCTGTTCCCGATCGCCCGCCAGGGCAAGCGCGACGAACTTGGCCTCGGCGGCGGCACCCTGCCGTTTTTCGGCGTCGACATCTGGAACGCCTACGAGCTGTCGTGGCTGAATCTGCGCGGCAAGCCGCAAGTGGCGATCGGCACCATCACGGTGCCGGCCGATTCGCCCAACATCATCGAATCGAAATCCTTCAAGCTGTATCTGAACTCCTTCAACCAGACCCGGCTGGCCGGCGCCGATGCGCTGCTGCACCTGCTGCAGGCCGACCTGTCGGCCGGCTTCGGCGCGCCGGTGCGGGTCGCGCTGACCCTGCCGGACTCGTTCGGCGCGCTGAAGTTGGGCGAACTGGAAGGCCAGTTGCTGGACCGGCTGGACATCGAGGTCAGCGACTACACGCCCAATCCGGCGCTGCTCCAGACCGACCCCGACAGCGCGCCGGTGGAACAGACGCTGGTGTCGCACCTGCTGAAATCGAATTGCCTGGTCACCGGGCAGCCGGACTGGGGCAGCGTGCAGATCCGCTATTGCGGCGCGCCGATCGATGAAGCAGGCTTGCTGCGGTATTTGATCGGCTTTCGCACCCACAATGAATTCCACGAGCAATGCGTGGAGCGGATCTTCATCGACATCCTGCGCCAGTGCAAACCGCAGAAACTGTCGGTGTACGCCCGCTACACGCGGCGCGGCGGACTCGACATCAACCCCTGGCGCAGCAATTTCAGCGCCGGCAGCCAGGCCCTGAACCTGCGCAATGCCCGCCAGTGATCCCGGCATCGGCAGGATGGGCGTCAAATTCGGTTGCGAACTCACAAAATGTCACGAAATTGCATCCCAGATCAATTGACCTGCCGCTGGCTTGTGATTAACTTATCTTGCTGTTTTTTTTCAAGGTTAAACCGTAAATCAACACCACTCAGGAGGCATCATGGCTGGCAAATACGTTTTAAAGAATTCCACAGCAGGCAAATTTTCGTTCAAGCTGGTAGCCGACAACGATCAGATCCTCTTCACTTCGGAAACCTATGAATCCAAGGCGGCCGCGCTGAACGGGATTGCATCCTGCCAGAAAAACGGCAGCGACGATAAGCACTTCGAACGCAAATCATCGACTGCCAACCAGCCGTATTTCGTGCTCAAGGCGGCAAATGGTCAGATCATCGGCAAAAGCCAGATGTACTCGTCCACAGCCGCCATGGAAAACGAGATCGCGCTGGCAAAAGCCAACGCCACTTCGGCAGTCGAGGACAACACGCAATGACATGGTGGGCAACATTTCTTCCCGGGCCATCCAGGGCCGTACCGATCCGGTGCGGCCTTGGCGCTTTCATGCTGGCGGCATCCTGCAGCGCAATGGCGGCAGACAGCGCAACTGACAACGGCGACTGGTGGCAGCACACCAAAGACGTGGTGCGCAGCAAGGTCGAAACGATCAGCGGGCAGGGCGAAACCAGCCTGTTCCTGTCCGGCTACTCGTATCACGGCAGAAATACCTACACCCCGGAACGCATCCGGCAATTCAATGAAAAGTCCTGGGGACTCGGTCTCGGCAAAACCCTGCGCCACCCGAACGGGGACGAGGAATACCTGTACGGCCTGGCGATTTCGGATTCCCACTACGACCCGCAACTCATGGCCGGCTACGCGTACCAGTGGAACTGGCCGGTCGCAGGCAAGCTGGAGGCCGGCGCAGGCTGGAGTGCGCTGCTCATCAGCCGCACCGACACCTGGGGCAGAGTGCCGTTTCCGGCAATCTTGCCGGTTGCCTCGATCGGCATTCCGGGAGCAAAACTGATGGCATCCTACGTACCCCGCCTCTCGGGCAACAAGGGCAATGGCGACGTCCTGTACGTATTTGGCCGGATTAATTTCAATTAATTTCAAGCCAGCGGGCATCGGTCGGTTTTGGCGCATTGCATGGCATCGGTCGCATCGCTGCGGATGATGTGGATAAGCGACAAAACCGCTTCCAAATTGCACCGTACAGGCGCACTTGAAATAGCTGCGATGGCAAAATATGCGGCAGATCAGCGGCAAACGAGCGAAGTTAGCAGCAATATCGGCCACATTGGCGATCCATGTCTTCGCCCGAAATTTTTCCAATCAGGACAATATGCTGCATATCATTGCGCAAGCTGCAAAGAAGCCTATAATCCCCGTCACATAGCTCCATTGTGCATTGCACCATTACTATCTGCATCATGACAAATCTCGCAAAAATATTGTCGCCAAACAACGTTGTGCTCGACCTTGAGGTCTCCAGCAAGAAAAGGGCTTTCGAACAAGCCGGCCTAATTTTTGAAAATAATTGCGGCATCGCGCGCTCCAACGTATCCGACAATCTGTTCGCACGGGAGCGTTTGGGCTCGACCGGTCTTGGCCATGGGGTGGCCGTCCCGCATGGCCGCATCAAGGGCTTGAAAGCGCCGCTGGCTGCCTTCGTGCGCCTGGCCGAACCGATTCCGTTCGAATCGCCCGACGGCCAACCGGTCAAATTGCTGATTTTTCTGCTGATTCCCGATCATGTGACGCAACAGCATCTGGAAATCCTGTCCGAAATAGCCGAGATGTTTTCCGATGATGGGACCCGGGCGGCGCTCGCCGCCGATGCCGACCAGGCCTCCGTGCACCGGCGCATCGTTTCCTGGGAACCGCAGCATGCTGCGGCCCACCGCTGACGCTGCTTTTTCGTCGATCTTCCGAACCCGCACTCATACCGCCCCATGCCACCGACCACGCCGCTCACCATTCAGCAACTGTTTGACGACAACCGCGAAACGCTGGAACTGGGATGGTTTGCCGGCTTCTCCGGCGGCGACCGGCTGATCTCCGGCGATGCCGCCTCGGCGGCCGACCAGGTCGGCCACCTGAACTGGATTCACCCGGGGCGCATCCAGGTATTCGGGCATCAGGAAATCGCCTACTATCGGAATCTCAAAGTACAGTCGCGCGGCTATCAAACCCAGATGCTGATGGCGGGCGAACCGCCGGCGCTGATCATCGCCCAGGGTCTGGAAACCCCGCTCGACATCATGACGTCCTGCGACGAGAAGAACATCCCGCTGTTTTCCACCCCGTTGCCGGCCGCGCAGGTGATCGATTATCTGCGCATCTACCTGTCCAAGAAACTGGCACAGCGCATCACGATGCACGGCGTTTTCATGGACGTGCTGGGAGTCGGCGTACTCATTACCGGCGAATCGGGACTGGGCAAAAGCGAACTGGGACTGGAACTGATCTCCCGCAGCCACGGCCTGGTGGCCGACGATGCGGTCGAGTTTTCGCGCATCGCGCCCAACATGATCGAGGGCCGCTGTCCGGCGCTGCTGCAAAACCTGCTGGAAGTGCGCGGCCTGGGCCTGCTCGACATCAAGACCATCTTCGGCGAGACCGCGGTGCGGCGCAAGATGCGGCTCAAGCTGATCGTCCATCTGGTACGCCGCAGCGTGCTGGAAGATCACATGGAACGGCTGCCGTTCGATGCGCAGACCGAAGACGTGCTGGGGCTGCCGGTGCGCAAGGTCATCATTCCGGTGGCCGCCGGACGCAACATCGCAGTCTTGCTGGAAGCCGCGGTGCGCAATACGATCCTGCAATTGCGCGGCATCGACACGCTGGAAGAATTCATGGAACGTCAGCGCAAGGCCATGAGCGAAGATTGACGCTATGATGGAGGCCGTCACCTCCACTTACCTCACAGCTCCATGCGGATTATTCTCATTACCGGCATTTCCGGCTCCGGCAAATCGGTTGCGCTGAATGCGCTCGAAGACGCCGGCGTGTATTGCGTCGACAACCTGCCGCCGACCCTGCTGCGCGCGCTGATTGCGACCCTCGATGCCGATGGCGTCGATGCCGCGGCGATCGCGATGGATGCGCGCAGCGCCCGGTCGCTGGCTGCACTGCCGGCCGACATTCAGCTCCTGAAAAGCGAAGGGCACGACGTCAAGGTCCTGTTTCTGACCGCCAAAACCGAATCCCTGATCACGCGCTTTTCCGAAACCCGCCGCAGTCACCCGCTGTCGCATCGAACCTATTCCGGACAAAACCCGCAGCAGCGCCGCGCGCTGGCAGAGTGCATCCGCGAAGAACGCGAAAAAATGGTCGATTTCGAAGGGTACAGCCAGGTCATCGACACTTCCGGCATGAGCGCCAACAAATTGCGTTCCTGGATCTCGGAACTGGTCGAAATCAAGGGCACGCCGCTGACGCTGCTGTTCGAATCGTTCGCCTTCAAATTCGGCGTCCCGCTCGACGCCGACCTGGTGTTTGACGTGCGCACCCTGCCGAACCCGTTTTACGACAGCAATCTGCGGCCGCTGACCGGACAGGATGCGCCGGTTGCCGCCTTTCTGGATGCGGAACCGGACGCCGCCGAACTGTTCAACGACATTCGCAATTTCGTCGAAAAATGGCTGCCGGCCTTCAAGAGCAGCAACCGCAGCTACTTGACCGTGGCCATCGGCTGCACCGGCGGCCAGCACCGCTCGGTGTATATGGCGGAACAGCTGGCAAAATACTTTCAGCGTGCGGAACATGTAGTGCTGCGCCATCGGGAGCTTGGCTCGGCCTCGCACTAATTCCTTTTCTGGATCAATCGTGCACGCCAGTACGCCGGCGCGGCCGGCAAGTGCGCGGTTGATTTGGAGAAATACACCAGACAAAAATCTGGCCGGTTTTTTCTACCACTTCGGGGTGCGTTTCTCGATGAACGCCTGCACCCCTTCTTGCGCGGCGGCGTCCATCATGTTGCAGGCCATGGTCTGGCCGGCCAATTGATAGGCGGCGCCGATGCCCATTTCCAGCTGCTGGTAAAACAATTGCTTGCCCATTGCGACCGCCAGCGCCGGCTTGGCCAGGATGCTGGCGGCCAGCTGCGCCACTGCGGCGTCGAGCTGCTCCGGCTGCGCCACCCGGTTGACCAGGCCGCGCTCCAGTGCGGTCTCGGCATCGATGAAGTCGCCGGTCAGCAGCATTTCCATCGCCTGCTTGCGCGCTATGTTGCGCGCCAGCGCGACCGACGGCGTGGCGCAGAACAGGCCGACATTGATGCCCGAGACCGCGAAGCTGGCTGCGCTGGAAGCCACCGCCAGGTCGCACATCGCCACCAGCTGGCAACCGGCGGCGGTGGCGATGCCCTGCACCCGTGCAATCACCGGTTGCGGCAATTGCTGGATCGTCAGCATCAGCTTGCTGCATTGCTTGAACAAAGTCTGGTAATACTCCAGCGCAGGGGTGGCGCGCATCTGCTTGAGGTCGTGCCCGGCGCAGAACGCGCGGCCTGCGGCGGCCAGCACCACCACCCGCACCGTGGCGTCCTGCGCAATGGCGTCGAGCGCGGCCTGCAGCGCATCCATCATCTGCTCCGACAGCGCATTGAACTGCGCGCCACGGTTCAGGGTCAGGGTCGCGACGCCGCCGCTGCGGCTGTCCAATACCATCGGGATCGATTGCTCTGCTGCTGGCTGCTCCATTTGGCCTCCGTTACGGCCTGTTTAATACAGGCCCCTGTATTATTTAATACCGCACTTAATACGCGCGGAAAATTAGTGTTTTAAGCCATACTCCACACTATTTCACTTTACTCGGGAGCCTCGTCGACATCGATCGACTCCATGATCTGCTTCGACAGGCCGAGCAGCACCGGCGGCACATAGCTGTCCAGCAGCGCGGTGCGGCTGTCCGGGGTTTCCAGGCTGATGCGCCCGAGCGCGCCGGTGCGGTAATCCTGCAGCAGGATATGGGCGGCTTTTTCGAAATCCCAGTCGCCGCCCTTCAAACGAAAACCGCGCCGCTGCGCCACGCCTTCGACCACGCCGACCGCGTCGGTGCCCTCGATCTGCAAGCCGTAGCGCTGCGCCAGCAATTGCGGATAGCGCTGCAGCAGGATCTCGGCCAGGAAGATCGCGACCTCGTCCTCCATCAACGCATTGACGCCGATCGCGTGGCTGGCGGCCAGCATCAGGCCGTCGGTCGGATGGGCGATTTTCGGCCACAGCATGCCGGGCGTATCGGTCAGGATCATGTTCTTGTTCAGGTACAGCCGCTGCTGCACCTTGGTCACTGCCGGCTCGTCGCCGACCTTGGCCACGCGCCGCTTGAGCAAGGCGTTCATCAGCGTCGATTTGCCGACGTTCGGGATGCCCATGATCATCATCCGCAGCGGCTTGGTCGGCACCCCGCGATGCGGCGCCTGCTGCAGGCATAGGGCGGGGATTTTCAGCACGTCCGACGGCTTCTTGCAGGACAGTGCAACTGCGTGCACGTTTTTCTGGCTGTTGTAAAAAGCCAGCCAGGCCTGGGTCGCCGCCGGATCGGCCAGATCGCTCTTGTTGAGGATTTTCAGGCAGGGGCGCTGCCGGAACAGGCGCAGCTCCTCCACCATCGGATTGCAGCTGGCCTGGGGGATGCGGGCATCGAGCACTTCGATGACCAGATCGGTCGCCTCCATGGTTTCCGCCGCTTTCTTGCGGGCGGCGTTCATGTGGCCGGGGAACCATTGTATCGACATGCGGAATCAATTCTTGCGGGATAAACCGCTATTGTACGGAGTTGTGGCGCACGCCATCAGAAATCCGGTAGGCCGGAGCCGCTCCATAGCAGAACGGCACCCGCCGCAGCGGATCAAACGTCGATCGCGGACACCGACCCGGCGCGCTGGCGCAGCTCGAACTTCTGGATCTTGCCGGTCGAGGTTTTCGGCAATTCGGCAAACACCACCGCGCGCGGCACCTTGAAGCCGGCCAGATGCAGCTTGCAATGGGCGATGATCTCCTGCTCGCTCGCCTGCGCGCCCTGGCGCAACTCGATGAACGCGCACGGCGTCTCGCCCCATTTCTCGTTCGGCATCGCCACCACGGCCGCCGCCATCACCGCCGGATGGCGGTACAGCACATCCTCGACTTCGATGCTGGAAATGTTTTCGCCGCCGGAAATGATGATGTCCTTGCTGCGGTCCTTGATCTTGATGTAGCCGTCCGGATCGATCACGCCGAGGTCGCCGGAGTGGAACCAGCCGCCGGCGAACGCTTCCTGCGTCGCCTGCGGATTCTTCAGGTAGCCCTTCATCGTGATATTGCCGCGGAACATGATCTCGCCTATGGTGTTGCCGTCGGCCGGCACCGGCTGCAGGGTGCCCGGATCCAGCACCGTGACCGCCTCCTGCAGCGTGTAGCGCACGCCCTGGCGCGCATTCAGGCGGGCCCGCTCGCCGACCTCCAGTGCGCTCCAGCCTTGCTGCTTCTCGCACACCACCGCCGGACCGTAGACCTCGGTCAGGCCGTATACATGAGTCAGGTCGAAGCCCATCTGCTCCATGCCCT
Source organism: Herminiimonas sp. CN (assembly GCF_000622895.1). Classification (GTDB taxonomy): domain Bacteria; phylum Pseudomonadota; class Gammaproteobacteria; order Burkholderiales; family Burkholderiaceae_D; genus AVCC01. The sequence continues at coordinate 14,322 of NZ_AVCC01000024.1, forward strand.
CGATCATTGCCGCCGGCGGCGCCGCGCCCGCCACCATGGTGGCGACCGGGTGGCTGATGCCGGCGCGCAGCTCGGGCGGCGCATTCAGGATCAGCGATTGCACGATCGGCGCCGCGCAGTAATGGCTGACCTTGTGCTCCCGGATCGCGTTCCAGATCGTTTTCGCATCGACATGGCGCAGGCAGACGTTGACGCCGGCCTGCGCCGCAACGGTCCACGGAAAGCACCAGCCGTTGCAATGAAACATCGGCAGCGTCCACAGGTACACTGCATGGCGCGGCAAGCCCCACACCGTGATGTTGGAAATCGCATTCAGGTAGGCGCCGCGATGGTGCACCACCACGCCTTTCGGATTGCCGGTGGTGCCGGACGTGTAGTTCAGGCCGATCGCATTCCACTCGTCGGACGGGTTCTGCCACGCGAATGCCGGATCGCCCTGCGCCAGCAGCGCGTCGTAGCCGATGCTGCCGACCGGCTCGACGGTGCGGTGATATTCGGGATCGCTGACATCGACCACCAGGATTTCGTGCTGGACGCGGGCCAGCGCCGCCTTGGCGACCACGGCAAATTCCGGATCGACGATCAGCACCTTGGCGCCGCCATGCTCGAGCATGAAGGCGATCGTTTCCGGATCGAGCCGGGTATTCAGGGTATTGAGCACCGCGCCGATCATCGGCACGCCGAAATGGGCGTCGATCATCGGCGGCGTATTCGGCAACAGCACCGCCACCGTGTCGCCGGCGCCGATGCCGCGCTGCGCCAAGGCCGAAGCCAGCCGGCGCGCCCGCGCGTATTCCTCCGCCCAGCTCAGGCGCAAGGCGCCGTGGATCACCGCCAGCCGCTCTGGATAGACGCTGGCGGCGCGCTCGAGGAAGGACACCGGCGTCAGCGGCGTGTAGTTGGCGGGATTCCGGTCGAGATGCAGGTCGTACTGGTTCATTGCTGGCCTCTGTCAAAATGAAATGGATATGGGTTCAGTGTAGCGCCGCAGAGAGCGAAAAGCTGTCGGCTTAACAACAATTAGCTTAGCCCCGCAAGCACCTGCAAATGCGCAGCCACGCTGCGTCCCAGCGCAGGCAGGTTGTAGCCGCCTTCCAGGCAGCTGACGATGCGCCCGCCGGCATGCACTTTGGCGACGTCCATGATCTGCCGGGTAATCCAGGCGAAATCATCCTCCACCAGACCCATCTGGCCGATATCGTCTTCCCGATGGGCGTCGAAGCCGGCCGAAATAAAGATCATTTGCGGTCGGTAGGCGTGCAGCGCCAGCAGCCATTTTTCGGCAATCTGCTGGCGCACCGCAGCGCCTGCAGTGCCGGCCGGCAACGGGATATTGAGCGCGTTGGCGATGCCGGTGTCGGTGCCGCTGTAGGGATAAAACGGATGCTGAAAGAAACTCGCCATCAGCACCCTGGGTTCGTTGGCGAATGCCTCCTCGGTGCCGTTGCCGTGATGAACATCGAAATCGACGATGGCGACGCGATCCAGGCCATGCACTTCGAGTGCGTGGCGCACCGCAATGGCGATGTTGTTGAACAGGCAAAAACCCATCGGTTCGGTCGGGCGTGCATGGTGGCCCGGCGGGCGAATCGAGCAGAAGGCATTGTCAACCTCGCCCCCGATGACCGCATCGGTAGCGGCCACTGCAGCGCCGGCAGCTGCCAGCGCCGCCCGCCAGCTGAACGCATTGAGCGACGTATCGCCGTCCAGCGGGTAATAGCTGGACTGGCCGCTCAGCGCCTGCGGCACGTTGTCGCGCACCAGCGCGATGGCCGCATCCGTATGGATGCGGGCGATAGCTGCCACGGCGGCGGCCGGCGCCTGGCGATATTCCAGCTGCGCATCCAGCTGGCTGGCAATCAACTGGTCTGCAATCGCCTGCAGTCGGGCCGGCGACTCCGGATGCCAGTCGCCCATCTCATGGCGCATGCAATCGGGATGGGAATATAAAGCTGTCGTCATGGATGCAGGGTTGCCCGCAGCTGGCGGGCATGAGGTTCTCGAATGAAGCCGGATTAAGATAATTGTGGCGAATAAGTGATTACATAACAGAAACTGACGCAATCCCTTACACTGCTTGCACTGCTTGCACTGCGTATTTTACGCTCCCGAATCACAATATACATTCTCACAATGTCAACCATATTTCCCAAAACACTGCCGCGCCTTGCCTTGCCTGCCGCCCTGTCCGTTCTGCTCGCGGCGGGATTGGGCGCCCACTCCGATGCCCATGCAGCCCGGCCCGGCGTTCAGCGCACGCTCGCATTAAAAGAAGATGCCCAGGGCGAATTCGTCAATTTCGGGCAATGGAGGGAAGTCGCAAGCTTCATCAATCAGATGGTCGAAAAGCATGGCTTCGACAAGGCAGAACTGCAAGCGATCCTGGCCCAGGTGAAATATGCCGACGCCGCAATCCAGCTGATCAAGCCGGCGCCGCCGGGACGCCCCAAGAACTGGCAAGCCTACCGGGCCCGCTTTGTGGAGCCTGTGCGCGTCAATGCCGGCGTAAAATTCTGGAACGACTATGCCAGCGCGCTGCGACGCGCCGAAATCGAATACGGCGTTCCGGCTGAAATCATTGTCGGCATCATCGGAGTGGAAACCGTATATGGCCGCAATACCGGGAATTTTCGCGTACTCGACGCCCTGACCACTCTCGCCTTCGATTACCCGAACACGCCGACCCGCATCGCAAGAATGGATTTTTTCCGCGGCGAACTGGAAAACACCCTGTTATATGCGCGCGAATCGAATATCGACCCATTGTCGCTGACCGGATCGTATGCAGGGGCGATCGGCTGGCCGCAATTCATGCCCAGCAGCATTCGCGCCTATGCGGTCGATTTCGACCTGGACGGCAAGATCGATTTGCGCAACTCGCCTGCAGATGCGATTGGCAGCGTGGCCCGTTTTCTGGCAATGCACGGATGGCGACGCGGATATCCGATCGTGTTCCCGGCAAGCATCGCGCCGGCGGCGGGCAACGGCACAGCCTGGGCATCCTTCATTGGCCAGGGCCTGGAAGCAAAATACAACCTGGATGCACTGACCAGTGCCGGCATCGTGCCTGATCCGCTGGCACCGACCGATCTGCAGTATGGGTTGGTGGATTTGCAAAATGGCGCCGAAGCGACCGAATACTGGCTGGGAACAGATAATTTCTTCGCCATCACGCGCTATAACCGCAGCTTCTTTTACGCGATGTCGGTAATTGAACTGGGCCATGCCGTCAACGCCATGCGCAACCGATAGCAGAACGCCGCCCGGCATCGATCCGAAGATTACGTATACTCGATGCAATATTGACAACAATCAAATCGGACGATTGTTGAAATGACAAAATATTTCCTGAGTGAAGGGAATTTTTTTATTTTTTAATAGTCTGACACTTGTTTTGTAGATACTTTTCTCAAAATGAGATTAACATCACGTGCATTTTTATCAAGAGCATTAATTGTTGACGTATGAAGATAGTTGCATATCAGAAATTTTTTGCTATATGATTCTAACCGCGAGAAATTTCACCCGACACTTCGAAGCACCATTGTCGTGATGTTTGCGTTACTGCAGAAGCAGCAATAAGAGTACAGAAAGCAACCGGCACTGCTTATTCATCCGAATCTGAATATTTGTTTTTAAATGTAACTTCACTTACGGTCTCAGGTGTTCTCACGGTATTACTGCACCGCAATGCATGAATAAGCAGATTTTTTGTTGCGCTTCCATCACCATAAAATTTAAAAATGAAAGACCAAGATCATGACTACTCAAACAGACAATGACATCAGCAGCACCGCACTCATGGATCAATTTGAATACAATCCAAATCGGCTCCTGGATACGCTGATCGAAAAGCTGCATCTGAAAAACGACGCGGCACTGTCAAGAGCGCTGGAAGTTGCACCGCCCGTTATCAGCAAAATTCGTCACCGCAGATTACCGGTCGGCGCCTCTCTTTTGATCAGGATGCACGAAGTGAGCGAATTAAGCATCCGCGAGTTGCGCCATCTGATGGGCGATCGTCGCAACAAGTTCAGGATCAGCGACAAGCAGTTCAAACCAAAAGAAATGGCGGAAGCATAATTGCCCACCGTGCCCAGCAGGGCGCGCATGATCGCAGGGCTGATGCATCATCAGCCCTGTGAGCGGCAAAACTGGATCGCTTGGCAGCAGTGAGCGGCGCGTTTCTGAACCGGCCGCGGTGTCGTTGATTCCTACCTGATGGTGGACAACCGATTATTGCCCGCCATCAGGCAGGAAAAATACCGGTCGAGAGATATCGGTCGCCGCGATCGCATACGATAAAAACTATAGTCGCATTCTCTACCGTTTGAGATATCCGTAGCGCGACTTCGCAAGCGCCGGCGGCGGAAATGCCGCAGAAAATGCCCTCTTCGACCGCAAGCCGCCTTGCCATGTGCTCGGCTGCCGCCTGGCTTACCGCTTCAATCTGGTCGACTCTGGTTTTGTCGTAGATTTTCGGCAGGTAGGCTTCCGGCCATTTGCGGATACCCGGAATCTGCGAACCTTCTTCCGGTTGCGCGCCGATGATGCGCACTGCGTCGCTCTGCTCCTTCAGATAGCGCGACACGCCCATGATGGTGCCGGTGGTGCCCATGGCGCTGACAAAATGCGTCACGCTTCCTTTGGTGTCGCGCCAGATTTCAGGCCCGGTAGTTTCATAATGGGCGCGCGGATTATCCGGATTGGAAAACTGGTCGAGGATGATGCCCTGGCCTTCCTTTTGCATCTGCAAGGCCAGGTCCCTCGCATATTCCATGCCGCCGATTTTGGGCGTGAGCATCAGTTGGGCGCCATAAGCGGACATGCTCTGACGCCGCTCCATGCTGAGGTTTTCCGGCATCAGCAAAATCATCTTGTAGCCGCGCAGCGACGCCGCCATTGCCAGCGCAATTCCGGTATTGCCGCTAGTGGCCTCGATCAGGGTGTCGCCGGGCTTGATCTGGCCGCGCTCTTCGGCCCGCTTGATCATTGACAAAGCGGCCCGATCCTTGACCGAGCCGGCCGGGTTATTGCCTTCCATCTTGCCGAGAATAATGTTGTTTCTGCGGGCCGCATCTGCACCCACAACCCGCTGCAGTGCAACCAAAGGAGTGTTGCCTATCGTATCTTCTATTGTCTGGTAAGGCATGGTATCCGGTCTATCGCATCAGCAAAGCTGTATTTTAATCCGAGTCGCGTCAATCCGCGCTGACTGATCGCCGAATCGATATCTGCAATAAAAAAACCCGCAACTTGCGCATGCGGGGTTTGTGGCAAAGTCTGCGGCTTACTTGGCTGGCGCAGCTTCCGGCTTGGTTTTCTTGTCCTTGCTGGCTGGCGCTGCGGCCGGCATCGACTTGTCCGCTGTTGCAGCAGCTTTCGGCTCCGCGCCCGCCTTCACCTTCTTATCGGCCTTGGCTGCTGCCGGCGCCTTGGCGGGAGCATTCGGCTTGCTCTGGCCATTGACTGTCAAGCCTGCAGCTGACAGCTTGGAGGAGTTCTTCTCGCCAATGCCCTTGACCCGTTTTTCCAAATCCATCCAATCCTTGAAGTCGCCGCCTTTTTTGCGTTCGTCCAGAATTTTCTTGGAAACGGCCGGCCCGATGCCTTTAACGCTATCCAATCCCGCCTGATCAGCCTTGTTGACGTCAACTTGCGCGAAAGCAAAGCTCATCGTTGCGATTAAACTGATCACACCCAGCAATAATTTTTTGAACATTTCATTCCCCTTGGTTGGCTGTTGATTATTAAAGCAGTCAAAATAGCACTGGCGAAACCGCTCGCAAGCGAGCTTTACAGAATATACAACAAGTCGCTTGAAAAATAACCGCCAGAACGCAGCAGCAATTCATTTTAATCGTTCAATTCATCAATGGAGACGGTGGCCGTGCCCAGTTTCCCCACCACGATGCCGCCGGCGCGATTGGCATAGGACACCGCTTGCTGCAGCGGCAATCCCGCACCCAGCATCACGGCCAGCGTGGCGATTACCGTATCCCCGGCGCCCGAGACATCGAATACTTCGCGCGCCATCGCCGACACATGCGATACGCCCTGCGCGGAATACAGTGTCATGCCTTCTTCGGAGCGGGTCAGCAACAGCGCCTCCAGCTGCAACCGGCTGCGCAGTTGCTGTGCTTTGGCAGTCAACTCGGCCTCGTCGCGCCAGGAACCGACGATGGCACGGAACTCGGCCTTGTTCGGGGTCAATATCGAGGCTCCCGCATAACAAGAGAAATCCTCGCCCTTCGGATCGACCAACACCGTCTTGCCGGCCTGTCGCGCCAGCCGAATCATGTCAGCCACATTGACCAGCCCGCCCTTGGCATAGTCGGACAGCACCACCACATCGTAATCCGACAGCAGGGCGTCGAACTGCGCCAGCTTGTTGCGCAGCGCGCCAGCGGTCGGCGCCTGCTCGAAATCGATCCGCAGCAATTGCTGCTGGCGGCCGATCACGCGCAATTTGACGATGGTAGAAGCCGCAGCATCGCGCTGCAGGTAGTTGCCAATTGCGGAGTCATCCAGCATCCGCGCAATGGCGTCGCCCGCCTCGTCCCGCCCCACCACACCCAGCAAGCCGGCGTTCGCGCCCAGCGCGGATATGTTGCGTGCCACGTTGGCGGCGCCACCCAGGCGCTCTTCGCTTTTTGCCACATGCACCACCGGCACCGGCGCTTCCGGCGATATCCGGTTAACATCGCCGAACCAGTAGCGGTCCAGCATGACATCACCGGCCACCAGAATCCGCGTTGCATCCAATGCTGGCAGCTTCATCATGCATTTTCCTTGCTAGTCAGAACCGAGCGCCCGATGCCGTGATACTCAATGCCGGCCTGCGCCATCAGGCCGGGTTCATACAGGTTGCGGCCATCAAAAATCACCGGCGCTTGCAGGCGCGACTTCAGTTGCTCGAAATCGGGGCTGCGAAATGCTTTCCACTCAGTCAGGATGACCAGTGCCTGCGCCGCATCCAGTGCATCCATCGGATCGTCGGCAAAACGGATGCGCGCCATCGCGTCCGGTACCGCGGCGAAATCCTGCGCCAACACGCGCTGCGCTTCCGGCATCGCCACCGGATCGTATACCGCCACCGTGGCGCCGCGCCGGATCAGTTCGGCCAGCAGCACGCGCGACGATGCTTCACGCATATCGTCGGTATTCGGTTTGAACGCCAGTCCCCATACGGCAAAATGTCGGCCCGTCAGGTTTTCGCCGAAGCGGGACACGATCTTTTGTCCCAGCACGTGCTTCTGGTTGTTGTTGACCGCCTCCACCGCGCGCAGGATCAGCAATTCCTGCGAAAATTCCTGCGCGGTGCGCTCCAGCGCCTGCACGTCCTTCGGAAAGCACGAGCCGCCGTACCCGCATCCCGCATACAGGAAGCTATGACCGATGCGAGGGTCGGAACCGATTCCGTGCCGCACCGCCTCGATATCCACGCCCACCTTGTCGGCCAGGTTGGCGAGTTCGTTCATGAACGAAATGCGCGTTGCCAGCATCGCGTTGGCTGCATATTTGGTGAATTCGGCAGAGCGCACATCCATCCAGAACGTGCGTTCATGGTTGCGATTGAACGGCGCATACAGCGTCTTCATCATCGCTTGCGCCCGCTGCCCTTGCGGCGTGCCATCGCAGCCGATGACGATGCGGTCGGGCCGCATGAAATCCTCCACTGCGGCGCCTTCCTTGAGGAATTCGGGATTCGACACCACCGCAAAGCCGGTTTCCAGCTGGCGTTCGGCGAGCGCTTCACGCAACGCCGCAGCCACCTTGTCCGCAGTGCCGACCGGCACCGTCGACTTGTCGACGATGACCTTGAAGCCGGTCATGAAGCGGCCGATATTGCGCGCAGCGGCCAGCACATATTGCAAATCGGCGGAACCGTCTTCATCCGGCGGCGTGCCCACCGCGATGAACTGGACCTCGCCATGCGCGACGCTGGCGGCGACATCGGTGGAAAACTGCAGACGGCCGGAAGCGCGGTTGCGCGCGACAATTTCGGCCAGGCCGGGTTCGTGGATCGGAATCCCGCCGCCGTTCAGGATGGCAATCTTGCCGGCATCGAGATCGAGGCAAAAGACGTCATTGCCGAGCTCGGCCAGGCAGGCCCCGGTGACCAGGCCAACATAGCCGGTGCCGATAATGGTAATTTTCATAAACTTGCTTGGTAGGTTTCAATCAGATCATGGATGCGGCCGGAACGGGATGCCGCGGCAACCGTTCTGCCGCGCAAATGGCTGGCCGTCAGCCATGATGAAGGCAGCGTCAACATATTATACTCGCCTGCGTATTATATTAAGTCGAATAAAACAATGCTGAAAATAAAGTATTTTTCAATATACCCCACGATAATCCAATAAACTGAGATGCCCGGGAAGGCTCTGCCCAAATGCACGCCGACAGCTCAGTTCATTACATTCAGCTCTTCGGTACGGCGCGGCGGATAGGTTTCCCAGCGATTGCATCCGGGGCATTGCCAATAGAACTGACGCGCCTTGAAGCCGCAATGGCTGCATTGATAGCGCGCCAGCTTTTGCGCATAGCCGTGTACCAGATGCTTGACCATCGACAACTCGGGCCGGTTTTCCGGCCTGGCGTCCATCAGGCGCGCATCGAGCAGCTTGTCCAGCCCGAGCAAGGTCGGCGTGCGGCGCAATTCATCGCTGGCCAGCTGCTTGGCTGCCTCCACCCCATGCAACTCGAAAACCCCCTGGAACACCACTTCCAGCAAATCGATCGACGGCGCTTCGGCCAGATAGAATTTCAATAAATTGATGCCTTCCTCGGCCCGTCCGACGCTGCGATAAGCATCCATCAGGCGCTGCGCCACCAGCGCCACATGCGGCACGCTCTGCTGCTCGACCCGGCGCCAGGCCAGCAACGCGCCTTCGAGGTCGCCCTTGGCCTGCGCCGCATCGCCGATCAGCAAGGTGGCACGCACGCTTTTGCGGTCGGCGGCCAATGCTTTTTCCAGCAAGGCCAGCGCTGCATCCGGATGGGTATGCACCAGTTCGTCCTGCGCCATTTCGCAGTAAAACTGGGCGATCTCCTTTTGCCGTCCGCCGGCGCCGGATTGCTGCAATCCCTGCGCCGCTTCAATCGCGCGCGGCCACTCTTTTTCGCGCTGAAAAATTTCCAGCAATGCGCGCCGCGCTTGCGCGCCATACGACGTTTCCAGCAGCTGATTGAAGGTTTCCTCGGCCCGGTCCAGCAAACCGGCCTTCAGGTAATCCTGGCCCAATTCGAACAGCGCCTGCAAGCGATGTTCCTGCGGCAGATCGGGACGCGCCAGCAAGTTCTGGTGCACCCGAATCGCCCTTTCGGTTTCGCCGCGGCGGCGAAACAGGCTGCCCAGCGCAAAATGCAGTTCAGCGGTTTCCGGATCGAGCTTGACGATTTCGATGAAGGCATCGATCGCCTTGTCCGGCTGTTCATTGAGCAGGAAGTTCAAGCCCTTGAAATAACCGCTGGGCAAGCTGCGCGATTCCGACAGCAATTGCTTGATATCCACGCGCGCCGCGATCCAGCCCAGTCCGAAAAAAATCGGTATCCCAAGCAACCACCAAATTTCAAATTCCATGTAGCTTCAATCTTGTCATGACTCACTGATCCAGCACGCCGTCCGGCTGCGGCGGCTGGCTGCGCGACAGTTCGCGCGCCGCGCCTTCCTTTTCCAGACCGGCAATGGCTTTCTTGTGCCGGCTTACCTCGCGGCGCTGCCGCAATACCGTCGGCGTCATTGCCAGCACGCCGAAAATGGCGCCGCTGACGAAAAAAGCCAGCAGCATCAATACCAGAGGCGCCCGTATTTCATAATCCAGAAAGAATCGCAATGCGACTTCTTGCGTATTCTTGAGCGCGAAGCCGAAAAAAACGACAAACAGCACACCTGCAATTATTCGGAAAATGAGCTTCATTGCACGACTCCCCAAAACATGGCTGGCGGCGCGGGAATCGCATAGCCGACAAGACCAGGTGAAATTGTACGTGAAAAAAAACGGCATCCGTAGATGCCGTTTCGATTTATCTGTAAATGACTCAGTCTTCGATGATGGGTTGCCCCACCATCGCATCCACGCGCTCGCGCAATTGCTTGCCGGGCTTGAAGTGCGGCACCCGTTTTTCGGGCACCATCACCTGGTCGCCGGATTTCGGATTGCGTCCGATGCGCGGCGGCCGGCTGTTCAGCGCAAAACTGCCGAAACCCCGGATCTCGATGCGCTGACCGGTTGCCAGCGCATCGATCATCGCGTCCAGGATGGTTTTGACCGCGTAATCCGCATCCTTGGCAACCAGCTGCGGATAGCACTCGGCCAAACGGGCAATCAATTCCGACTTTGTCATTTACCGACCGACAATCAGTTCTTGTTGTCGAGCTTGGCCTTCAACAGCGCGCCCAGGCTGGTAGTGCCGGAAGCTGCGTTGTTGTCGGTAGTTGCCATCTTCTGCATTGCTTCCTGGGTTTCGACATTGTCTTTTGCCTTGATCGACAACTGGATGCCGCGCGCCTTGCGGTCGATGTTCAACACCATGGCTTCCACGGTGTCGCCGACTTTCAGGTGGGTACCGGCATCTTCGACGCGGTCGCGCGAGATTTCGGATGCACGCAGGTAGCCTTCGACTTCGTCCGACAACTGGATCACTGCGCCCTTAGGCTCGACCGACTTGACAGTGCCCGTTACCAGGGAACCCTTGTCGTTCATTGCAGCGTAGTTGTTGAACGGATCGCCTTCGAGCTGCTTGACGCCGAGGGAAACGCGCTCGCGCTCGACGTCGATGGCCAGCACGATGGCTTCCAGTTCGTCGCCTTTCTTGAAGCGGCGCACTGCCTCTTCGCCGGTTTCGGTCCAGGACAGGTCGGACAAATGCACCAGGCCGTCGATGTTGCCGGCCAGGCCGATGAAGACGCCGAAGTCGGTGATCGACTTGATCGCGCCGCGGACTTTGTCGCCCTTCTTGTGGGTGATTGCGAAATCATCCCAAGGATTGGATTTGCACTGTTTCATGCCGAGGCTGATGCGGCGACGCTCTTCGTCGATTTCCAGCACCATGACTTCGACCTCATCGCCCAACTGGACGACTTTGTTCGGAGCCACGTTCTTGTTGGTCCAGTCCATTTCGGACACGTGGACCAGGCCTTCGATGCCTTGCTCGACTTCAACGAACGCGCCGTAGTCGGTCAGATTGGTGACTTTACCGAACAGGCGTGTGCTTTGCGGGTAGCGACGTGACAGACCGGTCCATGGATCGTCGCCCAGTTGCTTGACGCCCAGCGAGACGCGGTTCTTCTCTTGATCGTATTTCAGAACCTTGGCAGTGATTTCCTGGCCGACGGTCAGCACTTCGGACGGGTGACGCACACGACGCCATGCCAGATCGGTGATGTGCAGCAAGCCATCGATGCCGCCCAGATCCACGAACGCGCCGTAGTCGGTGATGTTCTTGACCACGCCGTTGACGATGGTGCCTTCTTTCAGGGTTTCCATCAGCTTCTGGCGCTCTTCGCCCATCGACGCTTCGATGACTGCACGGCGCGACAGCACCACGTTGTTGCGTTTGCGATCGAGCTTGATGACCTTGAATTCGAGCGTTTTGCCTTCGAACGGGGTAGTGTCCTTGACCGGACGGGTATCGACCAGCGAACCCGGCAGGAACGCGCGGATGCCGTTGGTCAGAACGGTCAGGCCGCCCTTGACCTTGCCATTGACTGTACCGACGACGATTTCGCCAGACTCCATCGCTTTTTCAAGCGCCAGCCACGATGCCAGACGTTTTGCCTTGTCGCGCGACAGGATGGTGTCGCCAAAGCCGTTTTCGAGGGATTCGATCGCAACCGACACGAAGTCGCCAACCTTGACTTCGAGTTCGCCTTGATCGTTTTTGAATTCTTCAACAGGGATGAAGGCTTCGGATTTCAGGCCGGCGTTGACGATGACGAAGTTATGGTCAAGGCGCACGACTTCAGCTGAAATCACTTCGCCGGAGCGCATGTCCTGACGGGACAGCGATTCCTCGAACAGGGCGGCAAAACTTTCCATTCCAGTGGATTCGGTGGAGGTGGTAGCAGTAGTCATAGGTTTTTTACAGGTTATCCAGCAGGGGTCGCGACGGGCGACTTAAACTGGGTTAGGTTTATCAACACCGCACAGGACTTTGCGTCATGCGCGGCAGCAACGGCACTACAAAATTACAAAATACGTCAGGCAGATATTTGCGCATGCCAGCGCAGCACTTGCGCCACCGCCTGATCCGCGCTCATGCCCGAAGTATCGAGTACGAACGCGCCCTCGGCAGGCCTTAGCGGAGCGGCGGCGCGCTGTGCATCACGCGCGTCGCGCTCTTCCAAATCTCGGGAGAGGTCGGTAATACTAGCAGAAAAACCCTTGTCAATCAATTGCTTATAGCGCCTTTGCGCACGCGCCTCGACACTTGCAGTCAGGAAAATTTTTAAAGATGCATCCGGGAAAATGACGGTACCCATGTCGCGCCCGTCGGCCACCAGCCCGGGGGCGCGCCGGAAGCTCAGTTGCAGGCCGACCAGCGCCTGCCGCACTGCAGGCAGAACGGCGATTTTGGACGCAGCATTGCCGACTTCCTCGGCCCGAATGGCTTCAGTGACATCAAGGTCCGACAAGCGCACTGCGGCGCCGCTGAAACTGCACGGCAGCGTCGCCGCCAGCGCGGCTATTCGCTCTTGATCCGACAGCTGCGTGTTGCTGCGCAGCGCCGACAGCGCGGTGAGCCGGTACAGCGCCCCGGAATCGAGGTAATGCCAGCCGAGCTGCTGGGCCACACGCTGCGCAACAGTGCCTTTGCCGGAGGCGGTGGGGCCGTCGATGGCGATCACGGGAATACGGGGCTGGCTCATACCAATTCCTGATATTGTTGGAGTATATGAAAAAAACTGCATTTCCCGCTTATAAACAGGGCGACGCTAATAATACCCGTCATGAATCAGAAAACTGCGGACAACCATCACATCAAAACAAATCATTGTGCGCGATGCCGGCGAACGCTTCAAAATAATCGGGGAAAGTCTTGGCCACGCATTTCGGATCGTTGATGCGCATTGCCGCGCCGGGCCGGCCCACGCCGTGCAGCGTTGCCAGCGAAAAGCACATCGCCATCCGGTGATCGTCGTAGGTATCGATGGTGGCGGCGCGAAGCTGCGCCGGCGGCGTCACCCGCAAATAATCGGCGCCCTCCTCCACCAGCGCGCCAACCTTGCGCAGCTCGGTCGCCATGGCGGCGATGCGGTCGGTTTCCTTGACGCGCCAGCTGCCGATGTTGCGCAGCACGCTGGGGCCGTCCGCGTACAGCGCAGCGACTGCGATGGTCATCGCGGCGTCCGGGATGTGGTTGAAATCGGCGTCGATCGCCTTCAGCACGCCGTTCGAACGGGCCTCGATCCAGTTGTCGCCCATGGTGACGACAGCGCCCATCTGCTGCAGCGCCTCGACGAAGCGCACGTCGCCCTGGATGCTGGCGGCGCCGACGCCCTCGACCCGCACCGGACCGCCGGCGATCGCGCCCGCCGCCAGAAAATACGAAGCCGACGAGGCATCGCCTTCGACGTGGATGGCGCCCGGGCTGTGGTAACGCTGGCCGGGAGCGACGGCAAACGATTGCCAGCCGTTACGCTCGACCGTCACGCCGAAGCGCTGCATCAGGTTCAGCGTGATTTCGATGTAGGGCCGGGAAATCAGCTCGCCGACGACCTCGATGGTGAGCGCCTGCTCGCGCGCGATGAACGGTGCGGCCATCAGCAAGGCGGTCAGGAACTGGCTCGAGACGTTGCCGCGCACGCGCATGTGATCGGCATCGATATGGCCGCGCTGGATGTGCAGCGGTGGAAAGCCTGCCGCGCCTGCGTAGCTGATGCGGGCGCCGATCGCGTTCAGCGCATCGACCAGGTCGCCGATCGGGCGCTCGTGCATGCGCGCCACGCCGTGCAGCGTGTAGTCGCCGCCGATCACCGCCAGCGCGGCGGTCAGCGGGCGGATCGCGGTGCCGGCATTACCCATGAACAGATCGGCCTGATGCACCGGAGGATTGCCGTCGACGCCGTATACGGTGTAGTTTTGGGTCGCGTCCTGCTGCTCCCAGCGCACGCCCAGATGCCGCAATGCATCGAGCATCACGAAAGTATCGTCCGACGCCAGCAGATCCATGATCCGGGTTGCGCCGCCGGCTAGCGCGGCCAGCAGCAGGATGCGGTTGGAAATGCTTTTCGAGCCGGGCAGGCGCACGACGCCCTCGGCCCGCATGGCGGGCGCCAGGTCGAGATGCTGCGGGTAATGCTTGGGATGCTGGGCTTGCTTGCTGTGCTTCATGCTGTTGTGCTCATGGTCAGATTCATCAATCGCCGCCTTCCTGCTGCTGTTTTTCTGCCGCCTCGATCGCCGCGCCCCAGCGCTGCCGGGCTTGCTGGGCATTGGCAAAGACCGCCTCCAGCGCGCCGCCGTCGCGGTTCGCCAGCGCGCTGCGCAAATGCGCCAACTGCATCATGTAGGCATCCAGCTCGTCCAGCAGCGCGGCCTGATTTGCCAACGCAATGTCGCGCCACATTTCAGGCGAGGAGCCGGCAATCCGGGTGAAATCGCGAAAGCCGCTGGCTGCGTACTGGAACAGCAAGTCGGCATGCGGCTTGCGGGCGATGTCATCGACCAGCGCATACGCCAGCAGATGCGGCAGGTGGCTGACCGAGGCAAATACGCGGTCGTGCTGCTCTGGCGTGAGTTGCTGGATGATGGCGCCGCATTGCTGCCAGGCGGCGGCCACCCGGACCACGTCGGCCGGTGCGTTCTCGGGCAACGGCGTCAGCACCACTTTCTTGCCGACGTACAAGTCGGCCAGCGCCGCTTCCGGCCCGTTTTGCTCGCGCCCGGCGATTGGATGGCCCGGCACGAATTGCGCGACCTTTGCGCCCAGCGCACGCCGTGCAGCAGCCACCACATCGGATTTGGTGCTGCCGGCATCGGTGACGATAGTGCCGGCCCGCAAATGCGGTGCGATGGCAGCCAGAATCGTCTCGGTCTGCGCTACCGGGGCCGCAATCAAAACCAGCTCGGCGTCCCGCAGGCAGATTGCCAGCGCGGCGGAATCGGCGCTGCTGGCGCCATCGATGATGCCAAGCTCAATGGCGCGCGCCAGCGGCGCGGCAGTGCGGCCGACGCCGACGATCTGCGCGGCCATATCCGACCTCTTCTGCGCCAGCGCAAACGAACCGCCGATCAGGCCGACGCCGAAAATAACGATTTTCTTGAACAAGGGAATGACTCTAATTTAGGGGCCATGCCAACAAAGGGGAATCAGGCGTTGCCGCCAGCCCCCTTCCCGCATCCTTCGAAATACACAATGGGTACCATTAAAAACACCGCATTTCACGCCTGAAAATATGCGGCATTTAAAAATACATAGCTATGTATATGTTTTACAGAGATTCCTCAACGGACGCTCAGGCGGCATCTGCCGCCAGCACCGCGCGCAGCGCCTCGATGAAGATCGCGTTTTCTTCCGGCAGACCGATCGATATCCGCAGCCACTGCGGCAAGCCGTAATTGCCGACCGGGCGCACGATCACGCCGCGCTTGAGCAGGGCCAAGTTGATCCGGGCGCCGGCCTGGTCGTCGCTGCCGACCTTGACCAGCACGAAGTTGCCGAAAGACGGCACGTATTCCAGCCCGGCCGCATCGAAAAACTGCGTCAGCTGCAGGTAACCGGCCGCATTCAGCGCCGCGCTCTGTTGCAGGAATGGCGTGTCGCCGAGCGCCGCAATGGCTGCCGCCTGCGCCAGCGAATTGACATTGAACGGTTGCCGGATGCGGTTGAGCAAATCGGTAACGGCCGGTTGCGCAATCGCGAACCCGACCCGCAAGCCGGCCAGTCCATACGCCTTTGACATCGTGCGCGACACCAGCAGATTCGGATAGGTCCTGACCCACTCAGTCGATTCGTATTGCAACTCCGGCGCCAGATATTCGTTGTAGGCCTCGTCCAGCACCACCACCACCTGCGGCGGCACCACTTTCAGGAACGCCTCGATGGCTGCCGCCGGCAGGAAGGTGCCGGTCGGATTATTCGGGTTGGCGATGAAGATCAGCCTGGTGTCGGGCGTGATCGCTTGCGCCATGGCGGCCAGATCGTGGCCGAAATCCTTGGCCGGCACCGCGATTGCGCGCGCACCCACCGCCTGGGCTGCCAGCGCGTAGACCAGGAACGAATACTGCGCATACAGGATCGCCTGACCCGGCTGCACGAAAGCGTGGGCGGCCAGTTCCAGGATGTCGTTGCTGCCGTTGCCGAGCGTGATCCACTCTTGCGGCACGTGGTATTTGGCGGTAATCGCCGCTTTCAAATCAAAACCGTTGGCATCCGGATAGCGGCCGATATCGGCGACCGCATTCAGCATCGCCTGGCGGGCAGACTCCGGCATGCCGAGCGGATTTTCATTCGATGCAAGCTTGGTGATTTTGGCCTCGTCCAGGCCGAACTCGCGCGCGACTTCGGCAATCGGCTTGCCGCTCTGGTAAGGGGCAATCGCACGCACATAATCGGGGCCGTACTGTATCGACATCGTTTACTCCGGAGTTGAATGGTATCAAGCGCAAAAAGGATAAGAACCCAGCACCTTGAAAAAGGCTGCATTCTGCTTTAGCTCGGTCAATGCGCGGGCCACCTTGCCGTCCTGCAGATGGCCCTCGATATCGACGTAAAAATAATATTCCCAGGTACCCATGCGGGCCGGGCGCGACTCGAAGCGCGTCATCGATACGCCGTGCCTGGCCAGCGGCGCCAGCAGATTATAGACAGCGCCCGGCTGGTTCGGCACCGACAATACCAGCGAGGTCTGATCCCGCCCGCTGGGGCTGGTCTGCAAACGGCCGATCACCGCGAAGCGGGTGCGGTTGTGCGGATCGTCCTGGATATGCGCATTGACGATTTGCAAGCCATATTGCTGACCTGCAATCTCGCTGGCGATGGCGGCAGTACTCGGCTGTTCCGATGCCAGCCGCGCCGCTTCGCCGTTGGAAGCAACCGCGTGGCGTTCGATGTTCGGATAATTCTGGTTCAGCCAGGCCTGACACTGCGCCAGCGCCTGCGAATGGGCGCAAATCCGCACCATCCCGTCCATCGTCCCACTCAAGGACATCAGGCTGTGATGCACCGGAATCGACACCTCGCCGCTGATTGTCAGCGTGGTCTGCAATAGCAAATCGAGGGTCCGGTTGATCGCGCCCTCGGACGAATTCTCGACCGGCACTACGCCGAAATCGGCAGTACCCGCTTCCGTGGCGCGAAATACTTCGTCGATCGACGGGCAAGGCAGGCCTTCGACCGCGCGGCCGAACTGCTGGTATACCGCCTGCTCGGTAAAGGTGCCGACCGGGCCGAGAAAGGCAACCGTGACCCGCTTTTCAAGCGCCCGGCAGGACGACATGATTTCGCGGAAGATGGTTTGCACGTCCGGGCTGCACAAGGGACCGGGATTGCGTTCGGCGACGCGCTGCAGCACCTGCGCCTCGCGTTCCGGGCGGAATACCGGCGCATTGGTTTCGGCCTTCACATGCCCGACTTCCTGCGCCAGGCGGGCGCGCCGGTTCAGCAATTCCAGGATCTGCTGGTCGATCGCGTCGATCTGCACACGCAGCGGCTGAAGTTTATCTTGGCTCATAATTTCTTGTGTGATGCAGGCAATAGTCCGATTGCAGCGGACAAGTTACTGGGAGTGCTGACTCTCGAATTGTTTCATGTAGGCGACCAGTGCCTGCACCCCCTCGATCGGCATCGCGTTATAGATTGAAGCGCGCATCCCGCCCACCGACTTGTGGCCCTTGAGCTGCAACAGGCCGCACTCTTGGGCACCGGCCAGAAACGCTGCGTTGAGCGCATCCTCGCGCAGCGAAAACGGGATATTCATCCTGGAGCGGCAGTCGCGGGCAATCTTGTTGCTGTAAAAACTGCTGCCATCGAGAGCGCCGTACAGCAATTTGGCCTTGGCGATATTGCGCTGCTCGATCGCAGCCACGCCACCCTGGCGTTTCAGCCACTGGAACACCAGGCCGGCGATGTAGATCGCATAGGTCGGCGGCGTGTTGTACATCGAATGGTTGTCGGCCACCAGTCTCCAGTCGAACGCGGAAGGGCAAAACGGCAATGCATGGCCGATCAAATCCTCGCGCACGATGACGATGGTCAAGCCGGCCGGACCGATGTTCTTTTGCGCGCCGCCATAGATGACGCCGTATTTCGACACATCGATCACGCGCGACAGGATGTTGGACGACATGTCTGCCACCAGCGGCGCATCGCCGGTGGCGGCCGCAACGTCCGGCACGAACTGGTATTCCACGCCATCGATGGTTTCATTGCTGCAAATGTGCACATACGCGGCATGTTCCGACAGGCGCCAGACGTCGCGCGCAGGAAGCGCCGAAAAATGGGAGGCTTCGGAGGAAGCCGCAACGTTGACGTTGCAATACTTCTTCGCTTCCTTGATCGACTTGGCCGACCAGGAGCCGCTATTGATGTAATCCGCGGTCGCGGGCTGCGGCTTGCGACCGAGCAAATTCATCGGAATGATCGCGTTTTCGGCAATCGCCCCGCCCTGCATGAACAGAATCCGATAATTATCCGGCACCGCCAGCAAGTCACGCAGGTCGCGCTCGGCGGCCTCGATGATGGACATGAATTCCTTGCCGCGATGGCTCATTTCCATCACCGACATGCCGCTGCCATGCCAGTCGAGCATTTCGGCAGCGGCCTGCTGCAGCACTTCTTTCGGCAGCACCGCCGGTCCGGCCGAGAAATTATAAATCGTCGTCATGCGTCACCCGGCTCCTCGTTATCGCCTTCGACATCGCTCTCGACATCGGATTCCACTATGCGCTGCAGGCCACTGAGCTTGGTGCCGTCTTCGACCGCGATCAGCGTTACACCCTGCGTCGCCCGGCCCATTTCGCGGATTTCGGCAACCCGGGTGCGGATCAGGACGCCGCCGGTGGTGATCAGCATGATTTCATCGCTGGACTCGACCAGGGTGGCGGCTACGACCTTGCCGTTGCGCTCGCTGGTCTGGATCGCGATCATGCCCTTGGTGCCGCGACCATGGCGGGTGTACTCATGGATCGGGGTACGCTTGCCGAAGCCGTTTTCGGTGGCGGTCAGGACGCTCTGCTGATCGTTTTCAGCCACCAGCAGCGCAATCACCTGCTGGCCTTCTTCCATATTCATGCCGCGCACGCCGCGCGCGGTGCGGCCCATCGGCCGCACATCGTTCTCGTCGAAACGCACTGCCTTGCCCGCATCGGAGAACAGCATCACGTCGTGCTTGCCGTCGGTCAGCGCCGCACCGATCAGGAAATCGCCTTCGTCGAGGTCGACCGCAATGATGCCGGCCTTGCGCGGATTTTTGAAATCGTGCAAAGCAGTCTTCTTGACGGTGCCGAGGCTGGTCGCCATGAAGATGTAACGGTCTTCCGGGAAGGTCCGGTTTTCGCCCGATACCGGCAACACCACGGTGACCTTCTCGCCTTCCTGCAGTGGGAACATGTTGACGATCGGCTTGCCGCGCGAATTGCGCGAGCCCTGCGGCACTTCCCATACCTTGAGCCAGTACAGGCGACCGCGGTTGGAGAAACACAAGATGTAATCGTGGGTATTGGCGATGAACAGCTGGTCGATCCAGTCGTCTTCTTTGGTCGCCATGGCCTGCTTGCCGCGGCCGCCGCGTTTCTGTGCCCGATATTCCGACACCGGCTGCGACTTCATGTAACCGGTATGCGACAAGGTCACCACCATGTCTTGCGGCGTAATCAAGTCTTCGGTTCCAAGATCGGTGGCGTTGAGTTCAATCTGCGAACGGCGCACATCCTTGTTGCCTTCGCCGTATTCGTTCATGGCCAGGGTCAATTCGTCCGTGATGATGATGGTCACGCGTTCCGGCTTGGACAGGATATCCAGCAGGTCGGCGATCTGCGCCATCACATCCTTGTATTCATTGACGATCTTGTCCTGCTCCAGCCCGGTCAGGCGTTGCAGGCGCATCTGCAAGATTTCCTGGGCCTGGTCGTCCGACAGCTTGTACAAGCCGTCGTTCTGGATGCCGTAGTGTTTCGGCAAATTTTCCGGACGGAATGCCTCGACGCCGCCGACATTTTCCGTCCCGGTACGCGCCAGCATTTCGCGCACCACCGAGGAATCCCAGGCGCGCGACATCAGTTCCAGCTTGGCGATCGGCGGCGTCGGCGCCGCCTTGATGATCGCAATGAAATCGTCGATGTTGGCCAGCGCAACCGCCAGCCCTTCCAGCACATGACCGCGTTCGCGCGCCTTGCGCAACTCGAACACGGTGCGGCGGGTGATGACTTCGCGCCGGTGCGACAGGAAGCACTGCAGCATTTCCTTCAGGTTCAGCAGCTTCGGCTGGCCATTCACCAGCGCCACCATGTTCATGCCGAAGGTATCCTGCAACTGCGTCTGCTTGTAGAGATTGTTCAGCACAACCTCCGGCACTTCGCCGCGTTTCAATTCGATTACTACGCGCATGCCGGACTTGTCGGACTCGTCACGAATGTCAGAGATACCTTCGAGCTTCTTGTCGCGCACATGCTCGGCGATACGTTCCAGCAAGGATTTCTTGTTAACCTGATACGGCAGTTCGTCAATGATGAGCGCGGTACGGCCTTCCTTGCCGAACTCTTCGAAGTGCGTCTTGGCGCGCATCACGACCCGGCCGCGTCCGGTGCGGTAGCCGTCGCGCACGCCAGACACGCCGTAAATAATGCCAGCGGTCGGGAAATCCGGTGCCGGAATGATCTCGATCAATTCATCAATGCTGCAATCGGCATTGCGCAGCAAGAACAAGGCACCCTTGATGACTTCGGTAATATTGTGCGGCGGAATATTGGTTGCCATCCCGACCGCAATACCGGAGGAGCCGTTAATCAGCAGATTGGGAATCTTGGTCGGCAGCACCGACGGCTCTTTTTCCTTGCCGTCGTAGTTAGGCACGAAATCGACAGTATCCTTGTCAATATCGGCCAGCAGTTCATTGGCGATCTTGTCCAAGCGGCACTCGGTGTAACGCATCGCCGCGGCACTGTCGCCATCGACCGAACCGAAATTGCCCTGCCCGTCAACCAGCATGTAACGCAGCGAAAAACTCTGCGCCATCCGCACCAGCGTGTCGTAAATTGAGGAGTCGCCATGCGGATGATATTTACCCATGGTTTCACCGACCACGCGCGCACATTTCACATACGGCCGGTTCCAGACATTGTTCATTTCATGCATGGCAAACAGCACCCGGCGATGCACCGGCTTCAAGCCGTCGCGCACATCAGGCAAAGCACGCCCAACGATCACGCTCATCGCGTAGTCGAGGTAGCTCTTGCGCATCTCTTCTTCAAGGGAAATCGGGATTGTTTCTTTGGCGAATTGATCCATTGGCTGTTCGACTGATCTTTGACTGGGTTAACGCATGATGCCGACTGCTAAGCAGGCATCGCAACAACAACTGGTCGGAGCTTGTAAACAGCCAATTTTAGCATGTGGCGCTTTTTCCATGGATTTTAAGAAACCTAGACGGGGGGCCGGTATTTTCCTTACAAATACGGCTCCCGATCATAAAATATGCTTAAATACCGCCGGATGTTTCAACCACATATTTGAAGAAATCGCAAAAAAGGAAGCAGCATGCTCATCAAACTGGCCCTAGGCCTTGCGATTGGCTCAACAGTCATCGGCGCGAACGCTCAGCCATCCGACATCCAAGCCAAAAAACCGAACAGCGCGTATCTGCAAGACAGTAATGGAATCGTGGTGCGCAGCGCCTACGGTCTTTGCTGGCGCACAGGCACTTGGCTCACCGCGGATGCCGTCCTGGGATGCGACGGCGAACTGACCCCGCCAATTGCAAACCCCACCGCCCCGGCCATCGCCACCCTGCCCACGCAAGCAGCCACACCCGCTGTTCAACCGGAGCCCCAACGTTGCGATTTCCTCGTGACCTTGGAAAACGACCAGACTTTTCCATTCAACAGCACCACTCTTGCCAAGGCGGCAAAAGAACGGATCGATCAGGAGGTGCTGCCGCGACTGGCGCGTTGCACCCATATTGAATCCATTCGCATAACTGGCCATACCGATTTACTCGGACCGGAAAAATATAATCAGCAGTTATCCTACAAACGCGCCGCAAACCTGGCTGCTTACCTGAAAAGCAAAAATATCACTTCCGCCATCATCGCTTTAGGTGCCGGAGCAACTCAGCCAGTAAAAGTCTGCAACAACAAACTAACCCGCTCGAAACTTATTCAGTGTCTGGCACCCAACCGCCGATTGACTATTGAGATTAAAGACCAATCATCTCAATAACAATGCCCCCACTCCGTTTTGACAGTGCATTTTAGATAATTTTTTCAAATAGATACCGCCCTATTTTATCGTTGTGAAATCGCAACGAATAGTCAAAAATATATGGCAACCAATTTAACAAACAAAGCAGCAAAGCAAAGCCTATGGCAAAATGAAAACCGGACTATTGCATATGGTTAATTTACAACTGTGATAACCTGTTGCAAGTGGTAATTCAATTTTAGATGTTGTAAATTTGTAGCGCAGTTTATCTGCGGATATCTCACCCGAGAGGAAAAAATATGAAAAAATTAGCAAAACTCGTCTTCGCTGCGTCCGCAGTTCTGTCCATTTCTGCATCTGCGCAAAGCACGCAAGATATTCAGGCCAAAACACCGAATAGCGCATACGTACAAGACGGTCGCGGCGTAATTGCACGCAGCCCGTTCGGTTCGTGCTGGCATGCCGGCTACTGGACTCCAGCCGACTCAGTCGCTGGTTGCGATGGCGAAATCGCCAAGGCCGCAGCGCCTGTCGCAGCGGCACCAGCTGCAGCGGCTCCAGTTGCTCCTGCCGCTGCACCAACATCGGAAAAAGTCACTTTTGCAGCAGATGCATTCTTTGATTTTGACAAAGCCGTACTGAAAGCCGATGGCAAAGCCAAGCTGAATGACCTGGTCTCGAAGCTGGGCAACATCAATCTGGAAGTTATCATCGCTGTTGGTCATACAGACTCAGTTGGCTCCGATGCTTACAACCAGAAGCTGTCGATTCGCCGCGCTGAAGCAGTCAAGGCCTATCTGGTTTCCAAAGGTGTTGAAGCCAATCGCGTATACACTGAAGGTAAAGGCGAGAAACAACCGGTTGCCAGCAACAAAACTTCTGCCGGTCGCGCTAAAAACCGCCGCGTAGAAATCGAAGTTGTTGGTACACGCAACAAGTAATCGGTCTTGCTCAATTAAACCCCGCGTTCGCGGGGTTTTTTTATGGCAAAAATAAGCAAGAAAACTATCATCGTTCAGCGCCACCTGCTTTATCCCACATAACCTGCACACCGACATATTTACAGCTATCATATCGACCATGAATGCAGACCCTCTTGAACTACAGAAATTCAGCGATCTCGCTCACCGCTGGTGGGATCCAGGCTCGGAATTCCGCCCCTTGCACGCGATCAACCCGCTCCGTCTGGAATGGATTAATGCTTGCCTGCCATTAAGCGGAAAAACCGTTGTCGATATCGGTTGTGGCGGCGGCATCCTGTCAGAATCCATGGCAAATAAAGGCGCGAACGTCACAGGCATCGATTTGTCCGAAAAAGCCCTCAAGGTTGCTGACTTGCATAGCCTGGAATCCGGCGTCAAAGTTCGCTACGAATTGATTGCGGCAGAAGACCTGGCGGCAAGAGAACCCTGCAAATACGACATCGTGACTTGCATGGAAATGCTGGAACATGTACCGGACCCAGCCTCAATCGTTCGCGCCTGCGCCACCTTGGTAAAGCCCGGCGGTCGCGTATTTTTTTCCACGCTCAATCGGACTGCAAAATCCTATCTGTTCGCAATTATCGGAGCCGAATACCTGCTACGTCTACTGCCAAAGGGCACGCACGAATACGCAAAATTCATTACTCCCGCGGAATTGTCGCAATTCATCCGAAATGCAAACATGACTGTCGATATCATGAAGGGCCTGACATACAACCCCGTGACCCAATTGTATTCGCTCAACAGCGATACCAGCGTCAACTACATGGTGGCTTGCACTCGCACCGCGTAACAAAATTCTACTGATCGGCAGTTGCCACCGAAATATTGCACATAACCTTGATTATAAACACCGCCCCAATTCCCCGCGCCATCCTGTTCGACCTCGATGGCACCTTAGCCGATACTGCGCCAGATCTGGCGGCGGCAGTAAATCTGTTACGAACAGCGCAGGGTTTAATGCCCACGCCATACGACTCGCTGCGCGCAGTTGCATCATCAGGAGCGCGAGGATTGATCGGAGTAGCATTCGGACTCGGACCCGAAGATGAAGGTTATGAAAGCCTGCGGATCGGTTTTCTGAATAACTACGCAGCAGCACTGGCAGTGGAAAGCCGGCTATTCGATGGCGTGATCGACCTGATCAATGGGATCAATGAGCGCAGCCTGGCTTGGGGAATCGTAACCAACAAGGCAGAGCGTTTCACAGAACCTTTAATCAACTGGATTGGCTTGCATGAAGCAGGTTGTGTGATTTCCGGCGACACGATGCCGCAAGCAAAACCACATCCGGGACCGTTGCTCGAAGCGGCGAGGCGCCTTGGCATACCAGCGCGGGATTGCTGGTACGTAGGCGACGACCTTCGCGACATCCAGGCCGGGCAGGCGGCCGGCATGCATACCATCGCTGCCGCATGGGGCTATTGTGGTGAGCTTGCGCCACGCGCATGGGGTGCCGATCTGATTATTGATTCACCCTTGCAACTACTGGAATATATCCACAGCAAATGTCTGGCTTAGCGGGCTAGCAAGACTTCGAAAAGACAAAGGCCAACCGAGAACGGTTGGCCTTTTTATTTTGGTGGCGTATGGTTGCCACCCGAAAAACCGGCTCGCCGAACTGGTGAGCACTGGTTCGAAGCCCTTCGAATTGAAGCCAGTACACGGCAGGTGGGCTATGCGCCCAGCAGCCTTCTTGCCAACACTGACTGCATATCACGACGCCCGTCAGCAATCAGATAGATGATGACTTGGCTGCCTGTGACACGGTAGATCACGCGGTACGGCTTGAAGAAGGTCTGGCGGTACTCTTTGATGCCGAGGCCGACCAGTTCCTTCGGGTAGCTGCCGCGCTCCGGAAACTTCGACAAGCTATCCACAACCTCCATCAACTCATCCAACACGTAGTTGGCGTTGGGCACACAGTCGAATTCGGAGATGTAGTCGTGAATAGACTCCAAGTCCTGCTCCGCACCCTCGGTGAGCAGAACTTCGAACTTGGCCGGGACGCCTGCCATCAGCCGGTGGCTCGCTTGGCGCGCAGACGGGCAACGACATCGGACGCAGGCGTGACCTTGCCAGCGGCCACATCTCGGTTGCCCAGTGCGAGGATTTTCAGCAAGGCCAGTGTTTCTTGAGTCTCCTCGAACGAGGCCACGTCCTGCAGGACGGCCTTGGCTTCACCGTTTTGGGTGATGACCAGGGGCTCACGCTGTTCCGCGAGGCGCGTCAGGACCTCGGCAGCGTTGGCCTTGAGGTAGCTGATCGGCTTGACTTGAGACGAGTAGCGCATGGCTGTGCTCCTGATTTCAGAAAAGACCAAATATAGTCTTTTTAAAGTCTTATAGCAAGGTATCTGAATGGGGGGCGGTGGTGCCGTCAAGGAGCTGAGCTGTTCAAGGCAACGAGCCAGCCAGTGGAAGCCAATAAAGCATGTTTTGTAATTGACTTGCCGCCAACGCCCAAAACCAGACGCTCAATGCGGGTTCATTCAGCGGCAGGCATATGCTGGGGCACAAAAAAAAGCCCGCAGACCTTTCGGTGCGGGCTAAATCCAATCTTTTTACGGAGTTGGAGGAGACAGG